>NZ_CP051240.1:3657107-3961866 GCF_017794965.1 Alcanivorax sp.
AAAGATTTTCAAAAAACTGAACAGGACAATCAATGACAACGCCCTTCTGCTTTCGTTTCCGCGTGCGTTACAACGAATGTGATGCCCAGCAAGTGGTATTCAATGCCCGCTATGGGGATTATGTGGACATCGCCATGACGGAATTTTTCCGGGCGTTGGGGTGTGACTACAACAGCATTCTTGAGCAGGGGCTGGATAACCAGGTGGTGAAGCTGACCACCGAATGGCAATCGTCTGCGCGTTTTGATGATGTGCTGGAGGTGTTCGTTTCCGCTATACACATCGGCAACACCTCCTTTACGCTTCAGGCGGACATACGACATGCCGATGAAGCGCGAGCCATTGCGGTATCGCAAGCCGTTTACGTGATGATGACCACAGAACCGTTTGAAAAAACCCCCGTGCCGGACTGGCTTCGTGAGAAGCTGCAGACCGGCGCACCGGGGAAGATTATTGATCAGAGCGGGCGATAGAAACAGCTACAAGCAACGAGGTACAAACGACAAGGCGCGGTCAGGGTTTTTGCGTTTTGACATTCCGCACCCGCGTCCAACCGTTAAGCGCGGGTGAAGCATAACAGCAATAACCTATCATCCGTCCCGTTGTGGCTTGAGGCTTGCAGCTTGCGATTTTCAAACTCAGTCGCTGGCTACTTCCAGTACCACCTTGCCTTTGGCGGTGCGTGAGGTCAGCGCCGCCAGGGCTTGCTCATACTCCTCGAACTTGAACACCTGGCTGATGCGCGGTTTGATCTTGCCCTGGGCGAACAGCTGGAACAGTTCCATGATGTTCTGCATGTTGGCTTGTGGCTCCTGCTGGGTGAAAGCGCCCCAGAATACGCCGACGATGGAGCAGCCTTTCAGCAGCGCCAGGTTGGCGGGAATTTTGGGGATGTCGCCGGCAGCGAAGCCGACGATCAGCAGGCGGCCGTTCCAGGCCATGTTGCGTAGCGCCGCTTCGGTGAACTTGTCGCCCACCGGGTCGTAGATTACGTCCACGCCTTTCGGGTAACGCTGCTTGAGGGCGTCCTTGAGGTCTTCTTCGGCATAGTTGATCAGGTCATCGGCGCCAGCGTCTTTGGCCACGGCCAGTTTCTCTTCACTGCTGGCGGCGGCAATGACGGTGGCGCCCATGGCCTTGCCCAGTTCGACTGCAGCCAGACCCACCCCGCCACTGGCACCCAGTACCAACAAGGTTTCCCCGGGCTGGATGTTGGCCCGTTGCTTGAGGGCGTGATAGCTGGTGCCGTAAACCATGGAGAAGGCGGCAGCAGTGTTGTCGTCCATGCCGTCCGGTACCGGAATCAGATTGCTTTCCGGGGCCACAATTTCTTCGGCAAAGGCGCCATAGCCGGTGAGCCCCATGACCCGCTGGCCGGGTTGGTAGCGCTTCACGCCTTCACCTACAGCAATCACTTCGCCGGCCATTTCGCCGCCGGGGGAGAACGGCAGTTCTGGCTTGATCTGGTACTTGCCCTCGATGATCAGGGTGTCCGGAAAGTTCAGCCCTGCGGCTTTCACCTTGATCTTCACCTGGCCCTTGCCCGGTTCAGGGGAAGCAATGTCTTCAATTGCCAGCTTGTCCGCCGGACCCAGTTCCTTGCACAAAATCGCACGCATGCGTCGCTCTCCCGGAAATCGTTTTTATAGAAGGGGAACGCTAACGCTGATGGCGGGAATAGACAAATGCATGTGGTCGATGGGGGAGGATGAAGGGGAATAATAGCTATGAGCTATGAGCTATGAGCTACGAGGTGCAAGCTACAAGCTTCAAGCTGCAACGCGGATCAGGACGGTGGGTTTTGAAAGGCCGTGCCCGCGCTTCCCGGTAAGGGCGCGGGCACTGAGGCGCAGAACAGGAAAACCTGTCTTGCGCCTTGTAGCTTGTGGCTTGCTGCTTTCTTACCGGTGTCCAGTGAACTCCACCACCTGCTGGAAGGTGGGGCGGTTTTGCCAGTGGATACCGGGGACGGTGGCCAGGCCAATGGCGCGGTGCTGGATCTGGTCCTGGGTTTCATCCACGCTCCAGCTGTCCATGGCAGCGATACCGCCAAGATCCTCGATGGCCTGGTTCAGGCTGGTGGCCAGGGCGGTGCGGCAGGTCTCGGTGTCGTCTGTGTCGGCACAGCGGAGCTGCTGGTAGGGGGCGGCGCTGGTGCCCAGCGCCTGTTCCAGCACGCGCTCCAGGTAGCCGTAATAGCCGCTGATGTAGGCGGAGCCTCCGGCGCCGGGCGCATTGTCGCGGCCCATCAACGACAGGTTCTGGCCGTCCACATCTTCCACGGCGGTGACCTGGGGCAGCAGGTTGTCGATCAGCCGTGGATACCAGGCATCCATCAGTGCCACGGCGGCTTCCTCATCGTAATTGCCGTCACCATCCCGGTCGCGGCGCAGGGCGCCGTTACTGACCCAGTTGTCTAGCAGACGGATAGCGCTGTCCTGATCGCCGGTGACGGGGGCCCGTGACAGCAATGCCAGTGCCTTGGGTACGATTTCCTGACCGCGCAGGTCCACGGTGGCGGCATCACCCATGGCCTCCACCATGCGTGCCCGGGTTACGTTGCCCTCGCTGACCAGTTGTTGCAGGCGCACATCCAGGATGTCGTTGCGGTGTACGGAGGCATAACTGGCGTGGGCATCCGCCGCCCACCAGTCCCTGGCCGGCCGGTTGTTCCAGCTGGCCAGGTAGCCGTGTTCCGGGTTGCTGGCCTGGGGGTGGGCCGCCTGGGGCAGGAAGCCGTTCCAGTCGTACTGGCCGTTGCCCCAGCTGGGCAGTTCCGGATGCACGCCAGGGGCCCGCTGCGGGTAGTCACCGGAATGGAAGAAGGCAATGTCCCGGTCATCAATATAGAACCAGTTAAAGCTGCCGGTGGTGTTATAGAAGGTGTCGTAGAAGCTCTGCACATCGTGCACGTCATTACGGCTGGCCTGCAGGAACGGCAGGGCGGTATCCAGTTCGGCATTGTAGGTGCTGCGCTGGCGGGTTACCGCCACCGGCATGCCGCCCACGGTGGCGAAGCCAATCACCGGACCGTATTCGGTGGTACGGATGACCCGGCGGGTGACCGCTTCATTCTGGCCCACTGCTTCCGGGTCCGTTGATGAGGCCAGGTTCCAGCGGGCCACCCATTGTTCATCAATCACATCGAAGGGCTGGCACTGGCCGTTGACCTGATAACCGCCTTCCCCGTGGGCGGGATTATCTGCAGGTTGGCAACGTTGCACCACGCGCACATCGGTCAGATCGGAGCTGCCGGAGGTGGCACTCCAGGCGAAGTCCGGGCCACGACCGATGACCACATAGGGCAGGCCGGTGAAGGTCATTCCGCGGGTATGAATATCGCCGCCGTGGATGGCCATTTCCAGCAGTAACTGGGGCACAAAATAGCTGGTCTGCGGCCCGAACACGGCCAGCGGCCTGCCGCTGGCGGAGTGCTCTCCATTCAGTAGCAGGGCATTGGACATGGCGGTGGGGAGCCCGTCACGCAGGCCCTGGATGCCGGTCTGGATGGCAGCAACACGCTGCATGGCCTGTTCTCGCTCGGTATCGGACAGGGCTGAGCTATCCTGCCACAGGGTCGGTAGCTGAGCGGTCAGGCTGGCCCACTGGCGCGCCAGGGCGTCACCGCCATCGTCCAGGAAGGACAGGGACAGGATGCCGCCGAGCAGGTCACCGACGGTATCCAGGAGACCGCCCACCACACCGGTGCCGGGCAGGGCTGGTACGTTGCCCAGGGCTTCCGGGCACTCCGGCTGGCCGGGGCGGCCGCAGGGCTCATGACTGAGCGGGTCGTAGGGCTGGAACGAGCCGCTATCAAACATGACTGCGCCGGGAAACTGGCCAGCCAGTTCTCCGCTGAGCGGACACAGGTCTGGCAGTGTGGGAGGGGACTGGGTGGCAAAGCGGTCGGTGGTGGTCACCGAGGATTCCGGGTCCAGGCCATTGCGCAGATCCTGCCACAGGGCGCAGGCGGCCTCGTTGCTGCCTACCTGTTCCTGCAGGGCCTGCAGTAACAGCACATTCTTGTGTTCGTTGCCGCCGCCACCGGCGAAGATCCCCTGGATCAGGGTGGCGATGGCTACCACATCTTCAATCACAAAAGGCTCCAGCTGGACCCCCAGGGCCACATATTCCACCGGAACCTGCAACAGTCCGCTGCGTGCATCGGCTACATACTGGTTCAGCCCGGCCACATAATCGGTGGCATCGTCGAACACCTGGGCACCGTCATCCCCGAAACGGGCAATGGTCTTGCCGATCATGGCGGTGCGATCCTCTTCCCGGTAGGGCGCGTTGACGGCGATGTCTTCGTCGAAGGAGAAATCTGCCGGTCCCAGGAAGCGGGACAGTTCACCGCGCCCGGCGCGGCGCAGCACGTCGAGCAGAAACAGGCGGTCTGCGGCGGTCACATAGCCGACGCCAAACAGCGCATCACGGCGGGAGTCGCCAAAGATGTGTGGCACGCCAAAGTTGTCGCGTTTGATCGCCACCTGATAGCTGCCGGCCTCCACGGTCTGCTCGCTCTCCCAGCTACCGCCGTCGGCGGGGAGCAGCGGTGCGGCCTTGAAGTAGTCCAGCAGCTGATCATCGGTGAGTCCGGGCTCGCTGCGCACCAGCGCATCGTAGAGTCCGAGCTGGTCATCAAAATGGGGTTCCTTGCTCAGTGCTGGCACCAGACCGGTCTCGGCTACCAGATCATCAAACAGGGTGCTGACCAGATCGCCCAGGCCAGGAATGTCGGTGGTCAGGCTGCTGATGCCGCCGATATCGTCCTGGCCGGGGGGGAGAATATTTAGCACCGTGCCATAGTCGGCAAAGGGTTCAGTGAGGATGTCGGGGCGCGTTTGCGGCCCCTGGACGGGCGGTGCCGGTTCCTCCGGTTGACTGGCCACTGGGGTGTTGGTCACCGGGGCAGGGCTGCTGGAGCCACCACCACCACAGGCGGCGAGTAAACTGGCAGCAAGCAAAGCCGACACAATGCGCGCAGAAGTCATGGCGCTCTCCTTGGGATATTGTTGTTGTTGTGCTTAAAGCACGATAGTCCCAAGAGTGTCACTGTGGATGAGATGGGTGGAGGACGTGCAACAAAACAGCAAGAAAAGACTACCTAACGCAAAAATCGCCATGAGCATTGAGCTACGAGCTACGACGCGAGGCAGGGCGTCAGGTCCGGAAAGGTTGTGCCCGCGGGGTTGAGTTGAAAGTTCAAAGTTTAAAGTTGAAACGCGGATCAGGCTTGGTGGTTTTGCAAGGCTATGCCCGCGTTCCCCGTTAATGGCGCGGAGACCGGCTTTCAGAACAGTGGGCCTGTCCCGCGCGTGTTGCGTGATGCGTGTTGCGTGCTAGCCATTTTTTTCGATATGCGCTAGTACGTTGGCCAGGCGGTCGACAAGGATCTTGTTGATGCTCTTTTCCAGCACCCGCCCCAGTTCATCACTGACCACGGCATCGGCCAGGGGGCGGATGCGGGTGATGAAATCGGCCAGTTTGGGTACGTCTTCGCCTTCCGGCAGGGCGTCGTCACCGTATTTCTCGTCCACCAGATGGTGGATGATCATGCCGATGAAGCGCTCGGCCAGCTTGTCCACTTCCTCTCGGACCAGGGTCACGTGGGTGAGGACCGCATCCAGCGGCACGCCGGCTTCGCTGAGCTCCTTGCCGGCGTTGTAGACGCGCGGGTAGGGAATGCGCAGGCGCATGCCTTCGGGAATGATGTAGCCCAGCTTGACCGCCTTGGTCATCACGTCCGGGGTAATGTCTTCGCCGAAGTCATCCAGCAGGTTCTGGTAGTCCAGATAGGAAGGCACCACCGGGTTCTGCCAGGTGGTGACCGCCACCTCCAGACCGAGAATATCGTTGAGCTCGCGGCCCTGTTCCCAGGCGCTGAGCAGGTCACGGATATTGTTCAGGGTGTAACCGCGTTCCAGCAGGGCACCGATGATTTTCAGGCGAGCCAGGTGAACGTCGGTGTAGATACCCGTACGGCCGCGTTTTTCAGGAGGCGGCAGGATGCCGCGGTCCTGGTAGGCACGTACGTTACGCACTGTCGAGCTGCCCTCGCGGGCCAGTTCGTCAATGGTGTATTCCTTGTGATTGCCGGCTTCTGCCGGGGCGTCCTCTGCGTCAGTCTGGGTGTATTTCTTCAGGCTGCGCAGTATCGCTGCGGGGTTACGGTCACTGGTTTTCATGGCTGCGATGATAGCCCGGTTTTTGCACTGGTGCTAGAACAGAGCATGCGGTACGCAACAGGCATCACGCTTCACGCAAAAACGCGGGACAGGTCTGAGTTGGGTTTATGAGAGCGGTAGATGGATGCCGCGCTGTAGGAACCTGCCTGCAGGCGATCCGAGTCTAAGCGAGGTAAGGATTCCAGAAGCGAGTGACGAGTCACGAGTTTCGAAAATCAAAAAACAGCAGCCAGATGCGGGGCTTGAGATTTTGCCTTTCGAAACTCGCTTCTCGCAACTTGACACTCTTGCCTCGCCAAGGCTCGGATCGCCTGCAGGCAGGCTCCTACAGCTTCGTTGTAGCTAACGCATTGCCTAGGGCGGAAATCGGCGTACGCCAATCTCCGCCGGTGTCCGGCCTAAGGGTGCTTCGTAGAGGCGTAGCTGCCGGTGCCCGGATGGCTGCTATCCGCCGCGGACTGCGGGTCGCTATTGACCTCGGCGCGCTTGAGCGATGCGCTGGCGGGGGCACCTTCGATGTGCTGGATGAACTCACTGATCCAGCCGGCGGTCACGTCCGGGTACTGGAGAAGGGGGCCCCAGTGTCCGCAGTCCATTTCCCGGCGCCACAGGCGATCGGTCCACCGGGGCAGGTCTTCGAGCATGGTCGGGCGCACATAGTTGTCGTCTCGGGCCACGAGCAGTTGCACCGGTACACGGGTGTAGCGCTCCCGGGGCATGACCAGGCGGGGCAGCATATTGGCCCGATACAGCTCGATACCGTGAACCCCGTCTTTCAACTGGGTGGGGCTGACGTCGCTGTCCAGGTTTTCGGTGCGCTTGAGGACACCGGGCCAGGCTTTGGCCAGACCGGCTTTCCACAGGGTGGGTGCCAGCAGGGGCAGCTGGAACGCCATGATGTACCAGGAGTGGGTCAGCTGATTGAGCACCGCCGCTGGCTTGCGCTTCAGGTTGCCCTTCATCCACTGGCCGACGTGATCGAGGCAGGGGCCGGACAGGGTGGTGTAGGAGGCGATGCGCTCCTCGGCACCCGGGTCGGTGACCGATTCCCAGGTCTGGATGGAGCCCCAGTCATGGGCGACCAGATGGACCTTTTCGCCGGGGCAGGTGGCGTCCAGCACGGCGTGCAGGTCGTTCCGCAGTTCGCGCAGCTTGTAGGCGGCACGGCCTTTCGGAACGGAAGAGTGACCGGCACCACGCACATCATAGGCCACTACCTTGAAGTCCCGGCTAAGTCGCTCAGCGACTTTCTCCCAGACATGATTGGCATCCGGGTAGCCATGTATCAGTACCACGCTGGGGCGCTTGTCTTCGCTCCAGGTACGCACCGCCAGATCCACACCGTTGCGGGTTACTTTGCTGTCACGCCATTGCACCATGCCGGGCCTCTTATTCTCTGTTTTCTTACTGTGTCAGGGTGTCGACAACCAGGGCATCCTCGGCGTCGTTGAGCCAGCGGGGGCCCAGGTCATCCACGATCAGGAAGCCGCTTCCGGCCACGCTGTGACCCGACTCGCTGAGGCTGAACTGCCATTGCCACAAGCCCGGGATCAGTGGGCCTTCGCCGATACGATTCCCTTCCGGGAGCTTGCCGGTAAGGGGAGCCAGACGGTAGTGCTGGCGGATAGCCGGGAACCGTTCTGCTACCTGCTGCGCAGTCTCCCCCCGGGCGAGGGCATCTGGCAGCGCTGCTTGCCAGTGGCTCAGTTGCTGCTCAAGAGGGGTCAGCTGATCATGGCCTTGCGGGCCATTCAGGCAGGCCCGGGCCGCATAGCCATTGAGCACCGCATCGCACTGAAGTGTATAAGACATGCCTGCCCGAAAACGGTGCCGTCCGGGTCTGTTCAGGCCAAAGCGACGGCGGGCCGGGCGACCGGAAAAACGCACTCTTGGCGGTCTGGCCGGGTCGAACAGTTGGTGGGCGCGCAGCCAGTCACGAATCAGCTGCTGGCAATCCGCCTCGCTCATGCCGGGCTGCAGGGCTGCGGCAATGATCTGCAAGCATTTCTCAGCGAGGCGTCTTGCCTCAAGGTACGGTGCCAGCGCCTGCTGGTCCGGGGTCCAGAATGCGGTCATGACGCCTCCGGGTTGTTTTTGGAATGGGTCGATCATTACATCGGGCAATGTAAAGGTCAATGGCATTGACGCAACATGCATCACGCACCACGCAACAACACGAGGGCATGCCCTGCCAGCCTGCAAGGGCACTGCTTCGCGCTGCGGCTGCGGCTTCCTTCGGGCAGAGAGCTAGTTGAAAGTTTAAAGTTCAAAGTTTAAACGCGAGTGGGGTTATCAGGCCTTGCTGTCCTGTGCCCGCGTTCCCCGGTAATGGCGCGGGCACAGAGGCTAAGAACCCAAAACCCTGGTACGCGCCTTTTCAACTTTAAACTTTCAACTCCAAAAAAAGGGCCGGCACAAAGTGCCGGCCCAGGAATCACCGTAGAAAAGGGAGAGCTAGGTGATATTAAAAACGCTTAGGCGGCATCCCGCAGGATGTTGCCGAGCAGCTTTTCGAAGTTCTCCAACTGCTCGCGGTTGTCGTGGTCCCAGGGGTGGAAACCGGGCTTGAACCAGTCGAACCAGGGTTTGGTGATATTGCGGAAGATACCCTTGCGGCCCCAGGTGTGTCTGGCCACCGCACGCCAGCCTTTCAGGTCGAACAGGCCGCCATGGATCCGCACGTTATGCAGGTAGAACGGGATCATCAGGGCAAAGAAGATACCGGTGGCCGCTACCAGGGTGCTGGTGCGCAGGGCATAGGCGCCCAATTGAGTATCATCGCCGATCACGGTGGTGTAGACGTCGAAGGCCACCGCCTTGTGCTCGGTTTCTTCCAGCGCGTGCCAGTTCCAGATGGCCTTGTAGCCTTCATCGGAACCTTCCATGATTTCGGGCAGATCCAGCAGGCCGCCACCCAGAATGGCTGTGAGGTGCTCCAGGGCCACAGTGGCCGCCAGCTGGAACGCATCCGGGGTATAGTCCTGGACCGCCTTGAGGAGTTTGGCGACGGCAGCTTCCTGGGCATGCAGGGGAGTGCCGGCTTCAGCCACATAGTTGTTGTACTCGTCGTGCTCGCGGCCATGCATGGCTTCCTGGCCGATAAAGGCGGTCACGGCTTTTTGCAGGTCGGGATCCGTGATCTGGTCACGATATTTGCGTACGCTGTCGATAAAGAAGCGTTCACCCACCGGGAAGAACAGGCTCATGGTATTCAGGAACTGGCTCACATTGAGGCCGTCCTTGTGCCATGTAATGGCCTTGGCCGGGTTCAGGTTGAACTTCAGATTGCGACGGATCGGTAGAATGGATACGTTCATTTTTGCGTACCTCCCTAACTGTTACATCATTCAATGATACAATGGCCTGTATCTGCATCAAGGACTTTTTCTTTCAGGACTGACACAAATGACAACAACCCCCCGCGACACAGCAAACCGTTTGCTGGATGGCCTGGTGGCGTATCTGCTGGACCGGTTGGCGCCGGCGCAGCTGGATGGTTTGATCGAGGCTGAGCTGGATTTTTTGTTGGAAAAGGCGGCGGGTTACCCGCTGAACGCCTGGGTAACCCCCCAGCAGATCCACCAGACCGCGCGTAAGTACGCCATTGAGATGGACATCAGCGGTGCCATTCCGGAGCTGGTGGGTGACATGGTGGAAGAGTTCTACCAGCAAGCCGTGGACAGTGAGCGGCTCATCGCCGATGTGGTGGATGAAGACGTGATCATGGCCCTGCTGGACAAGGTGCTGGAGATCCCCCTTTCCCGCCAGAGCATGGCCTGGCTGGGCCGCAATCCGGTGTTGCTGGCGCTATTGGCTGGCGGCGCACAGATGGGCATCAAGACCCTGTTGCACCAGGGGATGCCGGCGCCCCTGCGTGACCAGATCGCCCGCCGCCTGCCGGAGCGTTGGGTCAACAGCCTGGATGTCCGCATGCAGGAATGGCTATTGCGCCGCACCGAACAGTTGCTCAGCGACCCCTGGCTGTATCGGGACGAGAATCTGGATGAGCTGCGTGAGCTGGTGCTGGTGGGCTGGCAGGATTTTGCCCAGCGCCCGGTGGCCGACCTGCGCGAGCTGCTCAGCAGCGAGGATATCCAGGAGCTGTTCGTGATCGGTTTCGAGTACTGGCGCGACCTGCGCCACACCGATGCGTTTAACAACCTGCTGGAATCCGGGGTACAGGCCTTCTTCGACAAATATGGCGATACCGGCCTGGTGGATCTGCTGGACGAGCTGGGCGTGACCCGCGCCATGATGCTCGACGACGCCCGCCGCTTCGCCCCGCCGATCATCGAGAAACTGCGCAACGAAGGATTGCTGGAAGCGTGGCTGCGTCGGCACCTTTCCGGGTTTTTTGAGGCGGAGGGGACGCTGGAGCTGCTTAATTAATAATTAATAGTGAATAATTAATAATGCGCGATCATGAATCGCGGTTGTTCAAACGTAAGAGGCCGCGCCCAGACTATGGGCGCGGCCTCTTACGTTTCAGGGACAGCCAGGGCTGCCCCGCGAGTTATTAACTATTAATTATTAACTATCAATTGCCTGCCTATACGCCTGCGTATGCAGCAACTCCACCAGCTCTTCTTCCGGCACCGGCTTGCTGATCAGGAAGCCCTGGATGGTATCGCAGGCCATGTCGCGGAGGATGGACAGGTGTTGTTCGGTTTCCACGCCTTCGGCGACCACGTTCATCTGCAGGCTGTGGGCCATGTCGATGATGGCGCGGGTGATGGCGGCATCGTCCGGGCTCTTGTCCAGGTCCATGATAAACGAGCGGTCGATCTTCAGGGTGTCCACCGGGAAGCGCTTCAGGTAACTCAGTGAAGAGTAGCCCGTGCCGAAATCATCCAGTGCCAGTTCGATGCCCCGCTTGCGCAGTTGCTGGAGCATTTCGATGTTCTGCTCCATGTCTTCCATGATCAGGCTTTCGGTGAGCTCAAGTTCCAGCAGCTGCGGTGGCAGCTCGGTGCTGTCCAGCACCCGGTCGACGATCTCGGCCACGTTGCCCTTGCGGAACTGGTGGGCGGACAGGTTCACCGACACGGTGATGTCGCCCAGGCCCTGTTTGAACCACTTGTGGGCCTGGCGGCAGGAACGTTCAAGCACCAGCTCGCCGATGGCGGAGATCAGGCCGGTTTCTTCTGCCAGCGGGATGAACTCGGACGGCGGGATCAGCCCCATGGTGGGGTGCTGCCAGCGCACCAGGGCTTCCACCGAGGTGATGCGGTTGTTGGCCAGTTCCATCTTGGGCTGGTAGTAGACCACGAACTCGTTCTTGAAGATGGCCTTGCGCAGGCTGGTTTCCAGGGCCAGCTGTTCCACCGAGGCCACCCGCATGTTGCCCCGGTAGAACTGGAAGTTGTTGCCGCCGCTGCGCTTGGCCTGATACACCGCCATGTCGGACTGGTTGATCATGCTCTGCGCTTCCTTGGCGCTGTCCGGGAACACACTGATACCGATACTGGCACCCAGCAGCAGCTCATGGCCGTCGATATGGAACGGCTTCTTCATGGCGTTGATCAGTTTCTGGCACAACTGGCTGATGGCGGCTTCGCTGTTGTACTTCTCCACCAGCAGGGTGAATTCGTCGCCGCCCACCCGGGCCAGATGTTCTTCCTCGCCGGCAAAGTGGCTCAGGCGTTCGGCGGCGGCCTTGAGCAGGCGGTCACCGATTTCGTGGCCAAGGGATTCGTTGATGGGCTTGAAGCGGTCCAGATCAATCATCAGCAGGGCCACTTTTTCCCGGTTCAGGCGTGCCAGGGTCAGTGACTTGTGCAGATGCTCACGGAACTGGGAACGGTTGGCCAGCCCGGTGAGGCGGTCGTAGTTGGACAGGAACTGCAGCTGCTGTTCGGTTTCCTTGCGGGTGGTCAGATCCGAGATCATGCCTACATAGCGGATCACCCGGCGCTGTTCATCGCGTACGGCGCTGACTTGCAGCCATTCCGGGAACGCTTCGCCATTACGACGGGTTTCGTTGATCTCGCCTTCCCAGAAGCCGTTTTCCGAAAGGGCGTCGGTGATTTCCGTATAGGTCTCGCGGTTGGCCTGGGTGCTTTGGTGATCCAGCACCTGCTTGCCCAGCACCATGGACTCGCTGTAACCGGTGATCTGCTCGAAGCGGGCATTCACGGCCAGGAAGCGGAACTTGTGGTCGAGAATGAAGATGCCTTCCGGGGCGTTCTCGAACACAGTGGCGGCCAGGCGTTGCTGTTCCTGGGCCTGACGGTCTTCGGTGATATCCCGGCGGGTCCCGATCATGCGGGTGGCGCGGCCTTTTTCGGACCAGCGTACTACGCGGCCGTCATCCTCAATCCAGCGCCAGTCGCCGTCAGCATGACGCAGGCGGTAGACCGCGTGGTAACGATCACTTTCACCCTTGAAGTGGGACACCATGGCGCGGCGGACCCGGGTCAGGTCGTCCGGATGCACCAGGGTTTCCAGATCGCCGAAGAAGTTCTTGAAGTAGGCGCTGTCGTAGCCCAGCAGGCGATCGAAGTTGGTGTGGTAGTTACGGCCGGTATCCAGCATCCAGTCCCACAGGCCGATATTGCTGGCTTCCAGGGCCAGCTCCAGCCGCTCGCCGGTGGCGCCCAGCGCCTTGTTGGATTCTTCCAGGGCCTGGGTGCGCTCGGCCACCATGGTTTCCAGCCGCTCGTTGGTTTCCTGCAGGCGCTGGCGGGCTTCCTTGCGTTCGTAGATTTCCTGGGCCAGCTTCTCGTTCAGGGATTCCGCATCACTGCGCGCCCGGTTCAGGTAATCAATCAGGGAGCGGTTGCTGGCTTGCAACATCATGGCCTGGTGGCCGGTGTTGTGAATGCGGCGGGCGGCCAGCAGGAAGAACAGGCCCAGCACCATCATCATCACCAGTAGCGACAATTCGCTCTCCGCCTGGGTCTGGGACAGGCGGACCATGATCGGGCCCAGCAGCATGGCCAGGTACAGGAAAACGGTGGGGAAGTGGCTGCTGTAGGCCGCCAGGGCCAGGGTGCCCAGACCCAGACCAATGCTGGCACACAGCAGTTGCATGCTGAGCATGTCCGGGCGGAATAGCAGCTCTGCCGGATTGAACAGGTAGCCGGCCATGCCGATCACCAGTGGGGTGCTCAGTGCCAGTGCTGCCAGCTGGGTGCGACAACGGGCGGTGATTTCATTGTGGAGCAGTTTCTTGCGGGCCAGCAACAGCAGGGGAATGCGAACCAGCTGGATCAGGCAAAACAAGGTTGCCCAGCCAATCAACAGGCTGCGGGAAGCGGGGCTGTTCCAGTAAAAGTAGGTCATTACCGCGGCGCTGGCGGTTTCCAGAACAAAAAGCACAAGGATGCCGCTGAACAGCAGCTGGCACTGTTCAGTGATAATGCCCTTGAAGGGGGCAGATGCGCGGTTGTTCGGAGACTGCAAAGACACCTTGATTATTATCCTCTGGCCTTGTGGCCGAGTGTTTTTGATTCTCAGTGTACCCACAGGAAACACCAAGGGGAACAGCCTTTATCGGACAGTCTGCAGCAACCCTGCCGAAGGACGCGTGAATAACTCCCGGGTGGCGTCTCCTCGGGCCAGTTTCTGCTAAACTCCCGCGCCATGGATGATGTGACTTCCCTTATTGATGGTTTGAACCCGGCCCAGCGCGATGCGGTGGCGGCCGATGATCGCCACCTGCTGGTGCTGGCCGGCGCCGGCTCGGGCAAGACCCGGGTGCTGGTGCACCGGATTGCCTGGCAGATCGCCACCGGTCAGGCCTCGCCGTTCGGCATTCTGGCGGTGACCTTTACCAACAAGGCCGCCGCCGAAATGCGCGGCCGTATCGAGCAGCTGCTGGATATGTCGGCGGAAGGCATGTGGGTGGGTACCTTCCACAGCATTGCCCACCGCCTGCTGCGTTCCCACTGGCAGGAGGCCGGCTTGCCCCAGGGCTTCGAAATCATCGATGCCGATGACCAGCAGCGGCTGGTCAAACGGGTGATCAAGGAACTGGGGCTGGACGAACAGCGCTGGCCGGCCCGTCAGGCCACCTGGTTTATCAACAGCCAGAAGGATGAAGGGTTGCGCGCCAGGCACATGGATGCCAACGGCGACCTGTTTGTCCAGACCATGCAGAAGATCTACGCCGGCTATGAAGAAGCCTGCGAACGGGGCGGGCTGGTGGATTTCAACGAGATGCTGCTGCGGGTACTGGAATTGTTCCGCGACAATGACAGCCTGCGCGGCCACTACCAGCGTCGTTTTCGGCATATCCTGGTGGACGAGTTCCAGGACACCAACAGCATCCAGTACGCCTGGTTGCGGTTGCTGGCCTGTGACGACAATGCGGTGACCATCGTGGGGGATGACGACCAGTCCATCTATGGCTGGCGTGGCGCCAAGATCGAGAACATCCACAAGTTCAGCCGTGACTTCCCGGATACCCGTACTATCCGTCTGGAGCAGAATTACCGCTCCACCGGCACCATCCTGAAGGCCGCCAACGCGGTGATCGACAACAACAGCGATCGCCTGGGCAAGGAACTGTGGACCGAGGGCGGTGATGGCGACCCGATTCGCCTGTATGCCGGCTTCAATGAGGTGGACGAAGCCCGCTTTATTGCCGGGCGGGTGGACAAGCTGTTCCAGGAAGGGACCGCGCGCCGGGAAATGGCGGTGCTGTACCGGTCCAACGCCCAATCCCGGGTGCTGGAAGAGGCGTTCCTGCAGGCCGGCATCCCTTACCGCATCTATGGTGGTCAGCGCTTCTTCGAGCGTCTCGAGATCAAGAACGCACTGGCCTACCTGCGCCTGATCAGCAACCGCCATGCGGATGCGGCCTTCGAGCGGGCAGTGAATACGCCCACCCGCGGTATCGGCAACAAGACTCTGGAGACCCTGCGCGAGGTGGCCCAGTCCCGCGGCTGCTCCCTGTGGGACGCGGGTCAGGCCATTGTCAGTGAGCAGTTGCTTACCGCCAGAGCCATTAATGCACTGGCGGTGTTCCTCAATCTGGTGGAGAAGCTGGCTCGCCAGTGTGACGGGCTCAACCTGGGTGAAACGGCCGAGCATGTGATCGAGGCCAGTGGCCTGGTGGCCTTTCATGGCAAGGAAAAGGGCGAGAAGGGCCAGCAGCGGCAGGAGAACTTGCGCGAACTGGTGTCGGCCACCCGGGAGTTTGGCGAGGAAGATGAAGATTCCGAGATGGACTCGCTCACTGCCTTCCTGGATCACGCCGCACTGGAATCCGGCGAAGGCCAGGCGGATGCCCACGAAGATGCGGTGCAGATGATGACCCTGCACTCGGCCAAGGGGCTGGAGTTCCCGGTGGTGTTTATCTGCGGCATGGAAGAGGGGCTGTTCCCCCATCAGCGCTCCAGCGAGGATCCCAGTGGTCTCGCCGAAGAGCGCCGCCTTTGTTACGTGGGCCTGACCCGCGCCATGCGTGAGCTGTACCTGACCCACGCGGAAAGCCGCCGTCTCTATGGCAATGAAAACTACAATCCGCCCAGCCGCTTCCTGCGCGAGATCCCGGCGGACGCCATGGAAGAAATCCGTGCCCGGGCGGGCTTCAGCCGCCCCATGGGTGGCGCCGCCAAGCCGATCCGGGAAACCGAATCCAACGGCATCGTCCTGGGCGCCCGGGTGTTGCACCCCAAATTCGGGGAAGGCACCGTGCTGCATTTTGAGGGCCAGGGCCCCAATGCGCGGCTACAGATCAACTTTGACGGCGCCGGCACCAAGTGGCTGGTCAGCCAGTACGCGCGCCTGGAAGTGATTTAGGGCCTTCGCCCCGCCTGAAGCCGGATGCTGGATGCCTGACGGTAAAAGCGCGGCGTAGGTCGGCAGTGGGCATGAGCCCATCGCCGACATGGCACTGCCGGGTGGCACGGCGAGTTAAAGTGATTTGAAGAAGGTCTGACGTCGGACGACGGACGTCTGACGCGGAACAATTTGGTACTGGATGTGTTGTTGCGTCTGACTTCCGACGTCAGACGTCAGACGTCCGACCCGTCGACAAGAACAACGGGGTGGCCAATCACTGCTGCCCAACCACGGAGGATAAATCTTGGACCGTCGTAAATTCGTTTCTGCCCTGGGATTGGGGCTGGGTGGTATGGCGTTGGCTGGCTGTGAGCAGAAGGACTGTCCGCCCGCTGAGGGGGCGGTGGCCGGTGCTGAGCCGGACAAGAAGAAGCCCCAGCCGCAGACCTATGAATGGAAGATGGTGACCACCTGGCCGAAGAACTACCCGGGCCTGGGCGCCGGTGCCAACCGGTTTGCCAAGCGGGTGGAAGAGATGTCTGCCGGCCGTATCAAGATCAAGGTGTACGGTGCCAAAGAGCTTGTGCCGGCGTTCGAGGTGTTCGATGCGGTGCGCCAGGGCAGCGCGGAAATGGGCCATGGTGCCGCCTATTACTGGAAGGGCAAGCACCCGGCCACGCCGTTCTTCACCGCGGTGCCGTTTGGGCTCACCGCCCAGGAAATGAATGGCTGGCTGCACCATGGTGGCGGTCAGGAACTGTGGGATGACCTTTACGCCCAGTTCAATCTGAAGCCGTTTGCCTGTGGCAACACCGGCACCCAGATGGCCGGCTGGTTCAACAAGGAAATCAACAGCATCGAGGACATGAAAGGCCTCAAGATGCGCATGCCCGGCCTGGCCGGCGAAGTGATTGCCAAGGTGGGTGCCACCCCGGTGCAGCTGCCCGGCGCGGAAGTGTTCACTTCCCTGCAGACCGGAGCCATTGATGCGGCTGATTGGGTAGGGCCCTACAACGACCTGACGTTCGGTCTGCACCGGGTGGCGGAGTACTACTACTATCCGGGCTGGCAGGAACCGGGCCCGACCCTGGAACTGACCATCAACAAGCAGGTGTGGGACAGTTTGCCGGCGGATCTGCAGGCCATCATCCGCTACGCCGCCCAGTCCGAAAATCAGGACATGCTGGATGAATACACCGCCCGCAACAATGCGGCGCTCACCGAACTGGTGAACAAGCACAGCACCAAATTGCGCCGCCTGCCGGACGACGTGCTCAAGGCCCTCAAGGAGGCCAGCGATGAAGTGGTAGAAGCACTGGTGGCGGACAACAAGGACGCCCGCAAGGTGTACGACTCCTACCGCAAGTTCCGCGACGAGTCGCTACAGACCATGGCCATCGCCGAGCAGCCGTACCTGAACATCCGCAGCGAGTTACAAGTTGAAAGTTGAAAGTTCAAAGTTGAAAAGCGCGGGCAGGACTGGTGCCAGACGGCATGGGCCCTGCCCGCGTTTTTTTGTGGGGAAAACAGCAAACACATCGAAAGGCAGGACTGTTAGCTGTAGGAGTTCCCTTCCAGGGGACGAACCTCGCGCAGCGAGGCGACCGAAGGGAGGTCATTTTTCTGGCGTCTCTGGCATCCTTACCTCGCTTGGGCTCGGATCGCTTGCAGGCAAGTTATTCGCTGCGCTCACCCTTCGGGCCAGCCTTCGGCTGTTACCTCCGTTGCACTCCGGTTCCTACAGCGGCTTCGTTGTGGCGTGGTGGTTTGCCTGAAACGCGGGCACGACGTAATCAGTTTGGCAACATGCCCTGCCCGCGCTTTTCAACTTTGAACTTTAAACTTTCAACTAGTCCTGCGGCACCACCCGTGTCCGCCCGGTGTCATCAATAGCCACGAAGGTGAAATGTCCCTCGGTCACCTTGGACAGGGTGCCGGTATCTTCACGAATCCATACTTCCACCAGAATTTGCATGGAGCTGCGGCCGATGTCCTGCAGCTGAGTGTAGCAGCTCACCACGGCGCCAATCGGTACCGGGCGCAGAAAGGCCATGGAGTCGATGGCCACGGTGGCCACGCGGCCACGGGCTTTCTTGCGTGCGGTGACGGCGCCGGCCAGGTCCATCTGTGAGACCAGCCAGCCGCCAAAGATGTCGCCATTCCAGTTGGAATCCTGGGGCATGGCAATGGTCTGGATGGCCAGTGTGCCGATAGGTTGCGGGGTGTCGTCGGTATGATCAGTCATCTTGTTATCCATATAGGGTGTCAGGCAGCCACGTTGCCAGGGCCGGGAACAGGGCAAGTATACCCAGCATTACCAGTTGTATAACGATAAAGGGCACCACGCCCTGATAAATCTGGGCGGTCTGTATCTCCGCCGGTGCCACGCCGCGCAGATAGAACAGCGCAAACCCGAAGGGTGGCGTCAGAAAAGAGGTTTGCAAGTTCAGCGCCAGCATTACCCCCAACCATACCGGGTCCAGCCCCATGGCCAACAGCACTGGTCCGACAATCGGCACCACCACAAAGGTGATCTCGATAAAGTCGAGGATGAAACCAAGCAGGAATATCAGCACCATCACCATCAGTGTGGCGCCGAGCACTCCGCCGGGCATGGCCTCGAACAGGCCGTGTACTGCCTCTTCCCCGCCAAAACCACGAAACACCAGGGAAAACAGGCTGGCGCCGATCAGGATCATGAACACCATGGCGGTGACCCGACTGGTGCTGCGCACGACCTCGCCCAGAATGGTCAGGTTCAGGTGCCGGTTGAAAGCAGCCAGCAACAGGGCGCCGAAGGCGCCGACCCCGGCGGCCTCCGTGGGCGTGGCTTTGCCGGTGAGGATGGAGCCGAGCACGGCGGCGATCAGCAGCAGGGGCGGCAGCAGGCCGCGCAGGATTTCTGCCCAGCCCACGGCGGCGTCCTCGTCACGGCGCATGGCCGGTGCCAGGTGGGGCTTCCACAGGCTGATCACCAGCACATAGGTCAGATACAGCCCCACCAGGATCAGCCCGGGAATCAGGGCACCCACGAACAGGTCTCCCACAGACACGGTATCCAGTGACCACAGCCCCTGTTTCAGCTGGGCCTCCTGGTAGGCATTGGAGAGTACGTCGCCCAGCAGCACCAGGGCGATGGAGGGCGGAATGATCTGGCCCAGGGTGCCGGTGGCACAGATCAGGCCGGTGGAGAGCTGGGGCTGATAGCCCTGGCGGAGCATGGAGGGCAGGGACAGCAGCCCCATGGTCACCACCGTGGCGCCGACAATGCCGGTGCTGGCGGCCAGCAGGGCGCCGACCAGGATGATGGCCAGCCCCATGCCGCCCGGCAGCGGGCCAAACAGCCGCCCCATGCTGGACAGCAGGTTCTCTGCCACCCGTGATTTCTCCAGCATCACGCCCATGAATACGAACAGGGGCACCGCCATTAGCGTGGTGTTCTCGATGATGCCGAACAGGCGATTGGGCACAAAGGTCAGGTCGGCGGGATTGAACACCCCGCTGGCCATGCCGCCGGCGGCGAACAACAGGGCGGTACCGCCCAGGGCAAAGGCCACCGGATAACCGCTGAGCAGCACCAGGCACACCACCACAAACATGATCAGGGGTATCCACGCCATCACAGCCCCTCCTCCGGATGTGATGCCGGTGACGGCAGGGGGGCGCCCATCAGTGTCAGGGTATGGCGCAGCAGCTCGGCCACGCCCTGAACGGTGAGCAGGGCCGGCAGTACCAGCAGCAGTGACTTGAGCAGATAGACAAAGGGCAGGCCGCCGTTGGCAGAGGTTTCCTGCTCCTTCCAGCTGCTGAGCACATAATCCAGCGACAGCCAGAAGAGGGCGCCGCACACGGGCAGCAGCAGGAAAAGGGTGCCCAGCAGGTTGACCCAGGCCCGTTGGCGCGGGGAAAAGCGCTGGTAAAGTACGTCCACACGGACATGCTCGTCCTCGGCCAGGGTATAGGCGATGGCCAGCATGAACAGGGCGCCGTGCAGGTAGGTGAGGGATTCCTGCAGGGCGATGTTGCCGATCCCCAGCCCGTAGCGTAGAACGACCACCAGGGCCATGCCTATTACCAGTAGCAGTGCCAGCCAGGCAGTGCAGCGGCCCGTGGCCAGGGTGAAGCCGGTCAGTCGTTGCTGCCAGCGAAGAAGGGTGTGTGTCATGACGCCTTGTTATTGTTGGTCCGGGCCCGAAGCGGGTGGAGCCGCATTATACGGGGGGTGTGGGCCCATTTCAGCCTCTTGCTGGGGGTGTGGGTCATTTCAGGCCGCTGACGGGCAAGAAGCGAAAAAAGTTGAATTGCGACATCATTGTAATGTTGGTGTCATAAACCCTCTCTAGGATGCGTCGTGCTGAAACATGAACTGGCTTGCATCAGTTAGAACAACCGGGGTGGATTCAAATACCAACATCACCGGTGCCATGCGTAACCTGGAGGCATATTGTGAACTTCAAGATTAAAGCAACCCTTGCTGGCGTAGCTGCCGCCCTGGCCTTTGCCAGCGCCCCGGCCACTGCCGACAGCCGTGATTACATCTCTATCGTGGGTTCTTCCACGGTATATCCGTTCGCAACCACTGTTGCCGAGCGTTTTGGTCGTGGTTCCAGCAACCCGACTCCGAAAATCGAATCCACCGGTTCCGGCGGCGGCATGAAGCTGTTCTGCGCCGGCGTTGGCACCCAGCACCCGGACATCACCAATGCGTCCCGTCGCATGAAGAAGTCCGAGTTCGCTCAGTGTCAGGAAAATGGCGTGAAGGACATCACCGAAGTCGTGGCTGGTTATGACGGCATCGTGTTCGCCAATTCTGCCAAAGGCAAGCACATCGACGTTACCCTGCGTGACCTGTTCCTGGCCCTGGCCAAGGAAGTTCCGGATCCGAAGGGCGGCGAGAAACTGGTTGCCAACCCCTACAAGACCTGGAAAGAAGTGAACCCGGCCCTGCCGAACACCAAGATCGAAGTGCTTGGTCCGCCGCCCACTTCCGGTACCCGTGATGCCTTCAACGAACTGGCCATCGAAGGCGGTTGTAAGACCTTCCCGTGGCTGAAGGCCATCAAGAAGCAGGACAAGTCCAAGTACAAGGCGATCTGTCGCAGCATTCGTGAAGACGGCCACTACGTTGAAGCCGGCGAAAACGACAACCTGATCGTTCAGAAGCTGGAAAAGAACCCCGACGCTTACGGTGTGTTCGGTTTCTCCTTCCTGGATCAGAACCGTGGCAAGGTACAGGGCGCCAACGTGGGCGGTGTTGAGCCGACCTTCGACAGCATTGCTTCTGGCGACTACCCGGTATCCCGTTCCCTGTACTTCTACGTGAAGAAAGCACACGTGGGTGTGGTACCGGGCATCAAGGGCTACGTGAAAGAGTTCACCAGCGAGAAAGCCTGGGGCCCGGAAGGTTACCTGGCCGAGAAAGGCATGATCCCGCTGGGTGATGATCTGCGCAAGGACATGGCCAAGCAGGCTCGCAGCCTGAAGTCCATGACCGGCGAAGAAGACCTGCACTAAGCGCTGAATCTGGAAGAGAAGAAAAAGCAAGGATGCTTTGGCCCGGTGGCGACTTCGCCTCCGGGCTTTTTAACCAGTGATTCAATTTATGACATTTTTTTTGCAATAAGCGACGCGCTATTCTCGCCACGCTTATTGGAGAAAAAACCAAACGGAGAACACCATGCAAACCGGTAATCTGCTGTTGCTGCTGGTGGTGATGATCGCCGGGGCCTATTACATGGGCCACCGCCGATCGTTTGCCCTGGCCCGGCCGTTGGGCGGCATCCGCCATCTGCATTCATTGCCGTTCTACTACGCCATGCGCACGGCGATCTGGTGTGCTATTCCGGCGCTGGCGGTGCTCGGGGCGTGGCTGATTTTTGATGACACCCTGATCCGGGTCACGGTGATGGGCAGTCTGCCCGCGGACAGCCAGCCGGTGGATGCCTCTTCCGCCAACCTGCTACTGAACCAGATTGGCAACGTGGCCAGCGGGGCTATCGCCGCCAGCGACGTGTCTCCGGCGGTGGCTGCCGCCGCGCAGAAATTGAACGATCTGCGTGAACTGAACAGCATGGCGTTGGCCGTGGTGGTGATCGTGGTGGCCATGTTGGGCACGGCCTGGGGCTGGGTAAAGATTTCTCCGCAGATGCGCGCCCGCCAGCAGGTGGAAAAAGTGCTGCAGACCCTGTTCATGCTTTGTGCAACCATCGCCATTCTCACCACCGTGGGGATTCTGCTGTCGGTGATGTTCGAGTCCATCCGGTTCTTCGGCAAGGTGCCCGCCACGGAATTCCTGTTCGGTCTGCAATGGAGTCCGCAAACCGCGCTACGTGCTGACCAGGTGGCCTCGGAAGGGGCGTTCGGGGCGATCCCGCTGTTCATGGGGACGCTGCTGATCTCTGCCATCGCCTTGCTGGTGGCGGTGCCCGTGGGCCTGATGTCGGCCATCTACCTGGCAGAATATGCGCCGAAGCAGGTGCGCGCTTTTGCCAAGCCGGCGCTGGAAGTGCTGGCCGGGGTGCCCACCGTGGTGTACGGCTTTTTTGCGGCGCTGACCGTGGCGCCGGTGATTCGTCAGCTGGGTGAATCCATCGGCCTGGATGTGGCATCGGAGTCGGCACTGGCTGCCGGTCTGGTGATGGGCGTGATGATCATTCCCTTTGTGTCTTCCCTGGCGGATGACGTGATTACCGCCGTGCCCCAGGCCCTGCGCGACGCTTCCCTGGGGTTGGGTGCGACCCGCTCCGAAACCATCAAAAAAGTGATTTTCCCGGCGGCCTTGCCGGGCATCATGGGGGGCATCCTGCTGGCGGCTTCCCGTGCCATTGGTGAAACCATGATCGTGGTAATGGCGGCCGGTCTCGCGGCCAACCTGACCGTGAACCCGCTGGAAGCGGTGACCACGGTGACCGTGCAGATCGTGACGCTACTCACCGGTGACCAGGAATTCGACAGCGCCAAGACTCTGGCAGCCTTCGCTCTGGGCCTGATGCTGTTCATTACCACCCTGCTGCTTAACGTGGTTGCGCTTCACATCGTGAAGAAATACCGCGAGCAATACGACTAGGGGAATCTGACATGAGTAAAACCACCGAACAGGTTCGCAAGTCGCTGGCCAAGCGCTATCGCGCCGAGAAAATGTTCAAAGGCTATGGCATAGCGGCCATTGGTTTTGGCCTGCTGGCCCTGGTGCTGCTGTTCACCGACATCATTGGCAAGGGCCACAGTGCGTTCTTCGAAACCTACGTGCAGATGGACGTGACCTTTGACCAGGAAACCCTGGACATTATTGACGTTAACGATGACGAAGAACTCAGCTTCGCCAACTATGATGGTCTGGTCCGTGACGCGCTGAGAGAAAAGTTTCCCGGTGTGGACGGGCGACAGGAGAAACGTGAGCTGTATGGCCTGGTCAGCACCGGCGCAGGTTATGCACTGCGTGACATGCTGAGAGAGGATCGCAAGCTACTGGGCCAGACCCGCACTTTGTGGTTGCTGGCAGACGATGACGTGGATGTCTATGTGAAATCCAGCAGTGATGATCGTCTCGAATCCCGACTCAGTGATAACCAGAAAAACTGGATCCAGACCTTCGAAGCGGAAGACAAGTTGGAGCTGCAGTGGAACAAGTCACTGTTCACCCATGGTGATTCCCGTGAGCCTGAGCTGGCGGGTATCTGGGGTGCGGTCATGGGCTCGCTCTTTACCATGATCGTGACGCTCCTGCTGAGCTTCCCCATCGGGGTGTCCGCTGCCATTTATCTGGAAGAGTTCGCACCCAAGAACAAGTTCACCGACTTCATTGAAGTGAATATCAACAATCTGGCAGCGGTGCCTTCCATCATCTTCGGTCTGCTGGGCCTTGCGGTGATCATCGGCCTGTTCGGTATGCCGCGTTCGGTGCCGCTGGTAGGGGGGATCGTTCTTACCCTGATGACCCTGCCCACCATCATCATCTCCAGCCGGGCTGCCATCAAGGCGGTGCCGCCGAGCATCCGCCAAGCCGCCATGGGGCTGGGTGCCTCAAAGATGCAGGTCGTACTGCACCATGTGCTGCCGCTGGCACTGCCAGGCATGCTTACCGGCGCCATCATCGGTATGGCCCAGGCACTGGGTGAAACGGCGCCGCTGCTGATGATCGGTATGGTGGCCTTTATCGTGGACGTGCCCGGCGGGCCGCTGGATCCTTCCACGGTGTTGCCGGTACAGATCTACCTGTGGGCGGATAGCCCGGAGCAGTCGTTCGTGGCGCTGACCTCGGCAGCCATCATGGTGCTGCTCACTTTCCTGATCGCCATGAATACATTGGCGGTGTTCCTGCGCAAGCGTCTTGAGCGGCGCTGGTAACAATGAGTGCTAAAGGGGCTCTAAACATGGATACTGCAGAAAAGTTTGATGACAAGACGCCGCGCAGCGACACGCCGGCAAGCCAGATTGAAGGTGAACAGGCAATGGAAAACACTCCTCGCTACCCGGACAAGACCATTGGCAGTCCGTTTGTGGATAACGCCAAGATGAGCATGCGCGACGTGGACGTGTTCTACGGTGACAAGCAGGCTATCCATGGTGTGAGCCTGGATATTGGCAAGAACGAAGTGGTCGCCCTGATCGGCCCTTCCGGTTGCGGTAAATCCACTTTCCTGCGTTGCCTGAACCGCATGAACGACACCATCGATATCTGCCAGGTGAAGGGTAGCCTGCATCTGGAAGAGCAGGATCTCTACGATCCCAAGCTGGATGTGGTGGAGTTGCGCGCCCGGGTGGGCATGGTATTCCAGAAGCCCAACCCCTTTCCCAAGTCCATCTACGACAACGTGGCCTATGGCCCGCGTATCCATGGTCTGGCCAACAAGAAATATGACCTGGACGAGATCGTGGAAAACAGCCTGCAAAAGGCGGGTCTGTGGGATGAGGTGAAGGATCGGTTGCATTCACCCGGCACCGGCCTTTCCGGTGGTCAGCAGCAGCGTCTGTGTATCGCTCGGACCATTGCCGTGAGCCCGGAAGTGGTGCTGATGGATGAGCCCTGTTCTGCACTGGACCCCATTGCCACGGCCAAGATCGAGGAGCTGATCGCCGAGCTGAGCGAGTCCTACACCATTGCCATCGTGACCCACTCCATGCAGCAGGCCGCCCGTGTGTCCAACCGTACTGCCTACTTCCATCTGGGTCGACTGGTAGAGATGAATGACACTGAAACCGTGTTCACCAAGCCGGAACACGATCTGACTGAAGCCTACATTACCGGCCGCTTCGGCTAAGCGCGGGAGAGGAGCAAGCAACATGGATCGCATGCATTTTGGTGAGCACAGCTCATCCCAGTTCAATGAAGCGCTGGAATCCATCCGTAACAACCTGATGGAGATGGGTGGTCTGGTAGAGAAACAGGTGGTTGATGCCCTGCAGGCATTGCTGCAGGCGGATTCCGGGCTGGCGCAGAAGGTACTGGAAACCGAAGACAAGGTGGACAAGCTGGAGATGCTGATCGATGAGGAGTGCACCAAGGTGCTGGCCCTGCGTCAGCCGGCGGCCTCCGACCTGCGTCTGATTATTGCTGTGACCAAGGCCGTGTCCGATCTGGAACGGATCGGTGACGAGTCGGCCAAGATTGCCCGCATGGGCCAGCAGCTGGCGGAAGAAGGCGAATCGCCCCGCGGCTATGTGGAAGTCCGTCATATCGGCAACCACGTACGCAACATGCTGCGCGACACCCTGGATGCCTTTGCCCGTTTTGATGCAAAGAAAGCCCTGGATGTGGCGGCCGAAGATAACGAAGTGGATCTGGAATACCGCAGTGCCATGCGGTCTCTGGTGACCTTCATGATGGAAGATCCGCGGGCCATTTCCCGGGTGCTCAACATCATCTGGTCCCTGCGCGCGCTGGAACGTATCGGTGACCATGCCCGCAACATTGGCGAGCAGGTGATCTACCTGGTGGAAGGCAAGGATGTTCGCCACATCAGCGTGGACGAGATTGAAGCCAAGCTGAAGAAGTAGACGCTGCACGCAACACGCTTCATGCAGCACGCAAAAACCCGGTCAGCAGGCCGGGTTTTTTGTTGCTGCCTAATATGCCGGAGGTGATGGGGAGCAGTTGAAAGTTTAAAGTTGAAAGTTCAAACGCGGGCCAGCAAGCGGGTTTTGCAAGGCCCTGCCCGCGTTCCCCGGTAAGGGCGCGGGCACAGAGTTCCAGATCACCCAAAGCGGCCTCGCGCCTTTTTCAACTTTGAACTTTAAACTTTCAACTGGGTTGTGTTTCCGCTCGCGCTGTCACAAAACCTTCCCGCGTTGCAGCTTGAAGCTTGTCGCTTGCACCTTTAATATCCGTATTTCCGAATATACAGATATAGAGATGCCGGAACACATGATAACGCCGACACAACTGTGCAAATGCCTGGGTGATGATACCCGCCTCAGCCTGATCTGCTTGTTGCACGGGCAGGGTGAGGTGTGTGTGTGCGATCTGGTGGACAGCCTGCAGGCACCGCAATCCACCATCTCCCGGCACTTGGCCCAGCTGCGTCAATGCGAGCTGGTTGTCGCACGCCGTCAGGGTACCTGGATGCATTACCAGTTGAACCCGGCGTTGCCGGAATGGGCGTCCGCGGTGATTGCCTCTCTGGTCGGCCCGGCCCGCGAAAAGCTGAACATTACGCTCCCCAACGCCGCCTGCTGCGGCTAACACTGAGAGATCGCTATGAATACGCCCCTGACTGTTTTGTTCCTGTGCACTGGCAATTCCTGCCGTTCCATCATTGGTGAAGCTCTGGCTGATCACCTGGGCAACGGCAAGCTGCAAGGATTGAGTGCAGGCAGCATGCCCACTGGCAAGGTTAATGAAAATGCGTTGGCCGTGTTGGCGCGACACGGTGTGACCGTGAATAACCCCAGCTCCAAGACCATGGATGACCTGGAAGGTGAGCAGATTGATCTGGTGATTACTGTTTGTGATGCCGCTGCCGGGGAAGCCTGCCCGGTGTGGCTGGGTGATACCCCCAAAGTGCATTGGGGGCTGGCGGATCCTGCCCATGTGACCGGAAGCGAGGAAACTGTTCGCGCTGCCTTCGAAACCACCTATAACGAGCTGCATGCCCGTATCGAAGCGTTGGCATCGCTGGATCTCGAGAGCATGAACGGACTTGGACTTATTGCGTCAGCACAAAAAATTCACCGTGAGATAGGTAGTGAGTAATGCCGTTTTTTGAGCGTTATCTGAGTGTCTGGGTGGCCCTGGCAATTGCTGCAGGCGTGGGTCTGAGCGTGGCCATACCGGGGGTGTTTGAAGCCGTCGCCGGCTTTGAATACGCCCATGTGAACTTGGCGGTCGCGGTGTTTATCTGGGTGATGGTCTACCCGATGATGATCCAGATCGACTTTACCGCCATTAAACAAGTGGGCCAGAATCCCCGCGGGCTGTTGCTGACACTGGTGGTGAACTGGTTGATCAAGCCGTTCACCATGGCCGCGCTGGGCTGGCTGTTCTTCAAGGTGTTCTTTGCCGGCTGGGTGGATCCGCAAACCGCCACCGAATACATCGCCGGGATGATTCTGCTGGGTGTGGCCCCCTGTACCGCCATGGTCTTTGTGTGGAGTCAGCTGACCAAGGGGGATGCCAACTACACCCTGGTGCAGGTGTCGGTGAACGATATCATCATGGTGTTTGCCTTCGCGCCCATTGCGGGTTTGCTGTTGGGGGTCAGTGACATCACGGTGCCCTGGGATACCCTGTTGTTGTCCGTGGTGCTGTATGTGGTGCTGCCGTTGATTGCCGGTTTCATCACCCGTCAGGTGCTGGGGAGTGAAGAGCGGGTTGCCGCCTTTGTGCACCACCTCAAGCCGGTGAGTGTCATGGGGCTGCTGGCCACCGTGGTACTGCTGTTTGGCTTTCAGGCGGAAACCATTCTCGCCAAGCCCATGGCCATCGTGCTGATTGCTATTCCGTTACTGATCCAGACGTACGGGATTTTCATCATTGCATACTGGGCGGCCAAACGGTTGCGTCTCAAACACAATGTGGCCGGGCCGGCCTGCCTCATTGGTACCAGCAACTTTTTCGAACTGGCTGTGGCCGTGGCGATCAGTGTGTTCGGTCTGAATTCCGGTGCAGCATTGGCCACCGTGGTGGGCGTGCTGGTGGAAGTGCCGGTGATGCTGTCGCTGGTGGCGATTGTGAATCGTACTGCTCATTGGTTCGAGAAGAGCAATTAATAGTTAATAATGAATAATTAATAGCGAAAGGCGGAAAAGCGGGTATGGGCTGGCGCCCATTTTCGCATTGCGTTTTTCGTAGGGTGGAAATTGTCTCGGCAATCTCCACCGTTGTGTGTAGAGAGCCGATAACAAATGAATGACATCCCTAACCTCGACCAAGACTGCTTTCAGGTTCCGACGCCGGAAGAGGTGTTTCGTGATCGGCCGTCCAGCCACAAGCCACGCATTTTGTTGCTGTATGGATCGTTGCGAACCCGTTCCTTCAGTCGGTTGGTGGTGATGGAGGCGGCGCGGTTGCTGGAGGCCATGGGGGCAGAAGCAAAAATTTTCCACGCCGATGGTTTGCCGTTGCCGGATAGCGAGGATGCCAGTCATCCCAAAGTACAGGAACTGCGTGATCTGGTGACTTGGTGTGAAGGCATGGTGTGGTGTTCTCCTGAACGACACGGTGCCATGACCGGTATCATGAAAGCGCAGATCGACTGGATTCCCTTGTCACTGGGTGCGGTACGCCCTACCCAGGGAAAGACCCTCGCAGTGATGCAGGTATGCGGCGGTTCCCAGTCATTCAACGCGGTAAATCAGTTGCGTGTGCTGGGACGCTGGATGCGTATGGTGACGATTCCAAACCAGTCTTCTGTTGCCAAGGCATTTCTGGAATTTGATGACAACGATCGCATGAAACCGTCTGGCTTTTATGATCGCATCGTGGATGTCATGGAAGAGCTGGTGAAATTCACCTATCTCACCCGTGATCGCAGCGACTATCTGGTTGACCGCTACTCCGAGCGCAAAGAGAGCGCCGAAGCGCTGATGAAGCGGGTCAACCAGAGAGACATGTGACGGTGATTACGGGCGCAGCGCGAATCCTTCGCGGGGAAAGTGGTTGGCGACCTGGCCAACCGTGGCATCGTCGCGAACGATGACCCATTCCAGGGGGGTGCTCGCCACCAGGGTTCCCGATACCGGTTCGCGCCCGTAGTCAGCCGGGGCAATATTGACTGCTTGCCCGATCAGTCCGCCATCGTGATCACTGTCGGGAACGGCACGAGGGCTGTGGTTGCGGGCAATGTCCAGTGCCTGCTCTGCGCTGATGTCGGTACGGTTGCCCTGGCCAAAGGCTTGCAGTCGGTCCATCCACGCGTTCACTTTCGGGTAGCCTTTGACCACAGGTTGTTCGGCCAGGTCGCGCTGGAACCAGAGGCTGTGGTACGCGGAGAAATCAGCCGCATTCGGCGTTTCACCAAACAGGAAAGGCTGGTTCGCCAGCATGCTTTCCAGGCGGTCGAGGTGCTCACGCACCATGCGCTTCATTTTTCCTGGACCATTTGCCTTCACTTTGGCCTTGCTGCCCATGCGCATGCGGTCCCATAGCAACTTGCAAAGATCGAGCAGGCTGGACTCTTTCAGCACCTTGCGAAGCAGGGTCCGGTTGCCGGCAGTAATGATGCAGGCAAGGAAAACATCCAGGTCCACCTCGCGAATAAATGCCTGAACCTCTTCCGGGCAATTCTCCATGGCCAGTTCCGGCTTGTTGCTGAGGCGCGCAATTTCCCGGGCAATGGTACGGGTGTCGCAAAAGATATCCGCGCCGATCTGGGCAACGGGAATCTTGCGGTAGCCTCCCGCCAGTGGTGCCAGGAGGGGGCGCGGCGGCATTTCCCTGACTTCTACGGACTGCCAGCTGAGACCCGCATAACCGAGCATGGCGCGCACTTTCTCGGAAAACGGAGAGAAATAGTAATGATGAAGAATCAGTTCAGACATGGGATGACACGCTCGAGAAAACGGTAGAACGTGCATCTTCGATAACTACAGTCGAATTGACAAGGCAGCAGACCCTGCCTGGCTGGCGTCAGGGTCAAACGGAGGTAGGGAGCCTCTGAATAACTCCTTGCGTACTCAGCGTGACCTGAAGCGTGCAGCAGTTGTGTCTTGTCTCGAAGGGAAGGGTGGTTCCCTTTTCAAGAGGCAAGGCGCTGCTGATGTGCGCTTCAGGTCGCGCCCCCCGGGTCTTCCAGGCTGATCCACACTCGTTGTTGCCTGTTCTTGAAGGTAAGAGTCTCGACAGGCAACCAGCATGCCTTCAAAAGTGCGCCCCCCTTTACCTTTGGACCCTAGAGGGGGTGAATCAGCCTGAAAGACTGAGCATGCAAGGCGTTATTCAGAGGCTCCTTAGCCCAGATGCTGCTCCAGCCATTGGTCAAACTGTGCTTTGGGCAAGGCCCCTGACAGGCGCGTGATTTCCTTGCCATTGCTCACAATCATCAGCGTGGGGATAGAACGAATCTGAAACCTTGCCGCGGTTTGCGGGCAGGCTTGCGTATCAATCTTGATAAAGCGTGCCCGGGTGGCAAAATCGGCTGCGCTGGCCTGGAAGGTGGGGGCAAACTGCTGACAGGGCCCGCACCAGCTGGCCCAGAAGTCCAATACCAACGGCAAGCCATTGCGGTCGACAAGCCGCTGGAACGAGGCGTCGCTGGCCGCCAGTGGCTGGCCATTCAAAAGCCGGGTTTTGCACTTGCCACAAACCGGGTGGCTGTCCAGCCGATCTTCCGGTACGCGATTGATGGCCCCGCAGGAGGGGCAGGTCAGCTCAATGGCCATTGTCAGGCTCCAGTAGAAACTGATGGAGTGATGGCGGCACTAGCCCTGTTTTTCAAGGTGCTGATCCGCATCCAGCAATGGCAGACAGGATCGCATTTTTTCGCTGTTAAAATCAGAAGGGAAGCATATCTCATCGCTGCTCTTCTCCAGCGTCATCCCGCCTTCCGGTGACCACGGGTTGGGCAGAGACGGATCGTGGTGACGGAACCAGCTCAACAGCTGGATTTGCGCGTCCAGGTGCGAAAGCCGGCTCAGGTATTCGGTAAAATGGGGAAGCGAGCTTTCCAGAAGCTGGTTGCCGGCAGGATTGCGGATGGCTTGCGACAGGGATGGTGCGGGAAGCTGATACACATCGTTGGCGATGATGAAAGAGGGGTTCTCGGAAAGATCGGCATAATGCTGATAGAAAAGGAAAGCCCGGTTGGTGGTGATGTTCTCTCTCAGTCCGATAATGTAATAAAGATTTTCCAGCCAATGTTCGCCAAAAAACTCATGACTTCGCCAATCCTGCTGAAGGACACGGGTGGAGAATCGGAACTCGTAGGCTAACGCGGAGCGGAAACTTTTTTCCGCTGTGGAAAGGCGATACTGGCTCAGAGAAACAGGCTGACCTTGCTGCATTAAAAGCGCAGCCAACTGTATTTTTTCTGACAGTATCCTGGTAACTATCACCTTGCTGAGAATGCTGTGATGCTGGGCAAGGAGATGTCGTAGGCGTTCGATTTCGGACGTCAACCCCTGGCCGTCTTTGTTCATTGCCCAGTTAAGGGATTGCAACCTGGCCAGTGTAATCAGCCGGCGATAGCGTGGAAACGGCGTGTCGATCCTGGCGGGGGTCATTTCCTTGAAATCATCAAAGGCGAGGAAGTGCTGGTAGCGCGCCAAGTAGGGTGCAAAGCGGGACAATAGTGCCTGGCCTGTGGCGGTATGTTGCTGCTGCTTCAACAGGCAGGCAGCGGTGTAGTTATCGCACAGCAGGTCTTTCTGCTGTAGTTCCTCGAGTGGCTCGGGTCCAGTGGGATGGGGTGAATCAAGACGTTGCTGGATGTTGTCTGGATCAAAGGGTGGGTCGATGCCAACCATCTCTATCAGGTATTGATAGGCCGCATTCTCTTCTTCGGTATCTTCCAGCCAAAGCTGTGCTGCGGCATCAAGGGGTTCGTCACTGACCCACCAGCCAGCAAGGAGAACCAGTCCGGTAAAAAGCAGCAGGATGATGGCGTTTTTCATGTTTCCCCCGAAACGTGATGTCGCCGCCGGTTATTTCCCTGCCGGATACCAGCGGTCCAGCCCAATCTCGATACTGTTGTCAGTGGTGCCAAACCAGATCTGGCCATCCTGAATCATGGCCTGTAGCTGCATGGTCCGGTTCACGCATCCCTCCAGCGCCACTTCGCTGTCGTGATCAATATAGATGACGGACAAATTGTCAAAACGCTGCACCTTGCTCTTGATGCCGTCCCACCATACCTGGGGAGCGCGGGGACCATAGCAGTACACCGTCACCCTTTCGGCCATGCCACAGGCCTTGCGCAGCCGCTTCTCATCCGGCATGCCCAGCTCGATCCAGTGGGTAACGGTACCGTTGGGGTGGTGTTGCCAAAGATCAGGCTCTTCCGGGTTGGAAATACCCTTGGAAAACGCCAGATCTTCGTGTGCGTTCAACGCAAAGGCCAGCAGCCGCAGCATCATCCGTGATTCGGTTTCCGAGGGGTGCAGCGCCACGGTCAGGTTGTGGGTGGCGTAATAATCCCGATCCATATCGGAGATAGTCAGCTCGGCTTTGAAGATGGTGGCGGTGAGGGCCATAACAAGACTCGCAACAGGCAGCACGCAACACGCATGCACGCAAAAAATTAGCCAGATTGTAGCAGGCTTTGTGCGTGTCGCGTGGTGCCTGATGCGTGAAGCGGTATTAAACCAGTGCCCAGACCCCAAAGCCCACAAACAGCAGGGCGCTGATGCGGTGGGCCCAGGTTTCCAGCTTTTCGCTGGCGAATTGATGGCCAAGCCAGATGACCGGCAGGTTGGCCGCGATCATGCCCAGGGTGGAGCCGCCAAGCACGGGCCAGAACTGGTCCTTGAACTGCACGGCCAGGGCAATGGTGGCCAGCTGGGTCTTGTCGCCGATCTCGGCAATAAAGAACAGCACCAGAGCGGTCAGGAAGGGGCCATATTTAGGCTCGTTGCTGATCTCTTCGTCGCCATCCGGAATCAGCATCCACAGGCCCAGGGCAATAAAGCTGAGGCCCAGAATCCAGCGCATCCAGTCCATGGGTACGGCATCGGCCAGCCAGTCACCGAACCACACCGAGACACCATGATTGAGCAGGGTGGCAATCACCACGCCGGCCAGGATGGGCCAGGGCTTGCGGAACTTGAGAATCAGCGCCAGGGACAGCAGCTGGGTCTTGTCACCGATTTCACCCAGGGCGACCAGCAAGAAGGAGCTGAGAGTGGCTTCCATGTTGATTTCCAGAGGGGCGGGATTGCTTCGACGCAGAGACACCACCTGCCAATCCCGCCCCGGCGGAATGCAAGTCGTGTCTCAGGTCTCGTCAATCCGGGCAACCCATAGAGGGCAGAGCGGATGTGGACGCCATGCGCATGAGGCGCAACCATGTTGACGGCCACCTTGAGGCTGTTCAGCGAGGAAAGCGGTTCGAGCGACTACTCCCCCAAGACGGGTGAAACCATAGCGGAAATCCGCCGTTCAGGCCAGTACAATGGGGAAGAGCAGCAGCAAGCTGCAGGGCGTGACAGTTACCCTTGTGATCTGTTGGGTCGTGTCCGCGATTTTGCGCCCGAACGCGGTGACAGGCCTTAAAGATTGTTGGAATGTTTGTCGCGTTGAATCTTGCAGCTTGCGCCGTTCTGACCCGACCTTAGTGCAGAAGAGACTCACATGAGCGATGACCGTCTGATTGATATCGAAACCAAGCTAGTCTATCAGGAAGACCTGATCGAGGCCCTCAACAAGGTGGTTGCGGATCAGCAGCTGAAGATTGATGAGCTGGAAAAAGCCTGCCGCAAGATGGTGGACCGGCTGGTGGATCTGTCCGAAGCCTTTGAATCCGCCCAGATCGAAGACGCCCCGCCGCCGCATTATTGAGTTGAAAGTTTAAAGTTCAAAGTTGAAAAGGCGCGAGGGCGGCTTTCCTGTTGCTGGTCTCTGTGCCCGCGCCATTACCGGAGAGCGCGGGCACAGCCTGACAAAACACGCAGACCAGATCCGCGTTTGAACTTTCAACTTTACACTTTCAACTCGATCTCCCTTCGGTCGCCTCACTGTGTTCGGTTCGTCCCCAGGAAGAGGGTTATTCGCTGCGCTCCCCCTTCGGGCCGCACTGCGTGCGTTACTCCACTACGCTCCGTTCCTACAGCATGCACGTACGCCCTCAGAATGCTTCCTGCGACGTGGTTTGGCTTTCGGATGTATCCTGCTGCAGCGTAAGCGCCGGCGCTACCGCGTCGTCTTCCGGCAGGCGCGCTTCCAGCCAGCTGATGATGTCGCCCCAGATCTCTTCCCGACGCCGGTCATGGAGGGTGGCATGGGTGATCTTTTCGTAGCGCAGTAACGTCTTGTCTTCGCTGCCCAGGTGCTCAAGGGTGAATTCGCTGGATTTGACCGGCACCAGCACATCCCGGGTGCCCTGCTGAATCAGAACGGGCGCGGTGACCTGGTCCAGTCCTTTCTCGATGCGCGTGGTGGCGTCCTGCAGGCCGGTGAAATAACTGAACGGCAGCGCCTTGTGGGTGGCAAAGGGATCATCATGAAAGGCCTGTTGGTACTCCTCTTTCTTGAGCAGCAGCCCGATACCCATGTGTTCCATGAGTTTTCCGTGATACAGGGCCGGCATGTTCGGGAAAAGTTTGCCTGGTTGCGAGAGCGTCCAGAGTCCCATATTGGATACCCAGTGCGGAGAACTGACGGGACCGAAACTGAGTCCCGGGCGCACTGCCGGTGCATTCAGGATCAGGCCATCCACTTCCACCGTATCTTCGATCTGCGACAGCAGGGCAATGGCCCCGCCCATGGATTCGCCCTGCAGGTAAAGCGGTGCATCAGGATAGCGGGTGATGACTTCCTGATAGGCACTGCGCAAGTCCAGCAGATACTCATCGTAGTTACCGATCACGCCGTTGCGCCCGTAACCCTGGGACTGTCCCCAGCCACGCAGGTCGATGCCGAATACGGCAAAGCCCCGGGAAGAAAAAAAAGTGGCCATGGGTGAATAGAATCCGGAGTGAGCGATGGTGCCGTGCAGTAACAGCACCACGCCACGGGGTTCATTCGGGCCCTCGGGAAGCCACCATTGGCCAAACAGGGAAAGCTGATCCGCGCTTTCCAATACCACAGGGGTAGCACCTTGCGCAGCCACATACTGTTCGCGAGGCGGGTTCTGCGCTGGGTTGAGCGAGAACATGGCACAGCCCTGCAGGAACATCATGGCCAGCAGGATCAGTGAATAACGCAGTAGAGAAACCGTTTTCATTGTTGTTGTCCGTTACGGGTCAAAAGCTCAGGGAATTTTCAGAATCACGTCGCTATGCCAGGTGCCGGCGGGAATGGCCATGCGCCCGAAATCTTCAGAGCCAAAACCGAGGGTGCCGATCAACGGGGCGCCGGGGGCTCCGCCAAAATGCGCGGACGTACCAATATCCAGGTCGTTGCTGATGGCCAGTTGCGGCAAGCCATCACTGGTATTCTGACCGGACACCATGGACAGACTGCCGTTGCGCCATGCCACCCGCCCGGAAATATCCTTGACGTAAAAGCGGGATTGCGGACTGGAGATCTCGCCCACAGTGATATAGCTGTTATCCAGATCCAGAAGGCCGTTAAAGCCGATCGGCGCGGCACCGGTACTGCCATCCACCGGCAGCGGATTGAGTACAAACAGAAACTGGCTGGTGTTCAGGTTCACATCAATCAGCGACACCTTGGTCAGGGCGTCGTAACTGAGGTTGTCCATATAGCCGCCGCCAAAGATCGAACGGAAGCGATACTGGGCCTTGTTGTCGGTTTGCAGCCACAGCCCGCCCGGCAAATCGGGATAACGGCTGTCGCCATCGGTAACCCGCAAGAACAGATCCCGGGCCTGATAAATGATGTCGCCATTGATAAAGCCGACGCCGGCGTTGGCTGCGGTATCCACCATCATGAAATGGGTGTTGGACTGCCAGCCATTGCCGGAGGTGGCGCGCACGGCGGCACTGCTGCTGTTGGCCCGTCGCCAGGCATCAGGGGATTGGGCGATCAGGTTGATGTCGGCGCGGATGCCGGTATCAGTAGTGGCAACGGCTGTGCCATCAGCACGCCCATAGGGGTAAAGAAAAATATCCGCATCCAGCTTGCCGAAGGTGAAGGCGGCACCCCAGTCCACCGGCGTGACGGTGCCGCCGGCCAGCGGATCTTCCACCTCGACCAGAGTGTTGTAGGCTAGCAGCCGGCCATCACGCATAAGCACGCCAAATGCCGCTTCATTGGCGCCGGGCAGGGAGTTGCCGTACCACTCGCCACCAGCTGCAGTGCAGGCAGTCTGATCCACCACCCCTGAGGTGGCGCTGCCGGCACAGAGTCCCGCCGGGCCCACACCCCCCTGAAACACATCAAAGATGATGGGTAGCCGGAACATGGGGCCCGGGGCGGCACCCAGCCGCTGCCAGTTGCTGAAGCGGGCAATGGTGCCATTGCCGCCGGCCTCGCCGAGCGAGAGGGAGAAGTCGCTGTCGAAATCCCATTCGGTATAGAGGCTGATGCCCTGGGAACGTTGACCGCTCTGGCTGCCATCAAAATCCTGATAAGTGTCGGCGCCATTGAGGTAGCTGCCGTAGCCAAATCCACCGGGTTGCAGTCGCCAGACCGGATTGATCAGTCCACCCTGCCAGCCAAAGCGCAGCAGGTTGCTGCGGCCAGTTTGATCAAAGTCTGCGGGGCTGGCCTTGAACGCCAGGTCGAAGCCGATATCCACATTGGCGAACGGCGCACTGACCAGCAGCCCTTGTGCATCGATGCCCACCCGTCCTGTGGAGAGAGACTGCCCGCCGGCTGCACCATTGGTGAAGCGCGCGGCTAACAACAGGTTGGCGAGACTGAACTCGGCACTGCCGGCCGCACCCTGGCGATAAATCAGATCGCCATTGGCAGACAGGTCGAGGGTGGCGTAATCGCCACCCACGTTGAAAAGGCCACCACGATTGATAAGAGAAAACTGCCCGGATGAAATCAGAGCCAGCGAGCCCAGTGATCGTGCTGAGGCATTGTCTGCTGCGGTGTTGAACGTCAGCCCGCCGATCTCGAATTTCTGCGCCGACCAGTTCCCGGTAACGGCGAGCATGGGATTGCCGCTGCCATCACTGCCCACATCCAGATTCCACTGCTGGTTGAGCCCGCCGCCGACACCTTCCAGTGAGACATCTTGCAGCTGGGTGCAGGCATGTTGATTGGCGATACCCCCGCTACAGGAACCATCATTGAGGCCATTGTCGTCAGTGACCCACTGGATGGTTGATGCACTGATGCCGTTATCGCTGGTCAACCCGACGGAGACCCCGTCTGCGCCCGTGACACCGGACAGCGCATCGTCGGTCATGGCTTGCAGCGCCAGTGATGTGGCAGGCAGACACGTGATGATCAGCATGGGGGCGAGATGTCGTTTCATGGTCATGCCCTCAACAGAACACCGCACTGCCGTAGCAGTTGGAAACCCGGGGCAGATCGATCTTGGGGTTGTCGATCAGCAGCCGACCTTCCGGACCGAGAAGGCTGATCACGGTGCCCAGATCCACACGGCCCACATCAATGCGGTCCGGGGGATTGATGTTGAGGATCTTGGCGCCGGGGGCATTCAGCCACCAGCCGGTATTGGCGGTGGGGGCATAGCCACTGGAGCAGCGTCCGTTGGACGGAATCTGGCCATAGCTCGGGTTGCAGGCATCAAAGGCAATGTTGTTGGGCGGGGGCGCCTTGCTGTAGTTGGGCCAGGAGACTTTCTCACGCTGTACGGAGAGGAAAAAGTTCTCCGTGTTGGGCGTGAGCAGATAGTGGACCTGACGCATGTCGATCTTCAGCTGGCCATAGCCCTCATCCACAATGGCATTGGCAAGCGGATTGACGATCCCCCAGCACACCGCATCCCACCAGGCGCAATTGAGATCAATGTCATCCACGGTGAGTTTGGCGGCGGCCACATGCAGTGTCTGCAAGCGGGTGCCGCTGGCATCCACAAAGAACGGCAGGGAGTTGGGGCCGCAGCCATATTGGGCCGGATTCATGCGCCCGAAACAGGTATCCAGATCGGCGTTATATAGCCCCGCCATGTTGGCGCGGGCACGAATGGCAGCGGACAGTTCCAGTGACAGAAAACCGGACACGCTGTTGATCCCGGAGTGGCAGTTCACAACGCCCTGGCCGGTGGTGGCTGAAGGGTTACAGGTGCCGCCATGTTCCTGGTTGACCAGAAGGGTTTCCAGTCCCGGGCCGACAAAATTCTCTGACGGTTTACTGGCACCGGTGTAATCACGTCCGATACCAAGGGCGCCATTGATCCGCTGCCCACCCACCTTGAGACCCACCACTTCGCGAAGTGTAGGGGAATGGTCATTCTTGACGGCCAGTTCCACGTAGGGGCGAATCAGCTCAAAGGCGCTCTCCGGCCCATCCAGGGAAGGAAAATCGCCATCGTTGTTGATGCCCATGAAACTCAGGTAATCGATGTCGATATCGCAGGCGGCAGAGCTGGAGAGCAAATCGTTGACGCCACCGCAGCCGAGCTGGAATTTGGCCATGTTGGCATTCAGGTTCAGCTTTACGTCCAGCCCCATGCGATAAAAATCAAAGTTGGCCGAGCCATCGCCGGGGGCATTGGCCAGCGCATTGGGCGCAATATGATCCGACAGGAACAGGCTGCCATCCTGGGCCAGCACATCGGAGAGCGCTTCATCTTCCATGGGAACCAGGCGCGCCTGGACATGACAGGTGAGCAGCAGGCCCAGCCCGAGAAGTAAGGCGCGACTAGAAGCCAAACACATAGGCCTCACCTTCGAATCGCATATTGGCCGGTGCATTGAGTGCCTGACTATCGGTGGCCCGGAAACCGAGCACGCTGCCGGTGGCGGCATCGCGCATGTAGCCCGGGATGTTGTTGACGGTGTCGTCGTATTCGAGCGCCACCCGACCGATGTGGGTAAACAGGTTCAGGTCGTTGTAAATGCCCACGTCCTTGTGGAAGGGGTAACGGGTGCGCAGTGATAACAGGCCCGAGGGATTACAGCCTGCGATCAGGCAGTCGCCTTCCACGGAAAGAAAGCGGCTGGCGTCGTAGTGGCTGGTGTTACTGGCGGGGAGGGTGGCGTTGTCGATGCGAAGATCGTTGATCTGCAGCGCACCGTAATAATCTTTCAGCATCAGCCAGATGCCATCACGGGCGGAAAACTCGAAACCCATACGGCAGGGATTCAGACCGCCGCTGGTGCAGCCGATCGGATTACCGGTGGTATCCACGTTGTTGCGAAGCATCAGGGTCAGTTGCACGCCTTGACCCGCCTGCCCGGCGATATGAGACATTTCCTGATCATCCAGCGGCTGCAGGGTGTCGGCGTGGGCACTGATGGCCAGGCATAGCAACGCAGCTATGAACGTCTTCATCAGCACACCCCCGGTCGGCAACTTTCCATGTGGAACTGGTTGATCAGCAGGCCTTCGATACGGGCCGAACCAAGATTGACCCGGTCCGTGGTGTAGTAACGGTTGCTGTTGCCTGGGCCGTTGCTGACAGGTCCTTCGCCGACACCGAAACAGACGCCTGGATTATTGGGGTCGCAGTTGTAGTTCTGGGTCTGCTGCATGCTGGCGGTTTCGCCGCGCTTGTCGATACGGATGGGGCGTTTGGCGAAGGCATTGAAGGTGCTGCCTGCCCGGGCGCGGAAAATGATGCCGTCATTGCTGGCGTTGATGCTTTCCCGTGTGCCCTCGGCGGCCCAGCCGGCCATGGCGGGGTACCAGTCGCCATAGCGCACATAGCCGTGGGAGAGACGGTAATTCTGGCAGGCCGTGTCGCCGCCGGCGCAGGGGGTTTGCCAGTCGCGGGTGGCCGTACGGGCGGTTTCAAAGCCACGGATATCACCACTGTCGAGACCGTAGAAGCGGTTATAGACCGTCGGGTTATTGGGGATAGGAGTCAGTTGCAGATAAAAATCCCCGCTGGTGCCCACTGGCCCCAGTACCAGAGACTGGTAATACAGCTGGCCAAAGGGCAGGAAGGCTTCCACGTTACGGAAGATCAACCCTTCGTTGGCCTCAAATACCGGCGCCTCGCCAATTACATCGGTAGCGCCCCCAGCAGCTTGGGCAACGCTGAAGCGAAAATCACCGCGCAGGTAGCTGTGGTACATCATGCCGAAGGTTTCGTTGCCCGGTTCAGTATGTTGAAACAGACGAAAGACACTGCCGGCAGCATTGCCGCGGATAATGGTCTGGTTTTTCAGCAGCCCGCCGCCGCTGGTGTTGTTGATGCCTTGTCCGGCGGAGAGCAGCTGGGTGGCACTGTTGCGGGTGGCGCCGGCTTCGATTTCGCCCCAGAACGACAGGGTGTAATCCGGCTGGCTGGTGGGCGCCAGGAATTCGTAGATGGTCTTGTCCGGGCTGGAGGCATCCTGGTTCACCAGGCTGCCATCCCAGGCCATGCCGCGGGGAGACCAGGCGCGCATCACATAGGGGTTATCAAAGGGTGAAAACCACTGGATCTGACCGCCACGGGGACAGGACAGGGATGAGGCGTCACAGAGGGATTCATTCCAGTGGCTGCCGCCGGCGCCTGCGCCGGAAAGGTTGATGCCATACCAGCGCAGGTCGCCGCGCCGCCAACACCCCTGATTACCACTGGTGTTACCGGTTGAGCTGCAGGCGCCAGCCGGGCTGATACCCACCTGTTCAAAATAACTGGTAGGCGCCATCAGATAACGAAAGTTATCCAGCGCCACGGCGATGCCCGTCCCGTAAGCGGCAGACATTTCGTGTTCATCCAGCGGCTGCAGGCCAGCATGACAGGCACCGGCCAGCATCAGCAGGCCCGTGGTTATTGTTGTTTTCATGATTATCCCCGTCTGATGGGCTATCGATCAGACTGAGGGACTATTGTCGGGAGGCGAGGGGAAAGGGCGCAGAGGTAAATCTTGCCAGTGGGCTGACAAATGACGTCGTGGGTTTAGTTGAAAGTTTAAAGTTGAAAGTTGAAACGCGGACCAGGCACGCGGGTTTTGCAACGCCCTGCCCGCGTTCCCCGGTAAGGGCGCGGGCACAGAGTTCCAGATCACCCAAAGCGACCTCGCGCCTTTTCAACTTTGAACTTTAAACTTTCAGCTCGACCCCCGTGTTGTGACGCGCTATCCCTGCTCCCGAAACTGCGAGGGGGGCATGCCGGTCCATTGCTGGAAGCGGCGCTGGAAGGAGCGGGTATCGGAAAAGCCCAGGCGCTGACTGATCTCGGCCACGGTCATGTCGGTGATGGTCAGATAATCCTGGGCCAGTTGCTGGCGGGTGTCATCCAGCAGTTGTTGCCAGGAGAGTCCCTGTTCCGCCATGCGCCGGTCCAGGGTGCGCAGGCTGATGCCGAGCCGATCGGCCACAGTCTTCCGGCGGGGCAGACCACTGAGCATCAGGTCCCGCGCCAGCCAGCGCAGTTGGCTGCCCAGATCCTGTTGTTTTTGCACTTCTTCCAGTTGCTGTCGGGCTGCCGCTTCCGCCTGCACCAATCGCTGGTCGTTGAACACATTGATCGGCAGGTCCAGCGTGTGGGCATCCAGCTCCACCTGGTTGCTGGCGGCGCTGAAGGTGACCGGGCACAGGAAGATGCCTTCCAGAATCGCCTTTTCCTCATCGTTGACCGGTGCGTGTTCCAGTTGCACCCGGCAGGCGGTCAGGTTGGGCTGCCCGGTGATAAAGCGAACCATGCTGGTGCCCAGCAGCATCAGGTTGGTCATCAGGTGGCGGCGCAACACGGGTTGCTGGGTGACCATGGAAGCGGTGAGCACCAGGTTGCCGTTGTCGCGGTTTTCCAGATGAAAGCCGCCGGAGTTGCCACCGATCAGGGCCTGATATTTGGTGGTGAAGGTGAGGGCTTCGCGCAGGCTGGCGGCACTGAACGCCAGTTTGGTCATGGTGTTGAAAATGGCCGGCATCATTTGCTGGCCAATATGCAGCCCCAGCAGTTCATCCTGACTGCTGAGCAGCAATTCCTGCAGGAAGGCTTCCGCCTGCCAGGTGGCCACCCGGGCCATGGGCTGCAGCGAGGTGGCTGCATCCAGCCCGCAACGCTGCAGGATCTCTGCCGCCGGCAGCCCCAGCCGCTCGGCGCCATAATAGAGCTGCGCCAAGCCGATCCCGGAAATAAAATGGTCGCTGTCAGTGGCGGGGCTGTCAGTAATAATGGAATCCAGATTCATGCCATCATTCTGCAACAAAACACGCCGCCGGGAATAGAGATCGAATTCCGTTCGACGGAAATCGGTCCCTTTCGAAGCGAAAAGCAGGAAAATTACAGCTACGAGCTACGAGCTACGAGCTACGAGCTACGAGCTATGAGCTACGAGCTACGAGTTCAGTTCGGGGTATCCTGAAACGAAAGAGGCCGCGCCCAAACGCCTGGTCGCGGCCTCTGTCCGCGCAGTGTGGCAAGACGCCACCCCGCGCAGCTATTAACTATTCACTGTTAACTATTAACTGCCTTATTCCGTGTCCTCAATGCTCAATCCCCGCGTCGCCACGTCCAGACTGGAGGCATCGGTTTCGTTGCCGAGCTTGATCATCAGGCGCAGGTCGTTGGGGGAATCCGCGTGGAGCATGGCATCTTCGTAGGTGATCTCGCCGGCGCTGTAGAGATCATAGAGTGCCTGGTCAAAGGTCTGCATGCCCTGTTCGCGAGATTTGCTCATCAGTTCCTTGAGCATGTGCACTTCGCCCTTGCGGATATGATCCTGTACCAGCGGGGTGCCGAGGAGGACCTCAATGGCGGCGCGGCGACCCTTGCCGTCCGGGGTGGGGATCAATTGCTGGGCGACGATGCCCTTCATGTTCAGGGACAGATCCATCCACAGCTGGTCGTGCATGTCCGCCGGGAAGAAGTGGATGATCCGGTCCAGGGCCTGGTTTGCGTTGTTGGCGTGCAGGGTGGCCAGGCACAGGTGACCGGTTTCGGCGAAGGCGATGGCCTTGTCCATGGTTTCGCGGGTCCGGATCTCACCGATCAGGATCACGTCCGGGGCCTGACGCAGGGTGTTCTTCAGTGCCACATCAAAGCTGTCGGTATCGATGCCCACTTCGCGCTGGGTAACGATACAACCCTGGTGCTGGTGGATGAATTCGATGGGATCCTCGATGGTGATGATGTGACCCTTCGAGTTCTTGTTACGGTGGCCGATCATGGACGCCAGCGAGGTGGATTTACCCGTACCGGTGGCGCCCACGAAGATCACCAGGCCCCGCTTGGTCATGGCCAGTTCCTTGATCACCGGCGGCAGGCGCAGCTCGTCCACGTTGGGGATCTTGGTTTCGATGCGACGCAGCACCATGGCCACCAGGTTGCGCTGGTAGAAGGCGGACACCCGGAAACGGCCGATGCCGCGGGCGGAAATGGCGAAGTTGCACTCGTGCTTATCGACAAATTCCTTGCGCTGCTTTTCGGTCATCACCCCGAACACGATATCCCGGGTCATATCCGGAGTCAGTGCGTTCTTGGTCACCGGCAGGATCTTGCCGTGAATCTTCATGCTGGGGGGAACGCCTGCGGTAATAAACAGGTCAGACCCGCCCTTCTGCACCATTATCTTGAGTAGCTCTTCAAATTCCATGTTACGTGCCTGCATGCCCGGGCAGCATCCCGGTGCGGTTATTGTTCATTTTTTGCCAGATCAGATGGAATCCGGGGCCTTGGCCTTTTCCCGTGCTACATCGCGGGCCACCAGGCCTCGCTGCACCAGCCCTTGCAGACACTGATCCAGGGTCTGCATGCCCAGCTGACCCCCGGTCTGGATGGCCGAGTACATCTGCGCCACCTTGTCCTCGCGGATCAGGTTACGGATCGCCGGGGTGCCAATCATGATTTCGTGGGCGGCGCAGCGGCCACCGCCGTTCTTCTTCATCAGGGTCTGGGAGATAACCGCCTGCAGGGATTCCGACAGCATGGAACGGACCATGGATTTTTCTTCCGCCGGGAATACGTCCACCACCCGGTCAATGGTCTTGGCCGCGGAGGTGGTGTGCAGGGTGCCGAACACCAGGTGACCGGTTTCCGCTGCGGTCAGGGCCAGGCGAATGGTTTCCAGATCCCGCATCTCACCCACCAGGATGATGTCTGGATCTTCCCGCAGTGCCGAACGCAGGGCTTCTGAGAAGCCCAGGGTGTCACGGTGCACTTCCCGCTGGTTCACCAGGCACTTCTTGGATTCGTGTACGAATTCGATGGGATCCTCAATGGTGAGGATGTGCTCGTAACGGGTGTTGTTGATGTAGTCGAGCATGGCCGCCAGGGTGGTGGATTTACCGGAACCGGTGGGGCCGGTGACCAGTACGATGCCACGGGGGAAATCGGACACCTTCTGGAAGACCTTGCCCATGCCCAGGTCTTCCATGGTCAGTACCTTGGACGGAATGGTCCGGAATACCGCACCGGCACCCCGGTTATGGTTAAAGGCGTTGACCCGGAAACGGGCCACCCCCGGTACCTCGAAGGAGAAATCGGTTTCGAAGAACTCTTCGAAGTCCTTGCGCTGCTTGTCATTCATGATGTCGTAGATCAGCGCGTGAACTTCCTTGTGCTCCATGGCTGGCAGGTTGATGCGGCGAACATCGCCGTCCACCCGGATCATGGGGGGCAGGCCTGCGGAGAGGTGGAGGTCAGACGCGCCGTTTTTGGCGCTGAAAGCGAGCAGCTCGGTAATATCCATGGTGTCTTCTGGTGTTGTTATGCGTTGTGGCAAAGGGTACGGCGGGCACCCCTTTCCGTTATTATGTGTGCGGACCGCGGGCGAGCCCGTGGCCTCAGAAAATCGTACTAATCGCCCTAAAGTAACCCGACCTTTTCAGGCGTTCAAGGAACTGCAGTACGAATTCGTCTCCGGTAGGAAAGCCCTGCCGGACGGCCATCCAGACAGATCAGCAGGTAGAGCCCCCATGTCAGACACCCCCCGCCCCCTGAAGACCCTCCGTCAGGAGATCGCCGCAGCCTGCCAGCAGGCCGGCCGCGATGCGGATGCCGTGACCCTGCTGGCGGTGAGCAAGACCCGCACCGCCAGTGAGCTGGCTGCCCTGGCGGATCAGGGCCAGCGGGATTTTGGCGAGAACTACCTGCAGGAAGCGCTGGACAAAATGGATGACCTGGCAGACCGGGATCTGGTCTGGCATTTCATCGGCCCGATCCAGTCCAACAAGACCCGCGACATCGCGGCCCGCTTTGACTGGGTGCATTCGGTGGATCGCCTCAAGGTGGCTCGCCGTCTCAGTGAGCAGCGCCCGGCCGGACGGCCGCCCCTGAATGTGTGTATTCAGGTGAATGTGGATGACGAGGACAGCAAGAGCGGGGTGCCGTTGGCAGAGGTGGCCGCGCTGGCCGAAGCGGTGGCGGCCCTGCCCAACCTGACCCTGCGCGGCCTGATGGCCATTCCCCGGGCGGACAGTGATGACCATAACCGTGCCGCTTTCCGACAGCTCGCCATGACACTGTCACAATTGCGCAATACAATGCCCGGCCTCGACACGCTCTCCATGGGCATGAGTGCGGATTACGGGGTCGCCATTGAAGAAGGGGCCACCGTGATACGGCTGGGAACGGCCCTGTTTGGCCCCCGCCCAACCCGCTAGCCCGGCGTGTCGCTTGCGCGACAACCAAAGGACAATGCAGTTATGGCACAGCAACTGATCGGATTTATCGGTGCCGGCAACATGGCGACCAGCCTGGCCGGTGGCATGGTGGCGAAAGGGATTCGCCCGGCCCGCATCTGGATGAGCGACCCGTCCCAGGATCGCCTTGATGAGGTGTCACAGCTGCATCGGGTGCACGTTTCCACGGACAACCGTGATGTGCTCAGCCGTGTGGATGTGCTGGTGCTGTCCGTTAAGCCACAGATGATGCAGCAGGTGTGTGAAGACCTGCGTGACCTGATCGCTGATCGCCAACCGCTGGTGATCTCCATTGCGGCAGGTATCACGGTGGCCAACCTGAAGGCCTGGCTGGGTGAGACTCCGGTGGTGCGCTGCATGCCTAACACGCCGTCACTGGTACAGGCCGGCGCCACCGGCCTGTACGCCGCCCCGGGAGTGAGCGATGAGCAGAAGGCCATGGCCAAAGAAATCCTGGGCTCTGTGGGCCTGACGTTCTGGTTCGATGAAGAGAAGGAACTGGACGCGGTTACTGCGGTATCCGGCTCCGGTCCGGCCTACTTCTTCCTGCTGATGGAATCCCTGATCGAAGCGGCCAAGGCCCAGGGCCTGGACGCGGCGACAGCCCGTCAGATGGTGCTGCAGACTGCCTGGGGTGCGGCCCAGCTGGCGATCACCAGTGAGGCGGGCCCGGATGTGCTGCGCCAGCAGGTCACCAGCCCCGGCGGCACCACCGCCGCTGCCCTCAACGTGTTCGAGGAAGCCGGCTTCCGCGAACAGGTGCAGGCCGCCGTCGCCGCGGCACGGGAGCGCTCGGAAGAGCTGGCCGGATAAAGGCGAGTTGAAAGTTTAAAGTTGAAAGTTCAAAAGCGCGGGCAGGCGCGCGAGGGTTTCGGGCGTTTGAGTCCGCGCCGTTACCGGTAATCGCGGGCAGGGTCCTGCAGACATGATAACCCGGCCTGCGTTTCAACTTTGAACTTTTCACTTTCAACTGTTCTCCACCCTTTGAAATTTGCCCCCCTTGCCCCAAACTCTTCCCCTGTTGCGACCAACGGAGTGATCCATGAACCCCCAGGGTGCCCTGATTTACCTGCTCGATTTTGCCTTCAGTGCGTACATCTTTATCGTGCTGACCCGGTTTGTGCTGCAGTTGGCGCGGGCGGATTTCTATAACCCGATTTCCCAGTTCGTGCTCAAGGCCACCAACCCGCTGCTCAAGCCCATACGGCGTATTGTCCCGGGTTACGGGGGGCTGGATGTGGCGTCGCTGGTGCTGGTGGTGATCCTGATCATTACCAAGGCGCTGGTGATTGTGGGTATTCAGGTGGGCGGCTTCCCGTCGGGTATCGGTGGGCAGCTGGTGCTCTACACTCTGCGCGAGCTGGCCAGCGTACTGCTCAACTATGTGTTCTGGGCGGTCTTTATCCGGGTGATACTCAGCTGGGTGGCACCGGATCCCTACAGCCCGGTGGTACGGATCATTGTGCAGATCACGGAGCCGATCATGGCACCGGTGCGCAAGATGTTGCCTCCCATGGGGGGCTTTGATCTGAGTCCGCTGTTCGTTCTGTTGGGTATCCAGCTGCTCAAGATCCTGTTTCAGCTGCACTGATAACCCTGGACGCCGCCGGCAGGCGGCGTCGTTGCATTGTTGGCCGGCGGGTATTACCTCCAAATGGTGGTAGCCAGCCGACCAGCGTTATGCATATCCTGTGCGCCTTGCATTTTCCCTCTGGCCACCAGCCAGTAAAGTGGTTGATCAAACAATGGATTGAAAGGACCGCACAGTGGATGATCTGCGGGATTTCAGCGTGACCTCCATGCGCACGCTGCACCAATTATCGTTACTCGACCAGGCCGATCTGCCCGGCCTTTTTCAGACGTACCTGAGCCGTGGCTGTGAGCTCTTGGGGCTCTCCGTTGGGATTGTCAGCCAGATCGACGATGGCCAATATCGTGTCTCGGCGGTGATCGGCGGCGGTGACGCCATTGGTCGCGGTGATGTCTTCCCTCTGGGGGAAACCTACTGCCAGGCAGTGGTCACCAAGCGTGGCACGGTGGCGCTGCATCATGTGGGCGCGCTGGAAGAGATGCGCAGCCACCCGGTGTACCAGGGCATGCAGCTGGAATCCTATATCGGCACGCCCCTGCGGGTGGCGGGCGAGGTGGTCGGGACCCTCAACTTCAGCGATACCGGTATTCGCCCGGAACCGTTCACCATGGAAGAGCTGGAGTTCATCGAGTTGATGGCCCAGAGTCTCAGCCACGCCCTGGAGCAAGATGGGCTGCGCAGCAGTCAGGCGCAGCACCTTGCGGATCGTGAAGCCACTGAACTCCTGTTTGAAGCCGCGTTCCAGCATGCGGCCATTCCCATGGCCATTGTGGCACCGGATGGGCATTGGCTTCGGGTCAATGATGCGGTCTGCAACCTGCTCGGCTACTCCAGCCGGGAACTGCTGGACATGGACTTCCAGAGCATCACCCACCCGGATGACCTGCATAAGGATCTGGCGCACGTACAGTCTCTTTTGTGCGGGGAGAAGAGCCAGTACTGGATGCAGAAGCGCTACTTTCACAGTAACGGTGAACTGGTGTGGGCGTTGCTGGCGGTGTCCATCGTCCGCAACGCCGATGGCTCGCCGCGCTGTTTCCTTTCCCAGATCAAGGATATCTCGCCCCAGCGCGAAGCCGAGTCTGCCCTGCAGGCCAAGCGCGAAGAACTGGAGCAGATCAACCAGGAACTGGCCCAGCTGGCGCGCACCGACAACCTTACCGGCCTGCGTAACCGGGCGGTGATGATGGAAGTCATGCGCCAGGCCCATGTCAGCTGTGGCCGCAGCCGCGAGCCGCTGGCCTGCCTGCTGATGGAGGTGGACGGATTCCGCCAGTTCAACGAAACCCATGGCCACAGCGAAGGGGATGTCCTGCTCAAGGCGGTGGCGGATTGTCTGGAGGTGACGGTCGGGGAGGGCGGTATCGTTGGCCGTTATGGCGCGGATGTGTTCATGGTCATTCTGCCGGAACGGGGCCTCAATGCCGCCCTGCAAACCGCCGATCTGTGCCGTCAGGCGGTGGCGGAGATGACCACAGTCGCGCAACCTTTACATCTGAGTGTAGGGGTGGCGGTGTTGCTGCCTGAAGAGGGCGTGGCCCTGCCGGATACCGACGACCTGTTACGCACCGCCGACCAGGCCCTTTATGCAGCCCGGGATACCGGTGGCGACGGGGTGCGGGCGGTCAGGGTGGAAAGCCTGTCAGTGACGGCATGAAACAAGGTCGTGCATAGCGCAGGATTTAACTACGCCTTCCCTTTTTCACGCTTGCCTTGTCAGGCGCCGAACGCCTGATGCCCCCTTCATCTCTCCCCGAGCTGCCCCCCCCCCCCCTATTCAGGGGGGTCACGTCCCATCAGGCGCCGCGTAGCATGTGACTCACTTCTCATCTGGGGAAGTAGGTCATGGCAATGGAATGGTTGGTCTCAGACCTGACCGGCAAGGATGCCTATCCAGCTACCGCCACAGCGTCGCTTCCTTTCCGCTTTCTCCGGATGAAAATCGTCCACTACGTCGGGCTGAACGACGACTCCGTCATTCGTGACCGTCGCCATGCAGGGCAATGGGGGGACGGGTCTGTGAGTGATTCAGGGGTACCTTGAGTCGACAGCCGAAAACGCTGGGCCAGTAACAACCAAATTACATCCACGGGGAAAGCACATGAAAAAGATGTCAGGGAACAAGACGATTTCTGCGATGGCCTTGGCCACCTTGGTGACAGGTTGTGCCACCACCGGCAGTGAAGCGCCGAGCTACGATGCCAATGGCAGTGCGGCCAGCCAGGCGGACAGTTTCATCGCAGCAGAAAACGAAAAATATATGGCGGGTGTGGACAAGGTGGGTGTTCTGTCCTGCAATGTCATGTTTGGAGTGAACAGTGCAGCGTCGGCGTCCACCAGTGGCGGTTTCCGTTCTGATGCCATGCGTGCAACAGGGACCACCCGCCGTTCTGATGTGAAGGTATCGGTCACCTATGCCGCCAAGGGCGTTGATGAAGCAGAAATGCAGCGCATTGCCAACCAGGCTTGCGATAACGCTGAGCAGAAACTGTCGGATGCGGGTTTCCAGGTGGTGCCACATGCCACTATCAAGGCGAACCCGCATTACCAGGCAATGCATGCAGAAGGCCGTGAAAGCCCCTTTGAATACAAGGGTAGTGCGGGGACCCGCTATCTGGTGATGGGTCGCGAAGGAGAAACCATTTCCGATCCTCGATACATCGGCACGGCCAGTGGATTTGGGCAGGCCTTCAAGGCTGCAGGGGGAAGTTCAGCCCAACAGCATGAGGGGCGCCTGATCAAGGATCTGGGCCTGACAGGGGTCAACGTCAATATCCTGATTGATTTTGCCCAGCTGGAATCCGATGGACACAGCAGTTTTGGCGGCTTTGCCAGTAAGGATTCCGCGAAAGTCGATGCCACTATTCAGTTGGCGGCGAGTGGTGATCTGCGTTTCCAGCCGCTTTCAGCGCAAAAATGCTGGAGCCGTTTCGGCAAGGAAGAGTGCATGATCAAGCCCAACCACATGCCGGTTTTCAGCACGACCAATGCTGTTGCCACAGCCAACACTTTCTACAGCAGCATTGAGGATGTGACTACCACAACCGACAAGCTGACCTCCGGCATCACCAAGGGGTTGGGACTGCTGAGTGCCATGAGTGGGACGTCCAGTTCCACGGCCAGAGATATTACCCGCTATCAGGTTAACCTGATTCCTGCTTCCTATGATGCAGAGAGCAGCGAGTTGGCAAGCGGGTTACTGGAGATGGCCGCCAGCAAGGCAGCCTCATCACGCTAGGCTGAACCAAAAAAACGGGCCGTATAACGGCCCGTTTTTTTTGGGGTTTATCCCGGGTTCCGGGAAAACCTCACACCTTTTCTTTTCGTAGGGGCGTGGGTTATTCGTTCAGCAAACTGAACTTCCCACCCCATTGGCAGAGCCGGTTTTACCACAGAGATCGCAGAGATCACTGAGTAAAAATAATGGGCGTCCTCCGTGGTCTCACCGATTATCCCTGTGGGAGCTTGCTTGCAAGCGAAGGGAGGTTGATCGAGTGCGGGAAAGGCTTCGTTTGCAAGCAAACCATTCGCTTCGCTCATCCTTCGGGCCGCACTCCGTGCGTTAGTCCGCTACGCGAGGTTCTCACATCGAGATCAAAACAACCTTCCCCTAATCCATTTCCCACTAACCCGCGATGAACCTTGTTTGCCAGCAACGCCTTGCCCGCCATTTGTTCTCTATCGGGAAACGGGAACAGACAGCATTACTTGCCAGTGTTCATCCACAATACCGAATTCGAAATCGCCCCCGATCTTGTCCGCTCGGGATTGCATGATATTCAGCCCCCGTTGTGCCCCAGGTGTCGCAGACGTATCAAGGCCGTTGTTGGTGATGATGATGTCCAGTTTGTCATCGCCGCCATGCAGGGTCACTGAAAGCAGAGGTGTATCGGAATGCTTGAGGGCATTGCTCACTGCTTCACGAATAATGCGCGTGGTTTCGCTGAACTGCAGGGCTTGCAACGTGGCAGGCCCGATGTGCTCATTCCATTGCAGGGTAACGTCATGATCCCTGCAGCGACGCGCGGTTTCCTCGCGCCATTGTGAGGCTGCGGCATCCAGTGACAGGGAATGCCCTTCCATGGCCTTGAGAAGATCTCGCAGATCCACGATGGCTTCACGCACAAGCGGTTTGCTGTCCGCAGGAGATTTATGCAGCAGGTGTAACAGCTTGGCGCCCAGATCATCGTGCATATCCCGGCGAATGCGCTTGCGTTCCTCGCTGGCGCCTTCTTCCCTGGCCGTGCGGGTCTGCTCGACCAGCGCGTGTAGGGCCAGTACCAGCTTGCCGGTATCCACGTCGTGTCGGCTAAATACCCGTTGCCCACCATGGGGGTGCAGTAATTCGAAATGATGCGGCTGTCCGGTATCTGGCACCAGTAAACGGTTGCCGTTGTCCTCAATGCTGACGTTTTGCACTGGGCCATCTGCGCGCTTGAAGGATAATGGCGAGAACACCGCTTGCAGCGCGGCGGCAATCCCGGACTGTTCCGGAGTGTCTTTTTGCGCCTGCAACATGGCAGGCAGCGCCTGGGATAGCCAACTGTCCAGCCCCTGGCGTTGATTGCGGATCAATCTGCCCCACAGATATTGCCGCACCGGGAAATACAGCCAGCCAATCAGGGCCACAGAAAGGGCAAGCGTGGCGGGACCGGAAAGGGTGAGCAGGGTGGCCAGCAGCAGGTCGGTGAGCATGATGACCAGACCGCCCAGTAGCCAGGACCAGAGAGAAAACCACCAGGGTTCCAGATTGAATAACCGATGGCGCACGACCCCCATGGCCATGCCCACATACATCAGCAGGAAGGTAGTGAACAGCAGCCCCTGGGACGCCGGGGTTGGCAGTGTCAGCATGGCAGGAAGAATCATGCCGCCGGCAAAGAATGCGGTACCCAGAATGATGGACAGCACAGTCCAGCGCAGCGCGATACGATCCTGCCGTTGCCCCCGGGTTTTCCAACCCTGCCAGAGGGCCCCTGCCAGCCCGAGCAGGAAAATTCCCATCACCCATGAGTGAAAACCGGCGGCGGGGGTGGCCACCAGTTGAGCCTGATCGACCACAATGGCGACGGCAAACAACAGAAAGAACATGCCGGTGAACCAGACCGAAGGAGCCTGGCGCGGATAGTTCCAAAGGAAAGCGCCCAGTGACGCGGAGAACAGCAAGGCTCCGAAATGATTGATACCGGAGAGCAGTGCAAAAAGTTGTCCTGGCAGGAACAGTTCACGGGTGCTGTAGATGGCGGCGGCAGAGGAGAACAGTACGTAGCTGAGCCCGGTGAGGGCAAAGGAGTGGATGGCAATGTCGCTGCGTGCCGGCACCCACACCAGCAGACAGATCACCATGCCTGACAAACCGCAAATCAGCTGAAGCCAGAAAAGGCCGGGCAATGACACCAGAGAACGTGACGATGATGAAATCGCCACGGCGTTGCCGTCGTTATCCAGCAGCAACAAACTCCCTGCCGTGAGGGCGCTTTCCAGAAACTGGTGGGCGCTGAAGAAATCATTCAGGGCCGCGTAATCGGGTAGTACATCCGGTTCTTCCAGCAACAGCTTCGGGTCGGCTGTAATGCGTTGCTGGCCGTTGCTGAACTGTGCCACCGAAAGCATTCGGCCATCCCCAAGGGTGGCGACAATGGCATCTTTATCGGCCCGGAACTGGATATCGCTAACCGGCAGGGACAGTGCGGCGATGATGGTCATCAGCCCATAAGCGGCCACCAGCAGAAAGCCGATGGCAATCCGGGTCTTGAGTGAAAGCATGAAGTTCCCTTGTCTGATGTGGTGCCCTTGCCCCCTTGTTTTGGGGGTTGATCCCATGGGCCGCTACTCATTATAACTGTCTGCAATAGCTGACGACTCAGCGTCAGCCACTTTTGTATCGCCATTATAAGGCGTGCCTGAAACTATAATCGGGTTTTAGTGAAAGACCCAGTCTTGCCACATGGAGTAAGCATGCTGTCAGTCAAACAGGTGTTGATCGTGGAAGACCTTCCTGATGTGGCTGACTGGTTGCACCAGCAGGTGGTGAGCATACTTGATCCAGATCAGGTGAGCCGTGCCACCAATCTTGCCGATGCGGTCCGCTGCATGGAGCAGCAGCGATATGACCTGGCGCTGATCGATCTGGGGCTGCCCGATGGCAGCGGCATGTCCCTGGTGCGCCCATTCAAGGAAGCCAATCCCACTGCGCAATGCATCATTACCACCATTTTTGATGATGCCGAGCATCTGTTCGGCTCACTGCGTGCCGGTGCCGATGGTTACTTGCTCAAGGATGATACCGAAGAGGCCTTTGCCGGCCATCTCTCCGGTATCCTGCAAGGGCGACCTCCGCTGTCGGCTTCCATTGCCCGACGCTTGCTCGAACACTTCCACCCGTTTGCCGGTGAAGAGGAAGTCGCCCTGACGCGTCGGGAGCGGGACATGCTGACCCTGATTGCCAAAGGGCTGAGCGTAAAACATGCCGCAGAAAAGCTGGGTATTTCCCACTACACCGCAGCAGGCTACATGAAGGATGTGTATGCCAAGCTTCAGGTGAATACCCGGGCCGAGGCCACCCTCAAAGCCATTCACATGGGATTGGTCAATCCGTCCTGATGGGACTGTCCATGGCGACGATTTTAATCGTCATCCACTGATCAAACCCCGCTCGCTGCTCCAGTGGGTAGCGAGCTTTCCCCTTTTTCTGGTTCATCGCGGACTAGCGGCATAGTGCTGCTTGTGTGGGAAGTTCCGCAAGCTGAATTTCCCGCCAGAGACCGATCTCACCCAGGGCGAAGTAAAATGCTGGAAGCGCTCTGCCACCGAGCGCAGCGAATAACCGATGCACCTGCGGAAAGGGGGGCTTTGCCGTAAACCCGCGTTGAACTTTTTTCGTACCGCTTCCCTGGTTAATAGCACAGCGTTTTCTTGCGCTACCCCCATGTTTGGGGGGTGATGCGATTGTTCCTGCACTCCTATGCTGACGGTATTCATCTCAATCAGGCAGCGTGGGGAAGGGTATGCAGCCAATCAAAGGGAAGTGGATTGTTGGGGCCGGACTGTTGGGAGTGATCCTGACGGTGGCTGGCTGTGGCGGTGGTGGCAGTAGCAGTAACGGTGGTGCTGTGGATAGCGGTGGACCGGCTGCGCCGGCATCCTCCAGCTTGACCGGAACCGCTGCGGTGGGGGCGGCGATTCAGACCGGTACAGTTACCGCAGAATGTGCCGATGGCAGTGGTTTTACTTCCACCGTGACCACCAATGCCGATGGCACCTGGAGTGGTGATGTCGGCAATGCAGCCCTTCCCTGTGTGCTTACCGTGACCGGGGGCACGCCGGCTGTCACGCTGCGTAGCTATGCCAGCCAGCCGGGGACAATCAACATCACCCCGATTACCGACATGGTGCTGGCGCTTACCACCGGCCTGGCAGACGGTAGCTGGATTGCCACACCGGCCAACTGGCCAGATGCCAGCACCATAGCCAGCAAGAAAACCGAGCTGCTCACCGCCATGACCAATGCCGGTTTTGTGCTGCCTGGAGGTGATCCGTTCAGCACCGCACTGGTGATTGGCGATGCCTGGGATCAGGTGCTGGATGCGATCCAGGAGGCCATTGATGATGACCCGTCCATCGCCGATTACAGCGCCCTGCTGAACCTGGTGAAAGACGGCAACCTGAACCAGTTCCCGGACGCGCCAGAAGACGAAGAACCGGTTGACCCGGAATTACCCGCGAACCTCAACGTACTCACGAATTACGCCGGTACTTACACGGTGATCGGTAACGGCGAGGGTGACCCGGGTTACTGCGCGAGTTGTGGAAGTGGCACCCGTAATCATGCCCGTGGCACCGTTATCATTTCGGCACAGGGTGATATCGATTTTGACACCGACATCGGTTTTACCGTTGCCGACATTGTTGAAATTTATGACCGCACCAATGTGGCCACCGACCGTCGTGTCGCAGTGAATTATGGCCAGTCTGATAGCGACGAGCGCGTACGGGTTTATCTCAATGCGGATGGGGACGTTATGGAAATCATCCATGATGATGGCCAGGGTACCACCACCCGTGCCTTGATTCAGGAAGACAGTTCGGACCCTGAACCCGAACCCGGTGCAGAGCTATTGGGTATGCGCAATGGGGTAGCGGTAGTGTATGGCGGCAATGTTTGGGCTGTGGAACAGCCGTTTATCGAGTCCTTCATGGCCACTACGGCTAAGCGGCAGATTCGGGCTAATAACTTTGGCAACGACTACAACATTATCGACACAACGCCGTTCAATGGAGATGATCTGGCCTGGGTGCAGGTAAATGTCGCCCATGGCGCGCTGGGTACGCAGTTGTGTCTAGACGGCGCAGGGGTATCAATGCTGACCGTCGACAATAGCGTCAGCCCACCCGTGCAGAAAACCTGGACGGCCACGGCCTGTGAACTGGATGTGGACTATCACTTCAGTAATGGGGCCACCGATGGCCGCATCATCAGCGCCACGCTAAGCAACGACAAGGATGATGAACAAATCACCCTGAGCGGTGGCCAGTTCCGGATCTATATCCACACCGGTACTGAAGGCGAAGCGCCGGCCCTGGCGGACGAGATTCGTTGGGACATGACGATCGATAGTGGTACCCGTGAGATGCGCTCCGGACATTTCCTGGGTGGCCGGCCCTTGCTGGATGGCTCACATCCGGATCATGCGCTGAAATTCGAACTGCAGGCCGGCAGCAACAACAACCCCGCGGCAGGCGAATACAGCTGCGACGATGGTGACACCGAAGTGACCCTGAAGATGGGCTGGATCACCGTTAGCGATCCGCTGTTCAAGTTTCAGAGTGCCAACGGGGGTAATTGCACCGTTACCATCGAGCAAAATGCCGGGCGCAAGTATATCGGTTCGTACACCGCCACCCTGATGGGGCCCAGCAACGGAGGCGGTGCTGCCTTTGGCTCCGGCCTGGGGACAGGCGATATCGAGCTGCCGGAAGCGGAGCGGACCCTGGTTGTGCACGGCAAGTTCCGCAACTTCACCACCCAGACCTTCCATGCCGATAATAACGGTGACGATGGTGCACTGGGCAGTGAGGCGCAGGGCATCAGCATGACCATCGATGAGGGCAGCACCCATTTTGTGGCCGGTGAACGGTTCCTGCTGGCATCGGAGGTCTCTTCCAACGGCAGCAACGGCTACTTCTTCCGCCTGTTTGATGATCTGGAATCCCCGAATAACCAGATGCGGATGGTGTGGTCCAATATTCCCATGCAGGTCGGCAGCTTTACCTGCAACACGGATGTGGGTGGCCTGAAACCGACCATGACAATCTCCACCCCGGCCAACATCCCCTACGGTGCCACCTACACCCAGTCAGGCACACAGAACCTGACTGAAGGGGCGTCCTGCACCATCAACGTGACCAGTGTGAGCGATGGCAAAGTGGAAGGCACCTATATCGCCACGCTGGTGGCGAGGGATATGGGGCCCGTGTTGCCGGGCAATGATAATGCGATATCGTTGTCAGGTGATTTCCGCTATCCCTACACCCCCTGAAACAGGAAAGTAAGGACTAAAAAACACCGGGCAGTCATGCTGCCCGGTGTTTTTTTCAACGGGGTTCGGTGCGAATTGTTTTGACTACCACAGACAGGGCGTCTTGCCCTGTTTCTCCTGGGATTCCATCCAGCTGAGGATGCGCCCGCCCAATGGGCGCTGGGTGGCTTGCTGCGCCAGGGCCACGGCGGCGCGCAGTTTTTCCACATCGATGCCGGTGTTCAGGCCGGCACTCTCCAGCAGGTAGACCAGATCTTCCGTGGCCATGTTGCCGGTGGCGCCGGGGGCGAACGGGCAGCCGCCCAGCCCGCCAATGGAGGCATCGAAACGGCGCACGCCCAGATCCGCCGCGGCCCAGGCCATGGCAGCGGCCAGCCCGCGGGTGTCGTGCAGGTGCACGTAGAATTTCTCCGCGCCGAACTCGCGAATCAGCGGTGCCATGATGTCCTTCATCTGCTGCGGGTTGCCAGCGCCGATGGTGTCGGCGATGGCCACCTCATCCGAGCCCGCGGCAAACATGCGCTCGCTGAGCTGCTGCGGCAGGGTTACCGGTACCGGCCCGTCGTAGGGGCAGGCAAAGGCCCCGGAGATATAGGTGCGAGTGGCAATGCCATCGGCCCTGGCCGCCGCGATGATGGCTTCGCAGCTCTGCGCCGCCTGTTCCAGGCTCATGCGCAGATTGCGCTCATTGAAGGAATCCGTGGTGGAGAGCACCAGCGCCACGGTGGGGTAGCCCGCTTCTTTGGCCAGCTGGTAGCCCTTCAGGTTGGGCACCAGGGCCGTGTAGTGTAGAGGGAAGTGCAGGTCCTCCCCTTGCGGCAGCAACCGGGTGAGGGCAGCGGCATCGGCCATCTGGGGAATGGCCTTGGGGCTGACAAAGCTCACCGGCTCCAGATAACGCATCCCGGCCTCTACCAACAGTTGTGCAAGCCGTGCCTTGGTCTCGGTGTCCACCGTTACTGGCTGGTTCTGCAGTCCGTCGCGCAGCCCCACTTCGTTGATGATGGCCTGGTCACTCATACCTTTGTCCTACCCGTTAACAGGCCGGTAAGTGTGCCATTGTGCGCAGGCTTGCGCGAGTGGCCAGAACTGACAGGTTCTTGGTGGTTTCGGATTTCAAACCGGGGGCCTCCTGTGGCAACAATGGCACCATACCGACAATAACCAGGAGCGACCTCGACCATGAGCAGCCCGACCTCCCTTGCCATGCTCAAGCACGTGCACCATGGCGCCTACCGCTGCCGCGACGCGGAACAGACCCGCTGGTTTTATGAAGATGTACTGGGCCTGCCGCTCACCCTGGCCATGGAATTCGACGAAGAACCCGGCACCGGCCGCAAGGTGGACTACATGCACCTGTTCTTCCAGATGGGTGACGACAACTTCATCGCCTTCTTCGATGCCCCGGACAGTGCCGATGAAATGCAGTTCCGGCCTCGTCATGCCTTTGATCTGCATCTGGCGTTTGAAGTGGACACCATGGAGCAACTGAAGGAATGGCGCCGGCGTATCAACAAGGCGGGTCGTCCCTGTTTCGGGCCGGTGGATCACGACTTCATCCATTCCATCTACTTTGTCGACCCCAACGGTATCCCGCTGGAAATCACCGTGCGTGATCCCAGTTACGACAAGGTAGTCGAGGCCGATGCCGCCAAGGCCCACGATGCGCTCAAGGCCTGGACCGAAAAGACCCGCGCCCAGAAGGAAGTGCTGTTTGGTGCGGCCCTGGACATGCGTGGTATCGACACCAGCAAGACCGATTTCTCCAAGGTGAAGGCGGCCATGGAACAGCAACAGCAAAAACAACAGGAACAACAACAGCAAGAAGAGCACAAGGACGCCTGAACATGAGCAAGCTGTACGATCGCACCCCCCACCTGATCGCCTTCACTGAGGAGTCCAAGTTCAAGGACACCTATGCCGGCCCCATGGATCTGGTCACCCTGGAAGCCCACTTGCTGACGCCCAAATCCGGACCGGGAAAGACCGTAGTAGTGTTCATGCACCCGGTGGGCGGCGGCGCCTATCTGCCCATGGTGTCGGCGCTGGCCAAGGCGGGCTTGTCCGTCATCTACTGCAACAGCCGCTACCGCGGCGCCGACAGTGCCTTGCTCATGGAGAAGGTGGTGGCGGATCTGGGAGCCTGCGTGCGCTATGCCAAGGAAAAGCTGGGCTATGAGAAGGTGGTGCTGGGCGGCTGGTCCGGTGGCGGCTCCCTGAGCCTGATGTATCAGGCGGAAGCAGAGGACCCGCAGATCACCGAGACCCCGGCGGGTGATCCCTATGATCTGGTGGCACAACAGCTGATCCCGGCGGATGGCATCATGTTGCTGGCGGCCCATGTGTCCCGCGCCATCACCATGACCGAATGGCTGGACCCGTCAGTGAAGGACGAGAACCACCCGGAAGACCGGGAGCTGGAATTGGACATTTACCATCCGGACTGCCCCAACCAGCCGCCCTACAGTGACGAGTTTGTGGCCCGCTTCCGACAGGCGCAGATTGACCGCAACCGGCGCATCACCGACTGGGTGAAGAGCAAGCTGGAGGATTTCCGCAAGCAGGGCCTGCACAGCGAGGAATTCGGTTTTGTGGTGCATCGCACCATGTGCGACGTGCGCTGGCTGGATCCGGCCCAGGACCCCAACGAGCGCACCCCCGGCAGCTGTTATCTGGGCGACCCCCGAACCGTCAACAACGGCCCGGTGGCCCTGGCCCGGTTCAATACCCTGCGTGGCTGGCTGAGTCAGTGGAGTTTTGATGATTCCCGCGCCAATGGTCCGGCCTGCGCGGGCCGCATTAGTATTCCTGCACTGGTGATAGGCAACACCGCCGACAACGCCTGCACGCCCAGCCACACCCTGCGATTGTTTGAGGCTTTCAAACCGGGCCAGGCCGAGCGCCGCGAAATCAAGGGCGCCAACCACTATTACTTTGGCCAGCAGGACAAGATGGATGAAGCGGTCAACTGCTGTACGGAGTGGCTGCAGAAACACGATTTGATGTAGCAAAGCTGGACGCCGAATGCCGGTCGCCTGACGAGATTGATAACACCATGTCACAAGCCGTCAGCGATCCTGTCCGACAGTTTTACTGTGTGCTGTCCTGACCGTGCCAGTGCTGCTAACTTTGGCATTCTTCACGAACGAGTAGAGCAATAATGAGCGTGATCCTGTTTTTATTGGCCCTGGTGGTCGCCTATTCGGTGGGCATGACCCTGGTGCTGTATATCTGCTGGTACTATGACCGCAACAACTTCCCTGAGCAGGCCAAGGTGCCCGATGAGCCTCCCATGCGGGTGTGGGCAGCACTGCTTGCGGTGCTCAAGGAAGCGGGGTCGCTGCTGTTGCTGTTCCTGCTCTATCCCCTGCGACTGATACACGATGCCTCGCCGGTACGCACCCGCCACCATGCAGAAACCCCGGTGATCCTGGTGCATGGCTATGGTGGCAACAGCGCCAACTTCCTGCTCATGCAATGGCGCCTGAAATGGCGCGGCTGGTCCAACGTCTATTCAGTGAGCTATACCCCGCCGCACATCAATGCCCGCAAGCTGTCCCAGCAAGTGGTCGATCATGTGGAGCGTATCCTCAATGCCACCGGCGCCGAAAAAGCCCACCTGGTCTGTCATTCCATGGGTGGGCCGCTCACCCGTTATGCGCTGAAGAATCTGGGCCTGGCCGGGAAAGTGGACAAGGTGGTCACCCTGGGCAGCCCTCATTACGGTTCCCGTATTGCGGCACTGTTCCCGCCGGTGGGCGCCGCTGCCCAGCTGCGCCACAACAGCCCGTTCATCCGTGAACTGGCCAACGGGGAAACCTGCCCCGGCGGTGCCCGTTACTTCTCCCTGTTCTCCAACATGGACAACTTCATCCTGCCGTCCTCTTCCGCGGTGTTGCATGGCGCAGAAGAGAATGTGCACATCCCCTACCTGGGCCATGCCTCACTGCTGTACAGCAACCGAGTGCTGGACCAGGTAGAACGCTGCCTGCTCAAGCCGGAGCAGACCAGCGAGTAAGGCTGCTTGCCTTGTAGGAGTCCCTCTCGAGGTGCGAACCTGCGGTGAGAGTGGCACTTGCCTGGCAGGCTAAGGCTGGCCTGCAGTTTCATCGCACCGATAAAGGTGTTTGTCCTCGCCGGACAGGCCCAAAGGGGTGTAACGCGACACCCCTCTGGACTCCCCCGCGCCCCGACTCCGTTCGGCCTGCTCCGCAGGCACACTCCGGTACTCAGGATCTGGCGGACGCAAAAAAGACTCGCTCCGCTCAGACAGGTTTTTTGCTCTACGCCGCCAGATCCTTGCGTTCCTCGACTCACTCTAACGGGGAGTCTCCATTCTGAGATGACGGTGCAATCCGGGCTAAGAACGTCTCAATATTTTGGCCGTAGGAGCTTGCCTGCAAGCGATCCCCACCAGGTCTGGGAGCGAGACCAATGCAGAGCCCCCTGGAAGCATGCAGAGGCATACCGTTTTCTCAGTGAACTCTGTGTCCTCTGTGGTAGAAATTCTCCCTCTCACCCATCAAACCTTGACGACCATCAAGATCGACTCAAGTCGAGTTGCCTTTGCGGCTATTCCGGATCATGGTTGAAGTATCAGCCATCGTTGAAAAAGGAAGCGCGCAATGAGTGAGTATGGAGCTACGGTTGCCTGGCATCTGAAACCGGATACCCCTTTCGACTACGAAACCTTCAACCGAGACCACGAGTGGACCCTGGGCGGCGGGGAAGTGGTACAGGCATCGGCCTCGCCGGACTTCTTCGGCAGCGGCAGCAAGGTCAACCCGGACGAAGCCGTGGTGGCGGCCACTTCCAGCTGCCACATGCTCACGTTCCTTTCCATTGCCGCCAAGCGAGGCCTCAAGGTGCTCAGCTACATCGACCAGCCCTCAGGCACGGTGGAAAAGAACGCGGACGGTCGTATGGCCATCACCCGTATCGTGCTGCGTCCCCGGGTGGTGTTCGACGATGCAGATATGGACGGCCCGGCCCTGGAAAAACTCCACGACAGTGCCCACCGCAACTGTTTTGTGGCCAATTCCCTCAACTCGGACGTGGTGATCGAGCCGGCCTGATGAGCGCACAGGCGGCCCTGGGGGCCGCCCACTGACCTGCCCGGGTATACAAAAGACTGAATGGTCACCCCGGGTTGATGTGAGCCTCACGGCATCCCGCTAGAATGTTGGCCATAATTTGCCGGCACGGACCCGTCCGTGCACGTTAATGACCAACAGGAAGAGCCAGTATGCTTGATCAGAACGAAATCGAACTGTTCCGCGACAACGTCAAGAAATTCCTCGAAAACGAAGTGGCCCCCCACTACGACCAGTGGGAAAAGGACGAGAAATTCCCCCGCGAACTGTGGAACAAGATGGGCGAGAACGGCCTGCTGTGCGTGGACGTGCCGGAAGAATACGGCGGCTTCGGTGCCACCTTCACCCTGTCAGCAGTGATTATCGAAGAAGCCTCACGGGCTGGCTACGGCGCCCTGGCCTCCAACCTGTCCGTGCACTCGGATATCGTCGCCCCCTACATCCTCCACCTGGGCACCGAAGAGCAGAAGCAGACCTGGCTGCCGAAAATGGTCAGTGGTGAAGCCGTGGGCGCCATCGGCATGACCGAGCCGGGCGCCGGTTCCGACCTGCAGGGCATGAAGACCCGTGCCGACAAGGACGGTGAAGGCTACAGCATCAATGGCCAGAAGACCTTCATCACCAACGGCCAACACTGTGATGTGATCGTACTGGCCACCAAGACCGACCCCAACGCCGGGTCCAAAGGCATGACCCTGTTCACCGTGGACTGCACCCTGCCGGGCTTCTCCCGCGGGCGTAACCTGGAAAAAATGGGCCACCACGCCGCCGATACCTCCGAGCTGTTTTTCGAAGACGTGAAAGTGGGCGCTGACCAGATCCTCGGTGGTGAAGGCAAAGGCTTTGCCAACCTGATGAACGAACTGCCCCGCGAACGCCTGATCCTGGCCCTGGGTGCTGTGGCCGCCTGTGAAGGCATGATCGAGCGCACCATTGAATACACCCAGGAGCGCATGGCCTTCGGTCAGCCGATCAGCAAGTTCCAGAACACCCGTTACGTGCTGGCGGATCTGCACGCCCAGACCCAGATCAACAAGGCATTCTGCAGCCAGTGCACCACCGAATACGACAAGGGCGAACTGAGCACCACCAACGCCTCCATCGCCAAGCTCACCACCACCGAGCTGCAGGGCGTGGTTGCCGACAAGTGTCTGCAACTGTTCGGTGGCTACGGCTACATGCAGGAATACCCGATCTCCCGTGACTACGTGGATGCCCGCATCCAGCGCATCTACGGCGGCACCAGCGAGATCATGAAGGAAATTATCTCCCGGGATATCCTGGGCCGGTAACCCCCTCGGGTTGGCGAATAAAGAAACGCGGCTTCGGCCGCGTTTTTTTATGGCTGGGAAAAACAGCGGCGAGCTTTGAGCTGTGAGCTATGAGGAAAATCAAAATCAGAAACCAGCTCCGCTGTGGGAGCCTGCCTGCAGGCGAAACCTGATCACAACAAGGAAACACCAAAACCAAAATCGGCACGGAAGAATAATGCCATATTGATGGCATGTGCCGTGCTCAACAGACCGGGCTTTAATTTTGTAAGAGATGGCTTACAGAAAACGATAACTTATTGATATAGGGTGGAACGGTACGGGGGGAAAAGAGCCTTTTTCGGAACGCTAGTACGGGGACTATGTTGACGCTTCGTGTTTTGTCTGTTGGGATAAATTCTCATCTGCCAGGTATCTTGCTGTTCTAAAAGCAAAAATGATCGCCCCGCCTGAATTGATGAAAATAATTATGTCGAATTGAGTTAAGTCGATTCGTTCGACTGAATACGCTGTTACGTGCACTAGAATAATCATGGAAGTATCTGCAGAAGAAGAAATAAAACAAATTGAAGTCGGAAAACCCCACGTAGTTATTTTGGGAGCTGGTGCAAGCTACGCCGCTTTTCCTAATGGGGATAGAAACGGCCGCAAGCTTCCCCTAATGAATAACTTTGTTGAAACACTAGGCATTGAGAATTTAATAGCTCGAACGGGCTTATCTTTTTCCTCTACCAATTTCGAGGATATATACACCGAGATTCATCAAAAAACCGAACTAAGTGATATCAGAGAAGAGTTAGAAAAAGTAGTCTATGACTATTTTAAAGGGATGGAGCTACCTGATGAGCCAACGATTTACGACCATCTAGTATTGTCACTTCGCAACAAAGACTTCATCGCAACCTTTAATTGGGATCCATTTTTAGTTCAGGCAATTCGCAGGAATGGTCAACGTTTTAAGATGCCGAGAACGTTATTCCTTCACGGAAATGTAGAGGTAGGTTATTGCCAGGACGGTCACATGATGGGTAATAACGGTGGTTACTGCCATCATTGTGGAGAGCCGTTAACATGCACACAATTACTTTATCCTGTAGGAGAGAAAAACTATCACTTAGATGAGTTTATATCCCGCCAATGGGCAACAATGGCGGATCTGTTGAAGCACGCCTTTATGGTAAGCATATTTGGGTACGGTGCTCCAACATCAGACGCTAGTGCAATAGCTCTGTTAAAAGATGCTTGGGGCAGTGTGGATGAGAGGAACATGGAAGAGTTTGAGATCATAGATGTCAGAGACGAAGATGACCTGCGCGAGACATGGTCGCGATTTATACACTCACATCATTATCGAGTAGAAAATAATTTTTACAACTCATGGATAGCAAATCATCCAAGACGTACTGGTGAAGCATATTTAAATCAGTTCTTAAAGGCGCTGTTCATTGAGAATAATCCTCTACCAAAAGATGCGAACTTTGAAGATTTATGGTCTTGGTATGACAGACTGCAGGAGATAGAGGATGCGCACACGTAACAAGTCAATCAACTTCGCGCCTTCGGCGCCGGACACAGCAAAGCTGCGCCGGTTATTGAGGCGTGACTGCCAATGCAAGCACAGGGGGCAGACCTCACATTTCACGGACCTCCATGAGATCCCGGCTTTCACCACTGGAAAGAGTTGTCAGTCGATGATTGTCATGTTGGCGTGAGAAATGTGAGGTCTGCCCCTTGGTTCCTGTGAGCCTTGGGTATTGAATGACCCTCTCTCAGAAGGCAAATGATGTCAGCGATGGCTTCCTGCCTTGAATCAAAGTTCCATGTATGAAGCCATTTTTCCCATCTCATCCTGTGAATGAGCCTGCTATGTATCGACTTCTCCCTTTTCTTGCCTTGGTTTTTTTGCTGTTGTCCGCCGGTTGCACCAATGTGGCCGGGGATCGGGTGCGTAGCCTGACATCTGATGCGGGTAGCTCGGCGCCATTGATGCAGTATGCCGACACCTTTTTTACCGCGGCAGGTTATGACTGCCAGGCGGAGGATAGGGGGGCTGCCTTGCGTTGCGGGCGCGAGCTGCGGGATCTCTTTATTCATCAGACCCGGGCGGTGGTGGAAATCTTTGAGGACAAAGATGCGGATCGGTACCTGCTGGCCTCCACTCGCTGGGATGAGGGGCTGATTCCGGGAGAATTCATTTCCTCCAAGTTTGAGAACCCGGATGTGGCGACCTTCTGTGAATCCCTGGCGGCATCCGGGAAGGGAAGATGTCGGGTTGAAGAGTGACCCTGCCTGCCAGGGGTCAGTGGCCGTGCTGCACAAGGGCCCGTCTGAGCTGTAGAGAGGCGACAGGCGCACTATCGCTTGTGGGGGCAAGACGGGGGCTGCCAAAACCGGGATAATGCCCGCCAGATTCATTCACCCTCCAACCCGGCAGCGCCCCATGGAAATCAAGGTCAATTTTCTCGACAACCTCCGTCTGGAAGCCAAATTCGACGACTTCACGGTGATCTCGGACCAGCCCATTCGCTACAAGGGCGATGGTTCGGCGCCGGGCCCGTTCGATTACTTTCTGGCGTCGTCGGCCATGTGTGCTGCCTATTTCGTGAAGGTGTACTGCAACGCCCGGGATATCCCCACGGACAATATCCGCCTGTCACAGAACAATATTGTCGACCCGGAAAACCGCTATAACCAGATCTTCCGCATCAATGTGGAGTTGCCGGAAGGGCTCTCTGACAAGGACCGCACGGGCATTCTGCGCGCGGTGGACCGCTGCACGGTGAAGAAGGTGGTACAGACCGGGCCGGATTTCCAGATCAATGCGGTGGAGAGTCTGGATGAGGACGCCCAGGCGCTGCTGACGGTGAATCCGGATGACAGCACCCGCACGCTGATCGAGGGCAAGGACCGGCCGCTGGAGGAGACTATCGCCACCATGACCGGGATCCTGGAGGATCTGGGCATGAAGATCGAGGTGTCCTCCTGGCGTAATATCGTGCCTCACGTATGGTCCCTGCATATCCGTGATGCGGCCTCGCCAATGTGTTTCACCAACGGCAAGGGGGCCACCAAGGAAAGCGCCCTGTGTTCGGCCCTGGGCGAGTTCATCGAGCGTCTGAACTGCAATTTCTTCTACAACGATCAGTTCTTCGGGGAAGAGATCGCCAACAGCGAATTCGTCCATTACCCCAATGAAAAATGGTTCAAGCCCGGCCCCAACGATGCGCTGCCGGCGGAAATTCTGGACGAGCATACCCGCGCCATCTATGACCCGGATGGCGAGCTGGGAGCCTCCAACCTGATTGATACCAACTCCGGGCGTGTGGACCGGGGCGTCTGTTCCCTGCCGTTCGTGCGCCGTTCCGATGGGGAGACGGTGTACTTCCCCACTAACCTGATCGAGAACCTGTTCCTCAGTAACGGCATGAGTGCGGGCAACACCCTGGCGGAAGCCGAGGTGCAGTGTCTGTCGGAAATTTTCGAGCGGGCGGTGAAGAAGTACATCATCGAACAGGAGATCGTGCTGCCGGATGTGCCAGAGGCGGTGCTGGCCCGTTATCCGGAGATCGTGGAAGGTATCAAGGCGCTGGAGGCCCAGGGCTTCCCGGTGCTGGTGAAGGATGCTTCCCTGGGCGGGGAGTTTCCGGTGATGTGTGTGACCCTGATGAATCCGCGCACGGGTGGGGTGTTCGCCTCTTTCGGCGCCCACCCCAGCTTCCATGTGGCCCTGGAGCGCAGCCTTACCGAGCTGCTACAGGGGCGCAGTTTCGAAGGCCTGAACGATGTGCCGCCGCCCACCTTCAACAGCATGGAAGTGTCCGAACCCAACAACTTTGTGGAGCACTTTATCGATTCCACCGGGGTGATTTCCTGGCGTTTCTTTAGTGCGGCAGCGGACATTGAATTTGTTGACTGGGATTTTTCGGGTACCACTGAAGAAGAGGCAGAAACCCTGTTCGGTATTCTCGAGGAGCAGGAAAAGGAAGTGTACGTGGCCGTGCACGACCAGCTCGGCGCACCGGCTTGCCGTATCCTGGTGCCGGACTTCTCCGAGGTATACCCGGTGGAAGATCTGGTGTGGGACAACACCAACATGGCGCTGGACTATCGGGAGGATATCCTCAACCTGCACCAGCTGGACGACGAGCAACTTGCTTCGCTGGTGGAGCGTCTGGAAGACAGCCAGATCGACAACTACACCGACATCATCACCCTGATCGGTATCGAGTTCGATGAGAACACGGTGTGGGGCCAGCTTACCGTGCTGGAGTTGAAGTTGTTGATCTATCTGGCCCTTGGGCGCCTTGAAGAGGCGGCGGAAAAGGTGGACATGTTCCTGCAGTTCAACGACAACACCGTGGAGCGCGGTTTGTTCTACCGGGCCATGAACGCGGTGCTGGAAATCGCCCTGGACGAAGAGCTGGAACTGGACGATTTCCTCTACAACTTCAAGCGCATGTTTGGTGAAGAGACCATGGCACAGGTGGTCGGCGCGGTGGAAGGCAGCGTGCGCTTCCCGGGGCTGACTCCCACCAACATGCAGCTGGACGGCCTGGACAAGCATCAGCGCCTGATCGACAGCTACAAGAAACTGCACGCGGCGCGGGCGCGCCTGGCCGGTCTTTAAACCCCAGAATCGCGGATACAACATGACCCAGGATTGGACACAACAAACTGGCGAGGACAGCCAGCAAACCACCCACTCCCTGACCTGTGCGGGCGATGACGAGCAGGCGGTGAAAGCCGGCCTGGAAGCGGCACTGGAAAAAGCCGTCAGTCTGCTGGATCGCAATGTGCGCGATGATGCCCGTTATCTGCTGTGTGAGTGGAGTGTGGCGGACGCGCGCCTGGCGATTGTGGTCAGCGACGACAGCAAAAGCCTGGATGCTCCTGAAGTGGTGGTGTGCCATTTCAACTGTTTCGATAACGCCGTGGATGTGGAGCAGGTGCAATTCCTGATTCGTGACTACCTCACCACCTGCACGGCTTTCCTCGGCTGGTCCCTGCTGGCCGCCTTCCATGAAGGCGATCGTCAGCGTTCCCGCCTTCTGTAATCCTTTCTGTGGGTGCGTGCCTGCAGGCGAAGGGCGCACAATGAAACAAAGGCTTCGTTTGCAGGCAAACTCCCACAGTGCTTTGCAGAAAAGCGCGGGTGCTTCCGGTTAAGGGGGCGCATTGCAAGGCGGGGTGGGGCGACTGCGAGGGTGTTTTTCGCGGTGGAACCACCGCTCCTACGGGGAGGGGCTTGCAGAGGGGGGAGTCGTTGGCGCGGGAAATACGGCCCTGTCCCTTTTCTGTTTTGTTTTTCACCTCGCCTTGGGTGTCATCGATGTCTGGTGGGAGATTCAGCTTGCTGAACTTCCCACCCACTGGCAAAGCGGTAATGCCAGAGTGGGGTTCGGTTTGGGACAGGCTTCGTTTGCAAGCAAACTCCCACAGTGCTTTGCAGAAAAGCGCGGGTGCTTCCGGTTAAGGGGGCGCATTGCAAGGCGGGGTGGGTCGACTGCGAGGTTGTTTTCGCGGTGGAACCACCGCTCCTACGGGGAGGGGCTTGCAGAGGGGAGGGGTTATCGTTGGCGCGGGCACGACCTTGCCGCTGCCATGGCCTCCCTCGCGCAACTATTCACTGTTAATTATTAACTATTAACTGCCTTCACAGTTCGCTTGGCAATCGCCCGCAACACAATCTGGCATTGGTTCTCGCCATACTCGCGAATGTCTGCGCCGGCGTCCTGGCGTTTGCGACCGACGATATTCACCAGCAGGCGCTTGAAGATCTGCAGGGAGACGTCGAATTCGGTGGTGTCTTCCTGCAGGGCGATGAAGGAATAGCGCTTGAGCAGGGGAATCAGGTTCTGGATGTCGGTTTCCAGATAGCGGTTGGCGGAGAAGCGGGCGGTGGCGATCTCCACGAAACGGAAGGCCAGCTGATGAGCGGCAGGCATATCGTTGTTCTGAAAATGCTGTTCCAGCTGCGGCAGCATGGCCACCAGATCTTCAATTTGTCCCGGCTGCCAGCTTGTCGCCGCGCGCTCGGCCAGCTGGGACAGCAGCAGAAACAGGAACTCATAGAGGTCCTTCACCTGGGTTTCTGTCACCTCGCACACCCGCGCGCCCCGGCGCGGCTGCAGCTCGATCAGATGTTGCTTTTCCAGCAGCCTGAAAGCCTCCCGGAGTGAGTTGGTGCTCACATCAAGGTCCTTTGCCAGCTCGCTTTCGGGCAGTTTGTTCCCCGGCGCGAGTTCCCCGGTAATGATCCTCTCGCCCAGGTGGCGGGCGATTTGTTCGCTCAGGCTGACAGCTTGCAACGACATGACACCTTCCTGTGAATCGGCGACGCCATTATGACGTCATGGGCGTAGTATTTCATTTCTTGAGTTGTTTGACAATTCAAGAAATCAGGGATAATGTTGCCATCGTTGACTGTTACTTTGAGCTTGAACAAGCGAGGACAAGACCATGTTCGAGAGCATGAATCCCGATCGGATGCTGACAATAAAAAAGTGGGGCTACGTGTTGTTCTGGGCAACCATGGTGCCGCTGGTACCCTTCTCCGCCTTTGTCGGTGTGGATAATGGCACCCAGGATTACTGGGCCTGGTTCCTGTATTTCGTGATCTTCGGCATCATCCCGGTGCTGGACTACATCATCGGCAAGGACCCTTCCAACCCGGATGAAGAGGTTCAGGTGCCCACCCTGACCGAAGAAGTGATCTATCGGGTGTTCACCATTCTGATGGGCTTCGTGTGGATCGCGGTGCTGTTCTATGCCGGCCACATCTTCATGACCAACGATTACGGCCTGCTGGGCAAGATCGGCTGGATTGTGTCCATTGGTACCGTGGGTGGCATTATTGCTATCAACCTGGGCCATGAGCTGATCCACAAGGATCCAAAGATTGAAAACTGGATGGGCGGTCTGCTGCTGTCCTCCGTGACCTATGCCGGCTTCAAGGTTGAGCACGTGCGTGGTCACCATGTACATGTGTCGACGCCGGATGATGCGTCTTCCAGCCGTTACAATCAGGGCCTGTATGATTTTCTGCCGAAGGCGTTCGTGCGTAACTTCAAGAATGCCTGGGCGCTGGAGAAGAAGTACCTGGAGCGCAAAGGCAAAAAGAATATCAGCATCCATAACGAGCTGATCTGGTGGTACAGCATTTCTGCCCTGTTTGCGGTGGCCTTCGGTGTTATCTGGGGCTGGCAGGGTGTGGTGTTCTTCCTGGGGCAGAGCTTCTTCGCAGCGCTGGCACTGGAAATCATCAACTACATCGAGCACTACGGCCTGCACCGTCGTGTTAATGACAACGGCCGCTACGAGCGGGTGACGCCGGCACACAGCTGGAACTCCAACTACCTGCTCACCAACATCGCCCTGTTCCAGCTGCAGCGTCACAGTGACCACCACGCCTATGCCAAGCGTCGTTATCAGGTGCTGCGTCACTACGAGGAAAGCCCGCAGCTGCCGGGGGGCTATGCCGCCATGTACGTTCTGGCCCTGTTCCCGCCGCTGTGGAAAAAGGTCATGAACCCCCGTGTGGAGGCCTACTACGAGGGTGAGATGGATCAGCTGTTCCGGGATGCCAAGCGGGTGAATAATATCGCTTGAAGGCAGTTAACAGTGAACAGTGAATAGTTAACAGCGAAAGACGACAAGCCCCGGCATTGCCGGGGCTTTTTTTGGTTCATCGCGGATTAGCGGGAAGTCTGACTTTACATCAGTATCAGTAAACGTTGTTCCGATTCTCGCTGTGGGAGCTTGCTTGCAAGCGAATGGGTTTGGGGCGAGGCTGGGAAAGGCTTCGTTTGCAAGCAAGTTATTCGCTTCGCTCACCTTTCGGGCCGCACTCCGTGCGTTAGTTCGCTACGCTACGCTCCCACCCCAAGAGCAAAATCGCCCTCGGCCAGTTCATGCCTGGCCCGGTTTTCCGTCATTCCGAGATGAGCCTGTTTGTTGGCCGCGCAGAGGCGGTGTTTCCCCTGTAGGAGCCCAGCTTGCCTGGGCGAAAAGCTCAGGAGCGAGGACGAATTGCGAGAACCTGGCTTGATGCGCATCCGGTTATGTCTTTCGAAATTCGACACTCTTATCGCCCAGGCAAGCTGGGCTCCTACAAGGGCCGAACAGGACGCGGTTGTAACGTAGGCGCGGGCACGGCCAACCCCGCGCAACTATTCACTATTCATTATTAACTATTAACTGCTTTTTACTGTCGCCAGAACATGGGCGTGAACAGCACCAGCAGGGTGAAGATTTCCAGGCGGCCGGCGACCATGAGGACGGTCATCATCCACTTGGCGCTATCGGTAATGTTGGCAAAGCCGGCGCCTACCTCGCCGATGCCCACCCCCAGGTTGTTGAGGCTGGCGGCCACGGCGCTGACGGCGGTGGTGAGATCCATGCCGGTCATGGTGAACAGCAGGGTGAAGATCACCGAGATGGTGATATAGACGCCAACGAACCCCCACACGGCCTGGAGTACCCGATCGGGAATGGACTGGCGGCCAAAGCGCAGGGCAAACACCCCGTTGGGATAAATCAGCCGGCGCAGTTCGCGGATGCTGTGGTGAAATACCAGAGCGGCGCGGACGGCTTTCATGCCGCCGCCGGTGGAGCCGGCGCAGCCGCCGATAAAACTGGTGAAGACCAGCAGGAAGGGGATGAAGCCCGGGAAGGCCGCCGCGTTGGTGCTGGTCAGCCCGGTGCCGGTGCTGAAAGACGCCACCTGGAACGCGGAGTGGCGTAGGGCATCGGCAAAGTTGAAGTCGTAATGGAAGAACAGTAGCCCGGCGGTGATGATGCTGGTGTAGATCAGGAACAGGGTGATGAAGAAACGGAATTCCGGATCACGGATGAACACCAGCAGGGAGCGACCACGCCACATGGCGAAATGCAGGGCGAAGTTGATGCCGCCAATCAGGATGAACGTGGTGGCGGTCCAGTCAATCAGCGGGTTGTCCCAGTAGGCCATGGAGGCGTCGTGGGTGGAGAAGCCGCCGGTGGCCACGGTGCTGAAGCTGTGGCAGATGGCATCGAACACGGTCATCCCGAAAGCCCAGTAGAGAGCGGCGCAGGCGACAGTAATGAACAGATAGATGTACCACAGGGCCTTGGCGGTTTCGGCGATCCGCGGGGTGAGCTTGGCGTCTTTCATGGGGCCGGGGATTTCCGCCTTGTACAGCTGCATGCCCCCGATACCCAACATGGGCAGAATGGCCACGGCCAGTACCACTACGCCCATGCCGCCGAGCCACTGTAGTTGCTGGCGATAATAGAGAATGGACTTGGGCAGAAAATCCAGGCCGGAAAGCACGGTGGCGCCGGTGGTGGTCAGCCCCGATACGGATTCGAACACGGCATCGGTGAAACCCACCGGCACATCATCGCTAATGATCAGGGGCAGGGCGCCGATCACCCCCAGCACTGACCAGAACAGGGTAACCACCAGGAAGCCGTCGCGGGTTTGCAGTTCCGCCTTGTTGCGGAAGAAGGGCAGCCACAGGGCCAGGCCCAGCGCCAGGCTGAGCACAAAGGAAATCAGGAACGGGCCTTCACCGCCTTCCTGATACCAGTAGGACACCGCCACCGGCGGCATCATGGTAAAGCTGAACACCACCAGCAACAGGCCAAGAATTTTCGAGATCAGCGCGAAGTGCATGGTTAGCTGGCCTGGTCTGACGTCTGACGTCGGACGTCTGACGCGTAAACACTGGTGCGTGGAGCGAGGTTAGGGGCGTCCGTCGTCCGTCGTCCGACGTCCGACCCGCTTATAGAAACTGCTTCCATTGCCGCTGCTCCAGTCACCACAGAATCCCCTAAAAGAACGTAAACCCCACCTGGAACAGTTTTTCCACGTCCCGGGTGCGGCGCTTGTCGATCAGAAACAGGATGACGTGATCATCCGGTTCGATGACCACGTCATCGTGGGCGATCAGCACTTTCTCGCCACGTACGATGGCGCCGATGGTGGTGCCTTCGGGCAGGTCGATATCCTCGATGGCACGGCCCACTACCTTGGAGGAGCGAGCGTCACCGTGGGCAATGGCCTCGATAGCTTCTGCCGCGCCCCGGCGCAGGGAATAGACGTTCACCACATCACCGCGGCGCACATGGCTGAGCAGGCTGCCGATGGTGGACTGTTGGGGCGAAATGGCGATGTCGATGTCGTGACCCTGGACCAGATCCACATAGGCCGGGTTGGAGATCAGCGTCATCACCTTGCGTGCGCCCAGCCGCTTGGCCAGCAACGAAGCCATGATGTTGGCTTCGTCATCGTTGGTGAGGGCGCAGAACACATCGGTGTTTTCGATGTTGGCGCGCAGCAGTTCGTCACGGTCGGTGGCCAGGCCCTGCAAGACCACGGTCTGGGCCAGCTTTTCGCCCAGCCAGTCGGCGCGGCCTGGACTGCGCTCCAGCACTTTCACGTTGTAGCGGTGCTGAATGGTCTTGGCCAGGCGGTAGCCGATGTTGCCGCCGCCGGCGATGAGGATGCGCTTGTAGTTGTGTTCCAGGCGGCGCAATTCACTCATTACCGCGCGGATGTCGTTCTTGGCGGCAATGAAGAACACTTCATCATCCGCTTCGATCACCGTGTTGCCTTCTGGAATGATGGGCCGGCCGCGGCGGAAGATGGCCGCTACCCGGGTATCCACGTTGGGCATGTGCTTGCGCAGTTCGCGCAGCTCGTTGCCCACCAACGGGCCGCCATAATAGGCGCGCACCGCCACCAGCTGTACCCGGCCACCGGCAAAGTTCACCACCTGCAGGGCGCCGGGGTGTTCGATCAGCCGGCGGATATAGTCGGTGACCACCTGCTCCGGGCTGATGATCACATCAATGGGCAGGGCGCCTTCATTGAACAGTTTGTCCGAGCGGCTGGTGTAGTGGGCGGTACGGATACGGGCAATCTTGGAGGGGGTGCGGAACAGGGAGTAGGCCACCTGACAGGCAATCATGTTGGCCTCGTCAGAATTGGTGACCGCAATCAGCATGTCGGCGTCTTCGGCGCCGGCCTCCTTGAGCACATTGGGGTAGCAGCCCATGCCGCGCACGGTGCCGATATCGAGTCGGTCGCCCAGCTCGCGCAGACGCTCCGCATCGGTATCGATGACGGTAATGTCGTTCCGCTCGTTGGCCAGGTTTTCTGCCAGGGTTCCCCCCACCTGACCGGCACCGAGAATGATGATTTTCATGCGTCCTGCTGAGCCCCCTTGCGCAGGCAAGCCAGATAGAAGCCATCCGGTCCGTCTTGCTGCGGAAACAACTGCCATCCCGCGTCCACCATTGTGGCCTGTTCCGGGCGTGGCGTCACATCCCGTGCCTGTGGCTGGCGCTGCAGAAACGCGCTGACCTGACGATCATTCTCGTCGCGCAGCACCGAACAGGTGGCATACACCAGCATGCCGCCGGGCTTGAGCAGCGGCCATAGTGCATCCAGCATGCGCGCTTGTAAATCAACCAGTGCAGGAATGTCCGACGCTTTTCGGTGCCATTTCACGTCCGGTTGGCGACGCAGAATGCCGGTGGCGGAGCAGGGCGCATCCAGCAGGATGGCATCAAAGGGCTCGCCATCCCACCATTGCTCTGGCTGACTGGCGTCCCCCTGCAACAGGGTGGCGGTGGCGCCAAGGCGCGCCAGGTTTTCCTTGATACGGGTCAGGCGGCGGGGCTCCAGCTCCAGGGCTACCAGGTCGGCATGGGGGAATTTTTCCCGCAGCTGGCCGGTCTTGCCGCCGGGGGCAGCGCAGGCATCAAGGATGCGGCCGTTGGGCGGCGCCTGCAGCAATTCGCCGGGAAGCTGGGCGGCTTCATCCTGCACTGACAGGGCGCCCTGCTCGAAACCAGGCAGCTGGAACACCGGCCGGGCCGGTTTCACATAGATGCTCCAGGGTGACAGGTCGCCGGGGCGGGCGCCCTCGCCCAGGGCGGCAATGGCGCCGGCCCGTTGTTGCTGGTTGCGATTGACCCGCAGGGTAAAAGGTGGGGTCTGCAGGTTGGCACGGGCCATGGCTTCGGCCTGCTCGGGCCAGTCCCGGGTCCAGCTTTTATACAGCCAGTCCGGCAGGCTGAGCTGGATGTTGGGAGTGGCGTCCGCAAGGGCGTCCTCCACGTTCAGCTTGCTGGCCTTGCGCAGCACCGCGTTGCTGAGGCCGGCGGCCCAGGGGGCTTTCAGCTTGCGACACAGCTGCGGGTAGGCATTGACGATGGCGTGGGCCGGGCGGTCACTGAACCACAGCTCATAAAGCCCGGCCAGTAACGCCAGTCGCACCGGCTGGGCACTGGCCTTGAGCGGTTTGGAGAGTTGCTGGTTAAGCCAGTGGTTGAGCGGGCGCAGGTGGCGGCAGACGCCGAAGCTGATATCCCGCATCAGGCCGCCGTCGCTGCCTTGCAGGGGGAAGTCGCGCAGTACCTCACGCAGGCTTTCGCCATCGCCCTTGCCGGGGATCACGCGGTCAAGAACGCGGACCGCGCTCAGCCGCGGGTCAGGCGTCGCCACTGTTGCTGTCCACTGCGTCACCCAGGGGCTCGCCGACCTTGAACAGATCCGGGTTGCCGCGCAGCAGGTCGGCCACGGCCATGCGCCGTTTGCCCGGCAGCTGCAGGGCTTCCAGTATCAGGATGCCGTCGCCGGTGGCCACCTGAATACCGCTGTCGTCCACCTTGAGGATTTGGCCGGGCTCGTCATCATCCTTGCCGGGCAGCGGGCTTTCACTGGCCTGCCAGACCCGCATGGGCTGGCCGTTGAGGGGCACCCAGGCCACCGGAAACGGGTTGAAGGCACGGATGCGGTTGTAGAGGGCGCGGGTGGGCAGGCGGAAATCCAGCCGCCCTTCTGCCTTGCTCAGCTTGTGGGCATAGGTCACGCCGTCGTCCGGTTGGACGGTGGCGTTGGCCAGATACTGTTCCAAATCATCCAGTACGGTGACCAGCAGCCGCGCGCCCTGGGCGGCCAGCCGGTCGTGGAGTTCGCCGCCGGTCTCTGCGTCGCCAATGGGCAGGGACTCGCTGAGTAGCATGGGGCCGGTATCCAGGCCGGCTTCCATCATCATGATGGTGTTGCCGGTCTCGGTATCCCCCATGCTGATGGCGCGCTGGATCGGTGCCGCCCCGCGCCAGCGGGGCAGCAGGGAACCGTGCACGTTCAGGCAGGCCAAACGGGGAATATCCAGCACCGCCTGGGGAATGATCAGCCCATAGGCCACAACGACCAGTGCATCCAGATTCAGGTCGCGCAGCTGTTGGCGAATCTCCTCGCCCTTCAGGTTTTCGGGCTGCAGCACCGGAATATCATGGCTTTCCGCCAGTAGCTTTACCGGGCTCTTCTGTACTTTCTTGCCACGACCGGCAGCCCGGTCCGGCTGGGTGAGCACAGCCACCACGTCATGATCACTGTCGAGCACGGCCTGCAGACTGGCCGCAGCAAAATCCGGGGTGCCGGCGAAGGCGAGACGTAAGGGTTTCAATGAACAGCCTCTGGGTTGGTGATGATGAGGAAGGGAAGATCAGTTGAAAGTGTAAAGTTGAAAGTTCAAACGCGGATCACTGTTGCGGCCAGCGAATGGGCGCTTTCCCCGCGCCGGAACGTTAGAGCGCGGGAAACGAGTTAGACGCTTGCTCAGCCTACCGCGCGCTTTTCAACTTTAAACTTTGAACTTTCAACTCAACCCTGCAGCCGGTGCACTTTCTCCAGCTTCTTCTTGATCCGGTCGCGCTTGAGGCGGGAAACGTAGTCCACGAACAGCTTGCCTTCCAGATGGTCGATCTCGTGCTGGATGCAGGTGGCGAGGAGCTCGTCGGCCTCTTCCTCGAAGGTGTTGCCGTCCCGGTCCAGCGCAGTGATCTTCACCCGTGCTGGGCGCTTCACCTTCTCATAGAAGCCGGGCACCGACAGACAGCCCTCCTCGTAGGGGGCCAGATCATCGGTGAGCGGGGTAATTTCCGGGTTGATAAAGACCCGGGGTTCGCTCTTGTCCTCGGACAGATCCATGACGATCACCCGCTTGTGCACGTTCACCTGGGTCGCAGCCAGGCCGATGCCGGGGGCGTCGTACATGGTTTCGAACATGTCGTCGATGAGTTTGCGAAGCTCGTCATCTACCTTTTCCACCGGCTTTGCTACGGTTCTCAACCGGGGGTCAGGGAATTCCAGTATTTCCAGTTTGGCCATGTACCTTCTCAGAAGTTGCGATAGCACTCGAAATTCGGTTGCTAAATATATGATCGCATTGCTAGTATCCAAAAGAAACCGTGTCTGCCTCGGCGTCGCACGGCCTCTTTAGGGGATGAGTCCAATAATGATAAAAGGAATCCGATGATGATGAAATCGGTCCAGCGCGCCTTTACCGTCGGGCTGCTGCTGTCAGTGACAGGCCTGGCCTCCGCTGCAGTGATGCTCAAAGATGGGCATCCCGGCAAGTATTATGTCAAGAATGGCGACACCCTGTGGGACATCAGCTCCCGTTTTCTGGAAGAGCCGTGGCAGTGGCCGGAAATCTGGCAAATCAATGAAGAAATTGGTAATCCGCACCTGATTTACCCCGGTGACGAGATTCGTCTTTCCTATGTGAATGGCGAGCCGCGTCTGTCCGTGAAGCGGGGTGTGGAAGAGACAGTGATGTCCAATGGGGTGGTCAAGCTGTCTCCGCGGGTGCGTGAAATCGCCAACGATGAGGCGATCCCGGTGATCCCGGCCAGCGCCATTGCCGCCTACCTGAAAGAAGGTCTGGTGGTGAGCCGCCAGGAAATCCAGGAAGCCCCCTACATTATCGGTGGCCGTGACCGTCGCGTGGTATTTGGCGAAGGTGACACGGTGTATGTCCGTGATACCCGCACCCAGTGGGAAGAGCTGGAACGGGGCTACGGGGTATACCGCACCGGTGAGCAGTATGTGGACCCTGAAACCAACGAAGTACTGGGCTATGAAGCCCGCCAGGTGGGCCTGGGCCGGGTGTCCAACCAGGAAGGCGAAATTGTCAGCCTGCGCCTGAGTGATTCCACGGAAGATGTTCGCATTGATGACCGTATCTTCTCCACCGAAGACCGTCGCGTGCGCGGGGTGCTGTATCCCAGTGCCCCGGATACCAAGATCGAAGCCCAGGTGATGCGCTTCTTTGATCGCCTCAACAGTGTGGCCCGCAACGATGTGGTGGTGCTCAACAAGGGTATCCGTGACGGCCTCAAGGAAGGCAACGTGCTGGATATCTTCGGCAAGGGTGAAGTGGTCCGCGATCGCCAGCTGGGCGACAACGTGGAGCTGCCTTCGGAAAAAACCGGCTCCCTTGTGGTGTTCCGGGTTTTCGACAAGGTCAGTTATGGCTTGATTATGGAGTCCACCCGGCCTATTTATATGAACGATATTGCCAAGAGTCCGGCGGGCAGCTACTGATCTGAACATGCGGTAGCGCTCACCGCCGGCGCTCAGGCGCCCCATTCACCGTCAACGCACACAAGGAGGTGGGCGATGGACGGACAATTCAAACGCCTGTTGTTACAGGCGTTGTTTTCTCCCTCATCAGCGGCCCTGGGCCGCGCCTTGCAGCATCACCGGATCAACGCCGACCCGGTATCCAATTTTCTGCCCATGTTGCCGGCGGGGCTGAAAGACCGTGCCCGGATGCTGGATAACACCGGTAATCTCACCGCCTATTACGAGCAGCTGCAAGAGCAGGGCTGGCGCTGGATCGCCCTGGGCGACAAGGACTATCCGGAACTACTGTCACGCATCAGCGATCCGCCGGGGGTGTTGGCGGTGCGCGGGGACGCGACCGTACTGAATGCGCCTTCCATTGCCATCGTGGGGGCCCGCAATGCCTCCGCCGATGGCCTGGATAACAGCCGCCGCTTTTCCCGGCAGCTGGCGGCGGCCGGGTTTGTGGTCACCAGTGGTTTGGCGCTGGGGGTAGATGCCGCTGCCCACCGCGGTGCTCTAACAGCAGGGCGGACCGTGGCGGTACTGGGAAGCGGCCCGGACCGGTTATACCCGCCCCGCAATGCCACCCTGGCCAATCAGATTGCCGACCAGGGGGGCGCGCTGGTGTCCGAGTTTGCACCGGGTTCACCGCCGTTACCGTCCCAGTTCCCACAGCGTAACCGGATCATCAGCGGGCTCAGCCTGGGCACCGTGGTGGTGGAAGCCGCCATTCGCAGTGGCTCGCTGATCACTGCCCGTACCGCGCTGTCCCAGGGGCGCGAGGTGTTCGCGATTCCCGGCAGTATCCACAATCCGCTCAGCAAGGGCTGTCACCATCTGCTTCGGGACGGGGCCACCTGGCTGGAGTCCATGGAGGATATCTTCGATGCGTTCGGGGATTTCCGCCGCACCGTGGAAAGCTGCAAGCTGAATGGGGAAGGGGGCCGGCCCGCGCTGTTGCAGCACCTTACCAGCGGTATCAATTCCCTGGACATGCTGCACACCCGAACTGGCCTGCCCATGAGTGATCTGGCCGGCCAGCTGGCCGATCTGGAGATGGAGGGCTGGGTGGAGCGAGTGGCCGGTGGCTACCTGAAACGCAGCCGAACATCGCGGGCGTCGTGAGTTGACGCCGCAAGCCCGACGCTAAAACCCAATGAGGATGGCTGCCTCTGGCTTTGAGTGCATGACAAGCCGTGATGGAGGGTTGAGCAACATCCCGGCCCGCGGGTTTCACTCTGTTGGCTGAGGGGCCTACCATGAAGGTGTGACTTGCCAACCGGCTTGATCTGGGAGGGCTGTCGACATGTTTGAGATCCTGGTGCCTTATCGTGAGGACCCGTCCCGCTGGTTTGCGGTGGATGCGGTCTCTCTGGGCGGTGACCTGTACCGTATTGCTGGTGTGGGGGAGGACGCTCCGCCGCTGCGCTTTGGTGAGGGAGACCGGGTGGAGTGTGAGCAACAAGCCGACCATGACGGGCATGTTCGCCTGTTGGCCCGCCGGGTTGCAGCACCGGACTGGTAGCGCTCACTTGTCGGGCATCAGAAGGCAGGGTATGTTCCCCGTTTTTGTGGCCGGGCAGCCTTCATGAAACAGCATCTTCAATCTGCAGCAGAGATTATTCAGGCCGGCGGTGTGGTGGCCTATCCCACCGAGTCCGTTTACGGGCTGGGGTGTGATCCGTTCAATCAGCAGGCGGTCATGCGTCTGCTGGCCATCAAACAGCGCCCGGTGGAGAAGGGGCTGATCCTGATCGGGGCCGATCTTGAACAGCTGCTGCCCTATGTGCAGCTGACCCAGGCCCAGCAGCAACAGCTGGCCGCAGGCTGGCCGGCGCCGCTGACCTGGCTGGTGCCGGTCACCGGGGCGGTCCCCGCCTGGGTGCGCGGTAGCCATCCCAAGGTGGCTATCCGGGTGCCGGACCACCCACTGGCCCGGGAGCTCTGCCGCCGGGTAGGCCATCCGATCATTTCCACCAGTGCCAACCTGTCCGGCCGCCCTTCGGCCCGAAACACCTTTCAGGTCGCCCGTCAGCTGGGTGAGCAGCTCGATTTTATCGTGACCGGAGCCTGTGACCGGGCCAGCAAACCCTCTACCATTATCGATCTGGAAAGCGGGCGCACCGTGCGCGCCTGAAAAGACGCCGCCAATAGAACGCGGCAACACGCATTCCCCGGGGAGAGAACCATGTCAGACGTTTCACTGCAGGCGGTAAAAGACTACCTGCTGGGCCTGCAGGATCGTATCTGTGAACAACTGGCCGCAGAAGATGGCAGTGCCGACTTCCGCGAAGACAGCTGGGAGCGTGAACAGGGTGGCGGTGGGCGCAGCCGGGTGCTGGAAAACGGTGCCGTGATCGAAAAGGGCGGGGTGAACTTCTCCCATGTGTTTGGTGCCCAGCTGCCGCCGTCGGCCACCGCCGCCCGCCCTGAACTGGCCGGACGCAGTTTTCAGGCCATGGGCGTGTCCCTGGTGATTCACCCGAAGAATCCCTATGTGCCCACCAGCCATGCCAATGTGCGTTTCTTCGTGGCAGAAAAAGAAGGCGAAGACCCGGTGTGGTGGTTCGGCGGAGGCTTTGACCTGACCCCCTACTACGGTTTTGAAGAGGATGTGGTGAGCTGGCACCGCACCGCCAAGGCGGCCTGTGATCCCTTCGGTGATGACATCTATCCCGAGTTCAAGAACTGGTGCGATGACTACTTCCACCTCAAGCATCGCGATGAACCCCGTGGGGTCGGCGGGCTGTTCTTCGATGATCTCAACCGCTTTGACTTTGATACCAGCTTTGCGCTGATGCGCAGTATCGGTGATGCCTACATCGAGGCCTATCGGCCCATTATCGCCCGCCGCAAGGATCACGACTACGGTGAGCGCGAGCGCAATTTCCAGCTCTATCGCCGTGGCCGTTACGTGGAGTTCAATCTGGTTTACGACCGCGGCACCATTTTTGGCCTGCAATCCGGTGGGCGTACCGAATCCATCCTCATGTCCCTGCCGCCCCTGGTGCGCTGGGATTATGACTGGCAGCCGGAGCCGGGTAGCCCCGAGAGCGAGTTGTATGACAAGTTCCTGATCAAGCGGGAGTGGGTATGAGTGCCTTGTATTGTGTGTTCGGCAACCCGGTAGCGCATTCCCGCTCGCCGGATATCCATCACGCCTTTGCCAAACAGAAAGGCGATGAAGTCCAGTATGAAAAGCGCGAGGCGCCGCTGGACGATTTCGCCGGTGCCCTGCAGGCGTTTCACGCTGATGGGGGACTGGGTGCCAATGTGACCGTGCCCTTCAAGGAGCAGGCGTTTGCCCTTTGCAGCGCGGTCACCGAGCGGGCCAATCAGGCGGGGGCTGTGAATACCCTGTGGTGGGAAGGCGATCAGCTCAACGGAGACAATACCGACGGGGCCGGTATGGTCACTGACATTCGCGACAACCTTGGCTGGCAGATTCAGGGCAAACGGGTGTTGGTGCTGGGCGCCGGTGGCGCTGTGCGTGGTGTCATGGGGCCGCTGCTGGCGGAAAAACCGACCCTGGTGCGGGTGGCCAACCGCACCGCGGAAAAAGCCGAAATTCTTGCGCGCCGCTTCATGGATGGCAGCAATTCGCCGGTACTGGGCAGTGGGCTTGAGGGCCTGGCGGGCCAATTCGATGTGGTGATCAATGCCATCTCTGCCGGTTTGCATGGCGAGATGCCGACGCTGCCGGATGGCCTGCTGGCGGACGGTGCCGTGGCCTATGACATGGTCTATGGCAAGGAGCCCACGCCCTTCATGCGCTGGGCCGGGGAACAGGGTGCCCATGCGGTGTCGGATGGTCTGGGTATGCTGGTGGAGCAGGCGGCGGAAGCCTTTGAAATCTGGCGCGGCTGGCGACCGGATACGGCTCCGGTCATGGCCATGCTGAGGTAGCGGTGGAAAACGAAATGGTCCTGTATGAGGTCGTTTATGCCTCACTGGTGAGTCTGGGCATGGTGCTGGTCACCGTGACGCTGCACTACTGGACCCTCTACGGCCTGTCGGAATTTCTCAAGCGTTACAAGCAGCGTGTGCGGGGCGAAATCCTGTTGGTTGTCATCGCCATGTTTGCCGCCCACATGATCGAGATTACCCTTTATGGCTGGGTGTACCTGTTGCTGGACAACAGTGATACCGCCATGAACATTGGTGGCGCCGTGGATGGCAGCTTCCTTGATCATCTTTATTTTTCTGCAGCTTGTTACACCTCATTGGGACTGGGCGACCTTTTCCCCATGGGCACCCTGCGATTGATTGCCGGGGTAGAAGCACTCAATGGACTGATATTGATTACCTGGTCTGCGTCGTTTGCCTTCCTGGTGATGCAGCGTCGCTGGCGGTTTTAGTTGAAAGTTCAAAGTTTAAAGTTGAAAAGGCGCGAGATAGGTATTCGTATTTTCTGATTCGTGCCCGCGCCATTACCAGGGAGCGCGGGCAGGGCATGGAAAACCCCTCCTGGCTGATTCGCGTTTCAACTTTAAACTTTGAACTTTCAACTGCTTTTAGGGGGCAACCGATTTTTTTACAGGATTATCCAATGCGTGCTGTTGTTGTTCTCTTATTGCTTGCCGGTACCAGCTCTTTTGCCTCCGCCTCCACCCTGGGTTTTGCCTGGGACAATGATCTGTTCGTTGGTGAGGATGGTGGTTACACCAATGGCGTTCGCTTCAGTTGGGTGGGTAATGCCCATGATGAATGTGATGGGCAAAGCGATCACGGCCTGACCTGCGGCCTGGCCCGTGTGATCAATCCACTGCCGGGCGTACGGCTGGAAGGGCAGAATCATGCCCTGGCGGTGGGGCTGGAACAGACCATGGTCACGCCTTCGGACATTACCCGCACGACACCGGATTATGATGATGTGCCCTATGTGGGCTACAGCAATATCGAGCTGGGCATGTTCAGCTGGAGTGAAGAATATCTGGTGGGGTACGGCGTGCGCCTGGGTGTTACCGGTCCGGACTCCGGTGCCGAACAGAGCCAGAAAGTGATTCACAAAATCACCGGTTCCGAAGCGCCGAAAGGCTGGGATAACCAGCTGGGGCCGGATGTGATTGGCGGTTTGATTGCGGTGTTTGCGGACCGGATTTTCCGGCTCGATCACAGCAATGGGTTGCAAACGGACATGGGCTACAGCGCGATGCTGGACGCGAATAATTTCCTGGGTACCGCCGGGATCAGCAGCTTCGTGCGTTTCGGCAGAAACCTGCCAGGCAACTTCACGCCGGATTATGCCGGGGTGGGTTCCTCCAGTTCCCAGGTGGGCCTGTTTGATCACGATGGCACGGGCTGGGAAATCTTCCTTGGCGCGTCGGCGGAATACATCGGCTACTTTTACCTGGAAGAGAAAACCGATCGCTACAACCTGGAAACCCGTGACGGCACCCTGGGTGTAGTGGTGGGCAGCGGCGTGCACCTGGATAACTTCTCTTTCACCCTCACCCTGCAGGGCTCCCAGTCTCCGCTACGCAACAGCGACGACCTGCTGAGCTTCGGCAACATGTCGTTCATGTGGAAAATATAAATCGCTACGAGCTACGAGCTACGCTCGATTGATAGAGAAACCTCGAAAAGTTCCCGGGTTTTTCAGCTTTTCTACGAAGCCGCTGTAGGAGTTCCCTTCCAGGGGACGAACCGAGCGACAGCGAGGAACTGAGATGCAGCTGGCACATGTCCTTGTTAGAACCCGTAGGAGCGAGCCTGCTCGCGATCCGAGCCTAAGCGAGGTAAGGATTCCAGAAACCTGACTGAAACTGTAGGCGCGGCGTTTGCTATGCCCTCCAGGAGCGATCGGGAACCGTGCGCAGACGGAATCGGCCGCAGGGCGATCAGGCCTTTCGGGGCTCGACAGGTCCTTGAAGAATGATCTGCCCGGGGGCAGCCTCGCTACGCTCGATTCGCCCAGGCGAGCTGGGTTCCTACAAATAACCATCCCCCTTCGTTCCAGTCTGGGGCTGTTATCTCCGTTGCACTCCGAGATCCCGCCACAGCTCCCCGGTAAGTGCAGAGAGGGCGTTAGGTGTGCCCCCCATCCGCCATATAGCGATCCTTCAACCGCACATAGTTTCCTGCCACATAGGTGAGAAACTGCCGTTCCTCATCGGTGAGCGGGCGTGCCTGCCGTGCCGGCTGGCCCCGGTACAGGTAACCGCTTTCCAGTCGTTTTCCCGGGCCCACCAGAGAGCCCGCGGCCACGATCACCTCGTCTTCCACTACGGCGCCATCCATGATGATGGCCTGCATGCCCACCATCACCCGGCTGCCCAGGGTGCAGCCATGGAGCATGGCCTGATGGGCAATGGTCACGTCGTCGCCAATCTCCAGACCATAGCCGCCCGGGTTGAAGGTAGAGTCATGGGTGATATGCAGCACCGCATTGTCCTGGATGCTGACCCGGGCACCGATACGGATGGAGTGCATGTCACCGCGGATCACTGCCTTGGGCCACACTGAGCAGTCATCGCCCAGGGTGACCTCACCCAGCACGGTGGCATCCCGGTCCACAAATACCCGTTCCCCCAACTGCGGGGCCTTGTCTTCAAAGCGGCGAATCCCCATCACTGATACACTCGATAGATGAATTTCATGCCCAGGCAGGGCCTGGTGCACTCTCTGGCCATTATACTGAGGCAAAGGCGCCGTCGGGTGCCAGTCTTCAGGTGGAGATGAGTTTAAAGTTCAAAGTTTAAAGTTGAAAAGGCGCGAGATGGTCTTTCGTGTTTTACCCCTTGCTGCCCGCGCCGTTACCGGGGAGCGCGGGCAGGGCATGGCAAACCCCACTGATCTGGTTCGCGTTTCAACTTTAAACTTTGAACTTTCAACTGATTACGACGCCGTACCAGAACAGGACCGATACCGAATGAGCAACGACAATCCGCTGATTGATTACCCCGATCTGCCGCCGTTTTCGGCGATCAAACCCGAACATGTCCTGCCCGCCGTGGAGCAGCTGGTGGCCGACGGCCGTGCCCGTATCGAGCAGGTGCTAGCGGCTGGCAAGTTTGATTATGCTCACCTGGTGCAAGCCCTGGACGAAGAAGACGATCGCTTGGGCAAGGCCTTCGGCCCGGCCGGGCACCTGAATGCGGTGGCCCAGAACGAGGAATTGCGTAACGCCTATAACAGCTGCCTGCCACTGCTCAGCGAGTACGGCACCGAAGTGGGCCAGAATGCGGCCCTGTGCGCGGCCTTTCAGGCGGTGCGCGACAGTGCCGAGTGGGACACGCTCAGCGAAGCCCAGCAGAAAGATCTGGAAAACACCCTGCGTGATTTCCGTCTCTCCGGTGTCGACCTGCCGGACGACAAGAAGGCAGAGTACATGGCCAATTCCAAGCGCCTGTCTGAACTCACCAGCAAATTTTCCGATAACGTGCTGGATGCCACCCAGGCCTGGACCAAGCACATCACCGATGAAGCGGAGCTGGATGGCCTGCCGGACAGTGCCAAGGCCGGTGCGGCTGATCGGGCAAAAGCCGATGGCAAGGATGGCTGGGTGCTGACCCTGGATGCGCCGGTGTTTATCGCCGTGATGAGCCACTGCAAGAACGCCGAGCTGCGCAAGGAGATGTACACGGCCTGGACCACCAAGGCGTCCGATCAGGGCCCGAATGCCGGCGAATTCGATAACGCCGAGATCATGAACGAAATCCTCGCCATCCGGCACCAACAGTCAGCCTTGCTGGGCTTTGAAAATTACGGCGAGAAATCCCTGGCCACCAAAATGGCCCGTGATGTTCAGGAAGTGATGGTCTTTCTGGAAGATCTCGCCAAACGTGCCAAGCCCCAGGCGGAGGAAGAGCTGGCGGCACTCAAGGCCTTTGCGGCCGAACAGGGTGCCGGGGATCTGCAGCCCTGGGACATTGGTTTCTGGAGCGAGCGTCTGCGCGAAGAGCGCTACAGCATCTCCGAGGAAGAACTGCGCCCCTGGTTCCCGGCGGACACGGTGATCAACGGCATGTTCGGCATTGTCGGCAAGCTGTTCGGCATCAAGTTCGAGAAGCGGGACGACGTGGATGTCTGGCACGACGACGTTCGCTTTTACGAACTGGTGGACGATGACGGTTCCGTGCGTGCTGCCTTCTACCTGGACATGTATGCCCGCACCGGCAAGCGTGGTGGCGCCTGGATGGACGACGCCCGCATTCGCCGTCGTCGCGCCGATGGCAGCCTGCAGACACCGGTGGCCTACCTGACCTGCAACTTCGCCCCGCCGGCCGGCGGCAAGCCCGGCCTGCTCACCCACGATGAAGTGGTTACCCTGTTCCACGAGTTTGGTCATGGCCTGCATCACATGCTCACCGAGCAGGATGTGCCCGGCATTTCCGGTATCAACGGTGTGGCCTGGGATGCCGTAGAGCTGCCCAGCCAGTTCCTGGAAAACTGGTGCTGGACCGAAGAAGGTATCGCGCTGATTTCCGGCCATTACGAAACCGGTGAACCCTTGCCGAAAGACAAGCTGGAAAAAATGCTGGCAGCGAAGAATTTCCAGAGCGCCATGCAGATGGTTCGGCAGATCGAATTCTCCCTGTTCGACATGCGTATTCATGCCGAGTACCAGGATGGCCTGAGCATTCAGGCGGTGCTGGATGAAGTGCGTGAGCAGGTGTCGGTGATTCAGCCGCCGGCGTTCAATCGTTTCCCCAACAGCTTTGGTCATATCTTCGCTGGCGGGTATGCGGCGGGTTACTACAGCTACAAGTGGGCGGAGGTGCTGTCCTCCGATGCGTTCTCCCGCTTCGAGGAAGAAGGCGAGTTCAACGAGTCCACCGGCCGTGAATTCCGCAGCGCCATCCTCGCCATGGGCGGCAGCCGCGAACCCATGGACCTGTTCAAGGCCTTCCGCGGCCGCGAACCCAGCGTGGAACCGCTGCTGCGCCATTCGGGAATCAACGGCTAAAACGCTGGACGCATGATGCCTGATGCCCGACGCCAAACCGCGTCAGGCATCGGGCGTCCAGCGTCAGGCATGGAGTACTCATGAAACGTCAGTTTATTGCCGGGGCCACTTGTCCGGAGTGCGGGCAGATGGACAAGATCCAGCGCATCATCGACGGTGATCGTCAGTGGATGCAATGTGTCAGTTGCGGAGCCACAAAGGATCTCGACGAAAAGCCACCAGAAACCACCGACGCCCTGGCCCAGCCGGTCAGCCTGCAACCGCCGAAGAAATAGATAATAGCTACAAGCTACAAGCTACAAGCTACAAGCTACAAGCTACAAGCTACAAGCTACAAGCTACAAGCTACAAGCTACAAGCTACAAGCTACAAGCTAGCGCTTGGATAAGAAAAACCCGAAAAGTTCCCGGCGCTTCGGCCTTTCTACGAAGCCGCTGTAGGAGCACCGCTTGAGGTGCGAACCGAGCGACAGCGAGGAACTGAGATGCTGCTGGCACAGGTCTTTGTTAGAACCTGTAGGAACGTAGCGAATAACGGTCGTTCGACCGCGATCCGAGCCTAAGCGAGGTAAGGGTTCCAGAAACGCTTTTCGATCTGTCGACGAACCTTGCGAAGAACGAAATCGAAAGCAGATCTGTCAGGCGTTTTAGGCTAGACAGGACTTAAAGAATGGGGTCCCTTCGGCCAACAAGATGGCTCTCCTACGGAAAGGGCTCTCGTACCTAAGCCGCCTTCCCCTCAACAAAATCCTTCCACACCCCAAACGGTGTCCAGATCTTTTCCATGTCCCGGCGGGCGATGTCTTCGTCCACGCCCAGCTTTTCCACGCGGTAGCGGTACACGAACGCGGATACCCGCATGTTGGCCGCACAGTGAACCCATACCGGGGTGTTGCCGGCCTCTTTCATGGAGTGGCAGAAGCGTTTGTAGTCCCAGTCCGTGGGCTGCTTGAAGTCCACCGGGATGTGCATGTAATGCAGCCCCAGTTCCTTGAGCACCAGCGCCTCATCCTCCAGGGCGTTTTCGGCGCCGTGAGGCGCCAGGTTGATCACGGTGCAGAATCCGGCCTTGGCAATGCGCTTGAACTGCTCTTCGGTGGGCTGGCCGGAGCAGGCCAGGGTAGGGGTGAGCAGCTGGAAATTGAAGATCTGGTCCAAGTTGTCTGCAGCGCGCCTGGGCATGAACAGGCTGCGGGTAAAGCCCATGCTGCTGCGAATACTGTTCCAGCCATTCAGGTAGCGCAGGTCAAAAAGCTGGATAAGGGTTTTCAGTTTTCCGGGGCGTGCCATGGGTCGGGTCTCTGCCGTAACCGGGGGAGACCTAGTGTTGTCCCGGAGGCCGTGGGGTTCAATGGCTGAGTTGGCATGGGGTATACCGAAAGCACCACGGTCTGACATTTCAGACCAGTGATGGGCTCAACCCTGCTGCCAGTGGAACGACAGTGTCTGCTCTTTGGCAAAACGCTGCAGATGGTCCGCCACCACTTTTTGAAGCGGCTCCAGTCGGGATGCATCCGGCGTGTGAATCTGGACAGCGAGGGCGTGGGGCTGCACCGCCATGGTGGCGAGGGTGTCAGCGTCAAACGGGACGGTGAGGTGGTTGTCTTCCAGGTCTACGGCAAACTTGTGGCCCCAGTGGCGTCCCAGGCGGGTAATCAGGCGTTGGCCATGTTCGGTGGTGATGCTGGCTGAAGAGGTGAACATGATGTCTGCTCCTGCAGGGGTTGCTGTTTAACTGGGCATATTGTCTGTGCCCGGCAGCAGAGAAACGAGCGCAGTCAGTGGCAGCAAACCATCAGTTTTATGGATCGGTCTCTCCGGGCGTCACTGTGCTGACATAAAAACGCATGAAATGGTCGCTGGATTGTTGCCATTGTGAGGTGGGGGCTTTCCCGGGCTCGACCAAAACCGCTTCGCTTGCAAACAAGCTCCCACAGTGTGGTTTTCCGGGTTTGCGTGATGCGGCCGCGGAGCGGCATAAAAAGGGCCGCAAAAGCGGCCCTTGTCTGCAAAGCGTGTTGCATGAAGCGTGCAGCATGTTGCGTCTACTTCTCCACAAACGCTCGTTCGATCACATACTCACCCAGCACCCCGCCGCGGGTTTCCTTGAAACCCCAGTTGTCGAGGATCTCGGTGGTGTCCTTGAGCATGGCCGGGCTACCGCACAGCATGAAGCGGTCGTTTTCCAGGCTGGGCTTGTGCAGGCCCAGGTCCTCGAAGATCTTGCCGCTGGTCATCAGGTCGGTGAGTCGGCCCTGGTTGCGGAACGGCTCGCGGGTCACTGTCGGGTAATAGAGCAACTTTCCTTTCACGAATTCACCAAAGAATTCATTGTTGGGCAGCTCATTCTCGATGGTGTCCTGATAAGCCAGTTCCGACACATGGCGTACCCCATGGGTCAGGATCACGTGGTCGTACTGGTCGTACACTTCCGGATCCTTGATGATGCTCATGAACGGCGCCAGGCCAGTGCCGGTGGAGAGCAGCCACAGGTTTTTGCCCGGCAGCAGGTGGTCGGCCACTAGGGTGCCGGTGGGCTTGCGGCTCACATAGATCTTGTCACCCGGCTGGATCTTCTGCAGCTGGGAGGTAAGCGGGCCGTCCGGCACCTTGATGCTGAAGAACTCCAGTTCTTCCTCATAGTTGGCGCTGGCAATGGAGTAGGCCCGCAGCAGCGGCCGGCCGCCATCCTGCTCCAGACCAATCATGGTGAAATGGCCATTCTTGAAACGGAAACCCGGGTCCCGGCTGGTGGTAAAGCTGAACAGGGTGTCGTTCCAGTGGCGAACGCTCGTGACGGTTTCGGTATTCAGATTAGACATAGTTAAATCAGCGCTTATTCCAAAATTCCAGTTGGTGGAAATTTAATCGAAGCCTTGTTATCGGTAAAATGGGTAATTACGATTTATTATATCGGCATTACCGATATAGCGGCACGCATCACGCTGCACGCAACAACGCGGAGCGACCTTGATAGCGGCAGAGAGGAGGGGCTTCGCGCTGAAAGGTGGGTGCGCGGCGTCAGGGTTTACTGAATAATCAAGCGGTTATCGCGTTGTTGCGTGTTGCGTGAAGCGTGATGCCGCTCCCGGAGGGAGCATGAAATTCACTCTGCGCCAGCTTCAGGTCTTCCTGGCCACGGCGCACCACGAAAATATCAGCAAGGCGGCGGAAAGCCTGAGCATGAGCCAGTCGGCGGCGTCCGGGGCCCTGAAGGAACTGGAGGGGCTTTACGATGTGAAGTTCTTCGAGCGGGCCGGCAAGCGCCTCAAACTCAATGAGCTGGGCCGTCAGTTCTGGCCCCGGGCAGAGGCCCTTCTGGCCCAGGCTCGGGAGCTGGAAGCCGATTTGCAGACTCACAAGGATCTGGGTCAGCTGAATGTGGGCGCCACCCTCACCATCGGCAACTATCTGGCGGTGGCGATCATGGCGGACTACATGGCCCAGCAGCCCGGTGCGCGGGTGCACCTGGAAGTGGCCAATACCCGTTCCATTGTGGATCGGGTGCTGGGGTTCGAGCTGGATCTGGGTCTGATTGAGGGCGAATTGAATCACCCGGACCTGGAGTTGCTGCCCTGGCGGGAAGATGAGCTGGTGGTGTTCTGCAGCCCGGAGCATGGGCTGGCGGGTAAGTCAGCACTCACTGATGATGATCTGCGTGAGGCGCCCTGGATTGTGCGGGAGTCCGGCTCTGGTACCCGGCAGACGTTCGAACGTGCCCTGCATGGGCTGGTGCCGGAGCTGAATCTGGCCCTGGAACTGGAGCACACCGAGGCCATCAAGCGGGCAGTGGAGGCGGGGCTGGGCATCAGTTGTCTGTCGCGGGTGTGTCTGCGTGAGGCCTTCCGAAGGGGGTCGCTGGTGGAGTTGCCGGTACCCCAGCGGGATTTCAGTCGGGACTTTTATTTTGTGCTGCATCGTCAGAAGTATCGCAGCCCGGGGATTGAGAGGTGGCTGGAGTTATGTCGCGCGTCCGCACTGTAGTACGTCGTTCGTTGTTGTTGGTGGCAGCCCTGCTGGTGGCAGGCCTGTTTTTGCCGGAATCGGGAAGGATGCCGGTGGTGGGGGCCAGCAAGGGAGACTGGCACCCGGATACCTTCTGGTCTCACCCCTGGGGACGCTCCGGGGTGCACAAGGGAGTGGATATCTTTGCAATCAAGGGCACGCCGGTGGTGGCCAGCAGCGCGGGGATAGTGCTGTTCCGTGGTGAGTTGGCCCGCGGAGGGAAGGTGGTCCTGATGCTGGGGCCAAAGTGGCGACTGCATTATTACGCGCATCTGGATCAGACCGTAGGAAACAGCCTGTGGCTCGACGCCGGTGAACAGCTGGGGGCAGTGGGGGATACCGGCAATGCGGCCGGCAAGCCTCCCCATCTTCATTATTCCCTGGTCAGCTTGCTGCCGTTGATCTGGAAAGCGGACGGGGCTCCGCAAGGCTGGAAGAAAATGTTCTATCTGGATCCGCTGGCCCATTTTGGTGGTGCTGACCAGTGAGAGAGGAAACCGTAACGCTGCGCCGGGAGTGGCAGGCTTTCTGGTTGGCGGTGGGGTTTGTTAGCCGCATCCCGATGCTGGTGAAGGTGGATTATTCACAACGGCTGATGAACCAGAGCAGTGTCTATTTTCCGCTGGTGGGTTTGTTGCTGGGGGGGCTGTACGTCGGGCTCTACAGTCTGCTGGAGCTGTGGTGGACACCGCTGATCGCAGTATTGCTGGTGGTGGGTTTTCACCTCTGGATTACCGGCGCTTTTCATGAGGATGGCCTGGCCGACAGCGCGGATGGGTTGGGCGGTGGCTATACCGTGGCACGGCGTCTGGAAATCATGAAGGACAGCCGCATAGGCACCTACGGCACGGCCGCATTGGTGATGGTGTTGCTGTTGAAGGTGGCGTTGCTGACCACGGTATCGCCGGTGTGGTTGGGGCTGTTGCTGGCACCGGCAGTGAGCCGCCTCACGCCACTCTGTCTGATGCGCTGGTTGCCCTATGTGACGGACCCGGACACCAGCAAGAGCAAGCCGGTGGCAGAAGGGTTTAGCCGTCAGCGGCTGATGGTGGCGGCGGTGGGCGTCGCGGTCCTCGCCCTCGCTTTCCAGGTAGCGTTGGCGGCGCTGATATCGATCGCGCTGGTGGCCCTGGTCTGGGGCACTATGCTGAAGAAAAGTCTGGGTGGCTACACCGGCGATACCTTGGGAGCCAGTGTGGTTCTGTCGGAGCTGGTGTTCCTGTTGTTGCTGGCGGTGTGAGGGGCGCAAGTTTCAAGTGACAAGTTACAACGCAGGATAGGCCTGTATGCTTGTTTGATGGTGGTGTTTTGCACACAGACAATAGTGCGCGGGCAAAGAGGTAAACCCGGCAAGGCGTTTATCCGCGCCTTGCAACTTGTCACTTGGAACTTGCAGTTCTCAGCCCGCTGGCAAATATGTCTCCCGCACAATCCCCTCCAGTTTGTCATACGGCAGCACCAGCGTCGGCTGCCCCATGGCGTAGGGGGCAATGTGGTAGACGTTGTACTGCAGCACCATGCCCTGGTCATTGAAGAAGGCGTCGTCGGTTTTTTCGAAGGGCCAGCTTTCCCGAAAGGTCTCGTCCAGTGCCTGGCTATCCAGCCACTGAGTATGCGCCTGTTCTGCCAGTGACCAGAACGCGGCCTGTTGGCCCGGCACCAGCAGGTCTTCCAGCGCCAGCCATTGCTGTTGCTTCAGGTCCCAGTGGTAATAGCCCACATTGGGTTGGCCATGGGCGCCGCCGGTGTATTCGTAACTTTCCATGCTCAGGGTCAGCAAGCCATTGGCATTGCGTTGCTGTTTGACGGTGGCGTTCAGTTCCCAGCCCTGTTCGGGGGACATGGCCATGTCCGAGGCATCAGCCAGAAACGCATCGGCCAGCCCTTCGATACTGCCATCGTGGGTGGCGTCCCCTTGCAGTCTTACCAACATGGATGCCAGGCGGTTCTCGATGGCCTTGTTGAGGACCGGTTGCTCCTCATAGTTGAGCCAGTTCACTTGCACCCGGGGGCAGTGCTCCCCGTCGCACTGGGGCGCGGTCTTCTTCAGTTCAAAGCGGATCCGGGTCAGTGTGGGCAGGGGGCGTTCCGACGTGCTGTGGGCGGACGTTTCCGGTTGCGGTTGTTCGTTATCGTTTGTGTTGTCACAACCACTCAGCAGCAACAGGCCGAGCAGAAGCGCCAGTGTCATACGCATGACGTCGCCTTCCCTCAATATCGAACAATGGTGCAGGCATTAAAAGTCAGCCGTATCACGGGTGCAAGTTGCCTTTTGCAACCCGCAGCGGCAGCCTCTATCCTGCCACCGCCAGCAAGGGCCAGGGGCCCCTGAATAACTGCAATTGGGAGAGAGCGATGAGTTTTTGGACTGTATATCTGTCCGGTGAGATCCACACCGATTGGCGCGAGCGAATCATTCAGGGGTGTGCCGAACTGGAGCTGGATATCGAATTCACCAGCCCGGTCACCGACCATGAAGCCAGCGACAAGGTGGGCGTCAATATCCTGGGTGCAGAAGAAAAACGCTTCTGGGAAGACCGTCTGGGCGCGGGGATCAATGGTATCCGTACCCGCAAACTGATCGACGAAGCCGACCTGGTCGTGGTCCGTTTTGGTCCCCAGTACAAGCAGTGGAATGCGGCGTTTGATGCGGGCTACACCGCTGCCCTGGGCACGCCCATGATCATCCTCCATGAGGAAGAGCATGATCATCCGCTCAAGGAAGTGGATGCAGCGGCCGATGCCGTGGCACGTACCCCCGAACAGGTGGTCGAGATGCTGAAATATATTCTGACAGCCTGATTCAGCACGCCGGCGCCCGCCCGGGCGCCACTGCTGTCCCACCGTTTCCTGAAGGTCCTGAGGAAGCGGAGGCGCTTTCTCTTGTGGGAACTTGATTGCGCGAATAGCCCTTGCCGCACCAACATTCGCCTGCAGGCAGTCTCCCGCGAGACAGGAATTGCGAGCGTCAAAATACGGCGGTTAAATCCTGTTCACCAAACAGTGAAACCCGCCGGCTTGCCAGCCTGGCCGGTTTCGGACTTCGCTAAGTTAAACTGTGGGATAGCAGTGGCCCGGGCACGCCTTTACAGATTTTTTCATCCTCCCCGGGAGCTATCTGCCTTGATTGCTTGTCACAGTGTAGTGACAAGTAAGGCCAAGGAGATGCCCCATGACACACAAGTTACTCGCCGCCGCCACCCTGATGATGGTCACCACTGCCGCGGCCTGGGCGGACAGTACCGAAGGCATGCCCAACGTGAAGACACCTGAGCCCGAGAAGGTGGAAGTGCAGGTGGAATCAACGCTGGACGATATCCGTCAATTCAGTGTGGAGCAGAAGAACGAGGCCATGCGTGCTGCTCGCCATGCCCTGGATGATCTGGAACAGCAGATGACCCTGTTGCAGTCAGAAATGGACAGCCAGTGGCGTGATCTTTCCCAGGATGCCAGACTCGGGAAGCAGGAAGCCATGTCTGCATTGAAACAGGAGCAGAAGGAACTGGAGGCACATTACCGGTCCATGCAGGATGCCGGCGAGGATAACTGGCAGGCCGTGCAGGAGCGTTTCCAGCAAAGCTGGGGTGCCGCAAAGGCCAACTGGCAAGCGTTGGTGGGTGACGCAGAATCCTGAGCGGCCACCAACCCGACAGGCGGGGAGGAACCCATGCTGACATTGATACCCTTCGATGATAGCCGTGTGGTGGGCGCGCGGATTTCCGGGAAGATCACCCGGCCAGAATTCGACAAGATGGTGGAAAAGCTGGAAGCGGCCCTGAACAGCCATGGCAAGGTGCGTGTTTATGTGGAGCTGGAGCGGTTCGGTGGCGTCGCCATGGACACCTTGCTGGAAGACCTGAAATTCGGCATTCGCCACTGGAATGATGTGGATCGCAAGGTGGTGGTGTCCGACGCGGACTGGGTTCACCGTTTGGCGCGCCTGGCTTCCCGCCTGTTCAGCAATATTCAGGTCAAGGTGTTTGACCGTGACCAGGAACAAGCGGCGAAAGCCTGGATCTGTGAGGAATAAAAGGGTTTTCCGTTTGTAAGCGTGCAGAGCCAACGAGCCTGACGATGGGTGTAGCGAGTCACGAGTTTCGAGTTGCAAAGATCAAATTCGACGTTACCACGTTGTGGGAAATCATCCCGATTTGAGTATTCGCCTTTCGAAACTCGAAACTCGTACCCCGCAACTGCCATTAACCCAGCAACCGCGCCAGATTCTCAAGACACTGCGCGTACATCTTTTCTGCCCCTTGCCGTGCCATTTCCACTTTCGCCTCGGGCGCATTGCCGCCGTTGAACTGGGCCTGCCAGATCACCGTGCAGCCGCTGTCGGTGGGCTGCACTTCCATCGTCGCCTGGTAATGGGTCTCTTCACGCACGCCGGGGGCCCTGATGATGCGGTAACCGAAGGTGCGTGCCTGCTCATCCATGGCGGTCAGCGCCTCTACCACTTGGCCGCCATCGGCGGTGGTGACCGTGCGCACCGCACCCACCCCTTCGCCCTCCACACTGCAACCGGCGACGCCGGGCAACCAGCTCAGATCGGAAAAATCCCGGATGCGCTGCCATACGGTGTCCGCGTTTTGTTTGAATGGATGTTCCACATAAATAACCGGCACGGCGTTCTCCCTGATTAGTGGTTTTTGTTATCCCGGGCGGCAAGGCGCTGGCGCAGGAAAGTTTCGAATGAGGTGAGGAACGGGAAGTCCTTGCGGACGGCGTCCACATCAAAACGCCAGCGCACGGTGTTGTTCCACACATACTGCCGGGCGGCTTCCGCGTTACTCAGGCGCAGGGCCCAGAGCGGAATGCGGAAGGGCAGCGGACGCTTGCCAGTCACCTTGCGGTAGATGTGTTTCATTTGTGCCACGGTCAGCACATCGCTGGCCAGGTCCGGGCGGGTGCCGATGAACTTGTCCGGGTTGGCAAAGATCTCGGCGCTGGCCCGGGCGATATCGTCCACGGTAACCATGTGGAAAGGGACGTCCTTGTCCAGACACCCGTCCAGCGTCGCCAGCACCAGGGCCGGATTGATGGCCTTCTTGCCTTTGTTGCCCATCACCGGTTCAAAGAAATTTTCCATGAAGAACACTTCGCGCAACATGGTGAAGGGCAGGCCAAGCTTTTCGATGTGTTGCTCGATCTGCCATTTGCTGGCGAAGTGCAACACATTGCCGGCTTCTTCGCAGCCGGCCACGGACGTCTGCAGGAAATGCTGCACGCCTGCGGCAGCGGCGGCATCCGCCAGGCGAATGCCCTGATCAATCTCGCGTTGGTAGCCGACGTCCTTTTCCCAGAAATTCTGCAGCGCAAAGACGCCGTAACACTCCTTGCAGGCCAGCTGCAGGGACACACTGTCATCCAGATCGCCGGCGACTACCTCCACCCCCTCACGGGCCAGCGCTTTGGCGGCAGGTTTGTCGGGATTACGGGTCAGGGCGCGCACGCTAAAGCCCTTTTCAAGCAACAGGGGAATCAGGGCGCCGCCCTGGGCACCGGTGGCACCGGTAACAAGAATGCGTTGGTCAGTCATGGTTAATCCGCTCAGAACTGGCTGGTTCTGAACAGGATGCCTTCAGGAACGACAGCCAACAATGACGAAATCCGTCAGGGAAATGGTGGATGCGGTGGAGTGAGGATCGGCATTCTGTCGCGAGTAACGAGAGACGAGTTTAGAAACTCAAAGTACCGGAACTCAGAAGTGTTGGCGTGAAGGGCTCTCCACGGGTGTCTCAGCCGCAGAGCCGCGAATAAGAGAGAGCATTGCGGGTTAAAAGGAAACAGAGGAAGGTCGGGATTGGGCGAGTGCGATATCCTGTCCTGGTGGGGAGATTCAGCTTGCTGAACGAAGCTTCTGATAGCACGCCTTGGTCAAAACCCTTTCGCTTGCAAGCAAGCTCCCACGGGGGGGGCCGCCAGCTGGATTTCTGCGTGTAGCTTGGTGCGTGAAGCGTGGAGCAGCCGCAGAGCGACCAAAAAAAAGGGGGCTTCTGCCCCCTCGTTGTCGCCCGTTACATTGTCGCCGGATGCTTCATCTTGCCAGTCTTCGAAATCATCCAGCGCGTCGCGCCAATCCAGTTTCGGGCGGGTCTGTTTTTTCGGTGCCTGATGGGCTCCACCCTTGCGCATCAACGGGTCGATGGCCGCCCAGTTACGCAGGGGTTTGGGGGCTGCAGCCATGGGGCTTGCTCCTGTACATGAAAGGTTACCCCCGCCAGCCAGTCTGGCGAGGGCGCGCGATCATACGCCCGGGCAGGGTGCCTTGCTACAGTTTTAATGCGTCCAGGAAAGATAAAGATGGGCTCCGCTCAGCCGGTTGTCATAGCGGAACTTGTATTTGGAGGTGGTCTCGGTCACGTTCAGGTTGTTGGTGGCCAGCCCGGCCCCCACGCCCAGCCCTTTCCAGAGGCGGTACTCGGCCCCGACTTCCAGATCGGTGAACAGCCCTTTCCACTCGTCGAACTCAAGATAGAAGCCATCACCTCGCAGGAACCAGTGGAACCGGGGGGTGACCCGGTAATTGAGGCCGAAGCCCAGGGTGGGCAGTGGAAGGGTGGTGGCGGCGCTTTCTGCCTGTTGCGTGCTGCTTGCCCCGGGCGGCGTGCTGAGCACATCGATATCAATGGCAAAGCGGGACACGTGCAAGCCGCCGCCCACCATCAGTTCGACTTTTTCATTGTGATAGAAGGAGTAGAAGTAGCTGGCCTTGCTGATTTCGTAATCCATGCTGCTGTCTACCCGACTGCCGGCGGCCAGGGTGATGTCGTCTCCGTTTGGCGCAACCCATTCCACATCGGATTGAAGATCTCGCCGTGCGTCAGTGTCCACCTTGAACCAGGACACCGAGACCTGCGACCTGGGGGTGAAGCGATAGCGGCCGTTCACCTTGAGGACGGTGTTCTCCAGATCCAGCCCGAGCGTGTCGGCGGGACGGATTGCTGCCCCGGCCCCGGCATTCCGGCTGACCAGCGACAGCGTGGTGTCGGCCCTGAATACATGATAACTGCCAGCGGAAATGGAGAAGGTTTCATCCATTGCCAGGGAGTCTGCGTTAGCCACTGATTGCCAGGCCAGAGCTGACAGGGTGCCAACAAGAATGAGTGGTGAGCGGTGAAACGTCCGTGTATTCGGCATGATCAATCCCTTCCAGCTGAGTCGTGGTCACCAAGATAAGGGAAAGGAGGTGTGCTTTCCATGCGCGGCTGATGCGTTGATAAAAGTTTGCGCTTGAGCCAGTGGCAGTGGAGGCTCAGACTTTGTTTCGGCTTTTGCTGCGCTGCGGTTAACAGGGCCGCGTCTTGAAGGCGGGATTGTGGCAGGATGGCTGTGCCTTTCAGGCTCGGCGCTTGTGTCGGGCGGTTTACGATTCATGGACAAGGAAGCATCAATGCGGTTTTTATCGGTTATGGTTCTGTTGCTGGTGTCACTGCTGGCCGGTTGTGCCAGCCAGGGTGGCAGCAGCGGGGACACGCTGCGCGTGGGCGTGATGGCAGATTATCCGCCGATCGTTTTCGAGGATGAGAACGGTGAGCTGGCTGGTCTGGAAGTGGACTTTGCCCATGGGTTGGGCGAGGCTCTGGATCGCCCGGTGCAGTTTCAGCGCTACTCACTGCCGGCATTGTTTGCGGCACTGCAGGCAGGGGATATCGACATCATCATGTCCGGTATTTCAATCACGCCTGAGCGCCAGCAACATTTCCTGTTCAGCCTCCCCTATACCACCATCGGGCAGATGGCAGTGATTCGCCTGGAAGATGCGGGCCTGCTGGCGGCGCCGGGGGTGTTGCTACGCAGCGACTTCCGTATTGGTTACAAGAACGGCACCACCGGTGAAGCTCTGGTGATGAAGCGAATCAGCAATGGTGTGGGCTTTGACAGTAATGCCTCCGCCATGGAGGCGTTGATCGCCGGCCAAGTGGACGCCTACGTCCATGATGCGCCCACGGTCTGGAATCTGGCCAACAATCCCAAATACCAGTCCGGACTGCTCGGTCTCTACAAGCCACTGACCAGCGAGCAGCTGGCCTGGGTCATGGCTCCGGAAAACCGCTTGTTGAAAGAGCAGGTGGATGCGGTGCTGAAGGACTGGATGAACAGTGGCGAGCTCATGCGTCTGAAGCACAAGTGGATCCCGGTGAAGATTCTGGCTGGGGAGTGAATGCAGGCAGGATGCTGGACGCCAGAGGCCAGACGCCAGACGCTAACCTCGGCGCTCTTCATGCCGTAGGAGCCTGCCTGCAGGCGATAGAGCGTCGATCAAGGCCGAATCGCCAGCAGGCTGGCTCCTACGGTGATAGATAGCCATGGCCTGGTTTTACCGTCAGGCCTCAGGCGTCCAGCATCCGGCGTCCCCTAAATATCCGCATAATCCTGGCCGCCTTTAAGCCAGCGGCGTAACAACGGGTCCACCAGCGTCGGGCACTCGTCCAGCAGCCGGTCGGCCACCTCTCGGGCCGGTTCCATCAGGGCTTCATCCCTTACCAGATCAGCAATCCGGAAGGCCAGGTCGCCGGTCTGCCGGGTGCCCAGCCATTCACCGGGGCCGCGCAGTTTCAGGTCTTCCTCGGCAATCACAAAGCCGTCGGTGGTTTCACGCATCACCGCGAGCCGCTTCTTGCCGGTGTGAGACAGTGGGCTCTTGTAAAGCAGCAGGCAGTAACTCTGTTCACCACCCCGACCCACCCGGCCGCGCAGCTGATGCAGCTGGGCCAGGCCCAGCCGTTCGGCATTTTCCATCACCATCAGGGTAGCGTTGGGCACATCCACCCCCACCTCGATCACGGTGGTGGCGATCAACAGTTGTGCCTCGCCGCTGGCAAAGCGTGCCATGCGCTCAGCCTTTTCCTTTGCCTTCATGCGCCCGTGCACCAGTTCCACGGTGAGGTCCGGCAGGGCCGCCTGCAGTTCTTCAAAGGTGGCTTCCGCCGCCTGGGCCTGCAGTTCCTCGGATTCTTCAATCAGGGTACAGACCCAGTAGGCCTGGGTGCCCGCGCGGCAGGCATCGTTGATGCGCTCGATCACCTGGGGGCGACGCCCCTCGGGCAGTACCAGGGTGTCGATGGGTTTACGCCCCGGTGGCATTTCGTCGATCACCGAGGTGTCCAGATCGCCGTACACGCTCATGGCCAGAGTGCGGGGTATGGGCGTGGCGGTGAGTACCAGTTGATGGGGCACCTGCACACCATGGCGGGTCTCGAAGCGGCCCTTTTCGCGCAGGGCCAGGCGTTGCTGCACCCCGAAGCGATGCTGTTCGTCAATGATGGTCAGGCCCAGGCGATGGAACTGCACCGCCTCCTGGAACAGGGCGTGTGTACCCACCACAATCTGTGCCGAGCCATCGGCCAGAGCGGCGTTGGTTTCTCGCCGGGCCTTCATTCCCAGGCTGCCGGCCAGCCACGCCACCTCGATGCCCAGTGGCGCGAGCCAGTGACGGAAGTTGTCGCGATGCTGTTCGGCTAGCAGTTCCGTGGGCGCCATCAGTGCCACCTGGTAGCCCGCTTCAATGGCGGCCAGGGCGGCGGCGGCGGCCACCAGGGTCTTGCCCGAGCCCACATCCCCCTGCACCAGCCGCAACATGGGGTGCGGCTGGCGCATATCGGTCATCAGTTCACCGATCACTCGTTGCTGGGCGCCGGTGAGGGCAAACGGCAGGCTCTCCTGCAGTCGATCGAACAGGGTGGTGCCGGCCAGGCTCGGGGCATGGAAGGCTTTTTGCCCGGCACGCTTCTGCAACATGCCCAGCTGGTGCGCCACCATCTCTTCCATCACCAGTCGTTTCACTGCCGGGTGCTTGCCGTCCAGCAACAGGTTCACCGGATCATCCGGGCGTGGGTTATGCAGCTTGTGTAGTGCTTCGGTGAGGCTGGGTAGCCCGCTCTGATCGAGCAGGGCGTGGGGGATCAGTTCCTCGGGAGGATGCGCCTGCAGGTAATCCAGTGCCTGGGTGGTGAGCTTGCGCAGGGTTTTCTGGTGGACGCCATCGGTGGTGGGATACACCGGGGTGAGGGCTTTTTCCAGTGGCGGCAGCGGCTGGTTGCCGTGGGCGATCTGGTATTCCGGGTGATAGAACTCCAGCCCGGCCGCACCGGGGCGGGGCTCGCCGTACACCCGGATCGGACGTCCCCGCTCCAGGTTGTTTTTCTGGGCTGCAGTGAAATGAAAAAAACGCAGCGCCACCATGCCGGTGCCATCAGCTACCTTGCAGAGCAGGGCCCGGCGGCGCCCGAAGACCACATCCGCGGCCATGACCTCCCCTTCGATTACCACCCCGGTTTCCGGGCGCAGGCTGCCGATGGGGGTGATACGGGTGCGGTCTTCGTAACGAAAGGGCAGGTGGAACAGCAGGTCTTCCAGATTATGCAGACCCAGCTTGGTCAGTTTCTCGGCCGCAGCCGGTCCCACGCCCTTGAGGCGGTGAAGCGGGAGACTGGAGAGGGAATCACTGGCCATCAACCCCTTCCTGTGGGCGCTAGGCATGCATGGCGATTGTGGGCAGGCGGTACGAAGATGCAAGTTTCAAGTTTCAAGTTGCAAGGCGCGACAGGGGCTGGATATACCTGTCCGGGTTTGTTGCCCGCGAAGCAACCCGGGTGCTGGCGCGAAAGAGCAGACTCGAATCCCGCTGTGGCCTGATCCGCGTTGCGACGTGCAACGTGAAACTTGCTTCTGCCCATCGTTAACCCGACAACCCTTCCTTGGGCACTGCCTGGCGCAGTACCTCGATGGCCTTGGGTCGCGGGAAGCTGTCTCGCCACACCAGCGCAATGGTCCGCGAGGGCACCGGTTCTTCAAACGGTCTAACAGTGAAGGTGTCCTTGTCGTAGCCATGCTGGTAGAGCGCAGAGTTGGGCAGCACGGTGACACCCAGCCCACCGGCCACCATGTGGCGCAGGGTTTCCAGGGAGCCGCCTTCGATCTGCACCAGGTTTTTCTGGGTCTGCGAATCGATGGCCGGACACAGCTCCAGGACCTGATCACGGAAACAGTGGCCTTCGCCCAGCAGCAACAGGGTTTCGTTGAGCAGTTGTTCCGGCGCGATCTTTTCCTGATCGGACCAGTCGTGATCCTTGGGTAGCAGCACCGAAAACGATTCCTCATACATGCGTGCCCGCACCAGGCCGCCACCGGAAAACGGTAGCGCTACGATGATGGCATCCAACTCGCCGTGTTCCAGTTTGCGGCGCAGCACATGGGTGTAGTTTTCTTCAATGAACAGGGGCATGTCCGGTGCGGCCTTGCGCACCTGCGGCACCATGGTAGGGAACAGATACGGTGCCACGGTAAAGATGGCGCCCACCCGTAGCGGCGAGCCCAGCTGGTCACGCTGGCTCATGGCCATCTGTGACAACAGGTCGGCCTGTTCCAGCACCCGTTGCGCCTGGGCCACAATCGGTTCAGCCTGAGGCGTGACGACCACCTCCCGTGGGCGACGCTCGAACAGGGGCATGCCCAGCTGCTCCTCAAGCTTCTTGATGGCCGCACTGAGGGTGGGCTGGCTCACATTGCAGGCCTGGGCGGCATGGCCAAAATGGCGCTCACGGGCCAGGGCGACTAGATAGCGTAGTTCTGTTAGTGTCATGGTGTCGATACGTTAAACCGATGGTCTCTGCATTGTGCACCTGTGTAGGGGGCGATGCCAGAGGGGCTATTAATTAATAATGAATAATTAATAGTTAATAACTCGCGGCTGAGGTGGGTAGTATTTTCACCGTTCGGGGTCGCGCTTTCGCGTGGGTAGTGCCGGCGGGTTTTCGTTATTCATTATTCATTATTCACTATTAATTGGTTTTCAAATGTCTCACATCTTGATTGCTGGTCTGGGGGATCTGGGTTCCGGGCTGGCGGAAACATTGCTGGCGGAGGGGCACCGCGTCAGTGCGATTCGTCGCGGTGACAGCTGTCCGGCTGGCGTGGAGTTGTACAGCCAGGATCTTACCGAGGGCGCGGCCATGTTGCCGCCGGATCAGGTGGATCTGCTGGTGATCATCATGACGCCCTCTGAATACAATGAAGAGGGCTACCTGAAAGCCTACGTGCGCGCGCCCCTGACCCTGCTGGATGCGCTGGCGCAGCAGCAGCCCCTGCCGCCGGTGGTGTTTGTTTCCAGCAGCGCCGTGTTCGGTGAACTCAGCGGCGAAGTGGACGAAGCCACGCCGCCGAAGCCGGAGCGTTATAACGGCAAGGTGGTGTTGGCCGCGGAAGAGGAAATCAGCATCCGCGCCATGGGCACGGCGGTGCGGTTTACCGGCATCTATGGTCCAGGGCGTTACCGGATGATCGACAAGGCCGCCCGTCTCGCCCGCGGAGAGGAAGCCCTGCCGGACGCCAGGTGGACCAACCGCATTCATCGTGACGACTGTGTAGGCTTGCTGCACAGCGTGGTGGACGGCTGGCTGGCAGGTCGTGACATGCCACCGCTGGTGGTGGGCACCGACAACGTGGGCGGCCGCAATCTGGATGTACTGCAGTGGTTGGCCGAACAGCAGGGCCTCACTCTCGAAGTGCCCGATGACACACTCAACAACACGCCCGCCGGCAAGCAGGTGAAAAGCCTGTATATCTCCCAGGGGCACTACACCCTCAAATATCCTGGTTATCATGAAGGGTATACCCAGGTGCTGGCGGAGAGGAGCAGTTGAAAGTTTAAAGTTGAAAAGTTCAAACGCGGGCCCGGCCTGCTGGTATCAGGCCCGCCTTCGCCGCGTCCAAGGCCTGATTGCCCATCCTGTGGGAGCTTGCCTGCAAGCGATTCAGGCCTGGAAAAGCTCACAATCGCCAGCAGGCTGGCTCCCACAGGTGGAACATAACCACCCGCGCCTTTTGAACTTTGAACTGGCCTTCCGAGCGCATTTCCGGCGTTTTCACGCTAAAATCCCCCTCCTGTCGGAGAATGCCCCGGGAATTGGTGATTTTTTCGCCGATAGACTTGCCTCCGGCGCAGGCATTAGTAAAGTGTGCGCCTCAATTTCGTGTCTGTGGCGGTGCCGGTATGCCGATGCGCCGCAAATGCCCGTGGTGGGCGCAATGGAGTGAAGTGAATGAGCACACCGGTTGCCGTGGTAATGGGGTCCCAGTCCGATTGGGAAACCATGAAAGAAGCCTGTGACGCCCTGACCCAGTTTGGTGTTGGCTGGAAAGCGGAAGTGGTCTCTGCCCACCGCACCCCCCAGCGCATGTACGACTTCGCCAAAACCGCCCACGACAACGGCTACAAGGTGATCATCGCCGGGGCCGGCGGCGCCGCCCACTTGCCCGGCATGATTGCTTCGCTGACCCCGCTGCCGGTACTCGGCGTGCCGGTGAAAAGCCGCACCCTGTCCGGCTGGGACAGCCTGCTGTCCATCGTGCAAATGCCCAAGGGCGTGGCGGTGGGCACCCTGGCTATCGGTACCGCCGGTGCCTGGAATGCGGGGCTGCTGGCCTCCCAGATGCTGGCCACGGAAAACCCGGCGCTGCTCAAGAAGATCGCCGACTGGAAAGCCTCCCGCGCTGACGAGGTGCTGGCCAACGCGGAGCTGGGTCAGGGGTAATCCCCGACACGGCACCTGCCCCCTGATTTGCTCTAACGGACCTGCTATGAATCGTGTACTCGTTCTTGGTGGTGGCCAGCTTGGCCTGATGATGGCGGAAGCCGCTGCCCGCTTGGGCCTGGTGGTAGACCGTTATGACCCGGAGCGCGCCCTGCTGCTGCCGGGTACCTCCGATCTGGCGGTGCCGATCAGCTGGGAAGAGTGTCAGGAACGTTACCCGGTGATCACCGTGGAGCGCGAAGCCTTCCCGGAAGAAGGGCTGTCTGCGGATCTGGCCAAAAGCGATCGCTGTGTGGCCCGCGGTGCCCTGCAGGTGATTCCGGACCGCTTCACCCAGAAATTCATGCTCGACAAGCTGGGCATTCCCACCGCTCCCTGGGTGCTGCTGGACAAAGAGGCAGACCTGCAGGCCGCCGTGGACCAGTTCGGCGGGGTGGTAGTGAAGGCCCGCTCTGGCGGTTATGACGGTCGCGGGACCTGGATTGTGGGCGAGGGCGGTGACCTCTCCTCCGTCCCGGCTGCGGAGCTGGCCGGCAAGGCCATCGTCGAGAAGAAGATTCCCTTCCGTCGTGAGCTGTCAATCGTCGGCGCACGCAGCATCAGCGGGGAAACCCTGTTCTACCCGCTCACCCGCAACTGGCACGTGGATGGCATCCTGCGCCTGAGCCTGGCCCCGGCCAACGCCTGTGCGGATCTGCAGAAGCCTGCGGAACAGATGCTCAAGGGCATCATGGAAGAGCTCGATTACGCCGGCGTCATGGCGGTGGAGTTCTTCGAAGTGGATGGCCAGCTGATGGTCAACGAGATTGCCCCGCGGGTACATAACTCCGGCCACTGGACCCATGAAGGGGCCGACTGGTCCCAGTTCGATCTGCACGTTCACGCCCTCGCCGGCGTTCCCCTGCACGCCCTCAACGTCCACGGCCCCTCCGCCATGGTTAACCTGATCGGCACCCCGTTCGAAAACGCCTGGCTGCAACATCCGGGTGTGGTGCACTGGTACGGCAAGAGTGTGCGCCCCGGTCGCAAGGTGGGCCATGCCAATCTGGTGGCCGATACTCTGGAAGGGCTGCGCGAAGGGCTGGATGCCTGGGCCGATGTGTTGCCTGAGGGCTATCAGGCCGTGCTTGAGTCCGAACTCAAGCTGGGCTGAAGTAAGCTGCAAGCCACAAGCTTCAAGCTGCAACGCGGGTAAGGCTTTCCCAGTTTGAGAGGCCGTGCCCGCGAACCCTCAAGCGGTGAGAGGTTGTGGCGCGGCCCTGTGGGAAATTCAGCTTGCTGAATGAATGGCACTGGCTGGCCAGCGAGGTTCCCGTAACAGGCAGGCGCTTGAGCGTGATGAAAGCGCTAATTCGCTCAGCAAGCTGAGTCTCCCACGGTGTTATCACCCCTCCTCCAGGTTTCACGGGTTACGCCTGGCGCGCGCCATCTGCTGTAGGAGCGCCACTTGAGGCGCGAACCAAACCGTTTCAAGTTGCGAGAAGCGAGCTTCGAAAGGCAAAATCCCGGAGCCGGCTCGTCTTCCCAGCTCTCGGCTCTCGACACTGGTAACTCACAAACCGGGACTATTCGCGCCTCAAGTGGCGCTCCTACAGCACGATTCAGGCGTGGCCCGGTTGCTGGAAGGCATACCCTTGCTAACTTGAAGCTAGCGGCGCCCCTTCACATTCTTTCCCGGTGCAAATGGTCTAGACTTCCCCCTTTGGTTGTTTTCAGGATCTTTTACCGTGTCACTTGCCCTGTCCCTCACTCGCTATCGCCGGCTGATCATGTTGCTCATGGTTATCGCGCTGGTCTTGATCGCCGTGGAAATGACCGGTTTGCGCGAGCAGTTGTCGGTGTCGTTCCTGCGTGAGCAGCTTGAGGCAAACCCGGTGAGTGGGGCGATCGTCTTCATCGTGGTGTTTGTGGTGGGTAATCTGATCCAGTTGCCGGGCTGGATCTTTTTGGTGGCAGCGATTCTGGCATTGGGCACGGTCATGGGCGGCATGGTGACATATATGGCGGCGGTGACCTCGTGCCTGGTGACCTTCGCCCTGGTGCGCGGCCTGGGTGGCAATGCCCTGCGGGAAATCAACAACCCCTGGGCGAAGAAGATTCTCGCCCGGCTCGATACCCATCCGGTGCGCAGTGTGACCGTGCTGCGGATGCTCTTTCAGACCATGCCGGCGCTCAACTACACCCTGGCGCTCAGCGGCGTCCCGCTGCGCCCCTACGTGATAGGCACCCTGCTTGGTCTGCCGTTCCCGATCACGCTCTACTGTCTGTTCTTCGACCGGATTCTGTTGCTGCTGCCGATCGGGTAGATACAAGCTGTTAGCTGCAACGCGGATTAAGGGCGTGTCATCCGAAAGCCGCTCCGGCCCGCTCCCTGGCCCCTCGGGGCTACCCTTGTGGGAGCTTGCCTGCAAGCGATCCGAGCCCAAGCGAGGTAATCAGTTTCGAGTTGCGAGTACCGAGTTTCGAAGGGCAAAACCTTATGCCTGGCCGCTGGTTGTAGATTTTCGAAACTCGGTACTCGTCACTCGCTTCTGGAATCTTTACCTCGCTTAGGCTCGGATCGCTTGCAGGCAAGCTCCTACGGAGTAGTCTTCCGGAGCCCGGAGCCCGGAGCCCGGAGCCCGGAGCCCGGAGCCCGGAGCCCGGAGCCCGGAGCCCGGAGCCCGGAGCCCGGAGCTCGCCGCTGCCTTAATGCCGCAACAGCGCACTCAACGAATCCACCACTTCCGCCCAGTCCGCATCCTCGCGGACCGATTCCGCCAGGAACTTCGCCTGGGATTCAGACCAGAACGGCGCTTGATGGAGGTTCATGCTGGTGTCGAGTTTGCCGGCATGGGCCTGAATGAAATCTTCGATGCCGGCGTCGCTGTCGTCCAGTCCGAGCTGGGCAAACAGGGTGTTGAGGTTGTGGGTGGCGGTATCCATATCGCTCTCCCTCTGCGGTTTGTAGATGAATAAAGGTGCTTCCTTTTACCTGTGTTTGATCCTGCGCCTTTTCAACCCGTCTGTCTCCCATCCTTTGGGAGGGTTTAGAGGAACGCGCCGGATGCCTGAGGCCAGATGCTCGATGCCAAAAACAACAACGCCCGCTGAAAGCGGGCGCGTGTTGCATGCTGCGTGTTGCGTGAAGCGGCTTTCAGGCAATATCCATGATGCCGTCCATTTCCACGCTGGCGCCCTTGGGCAGGGCGGCCACGCCGATGGCGGCACGGGCCGGGTAGGGCTGCTGGAAGTGACGTGCCATTACCTCGTTGACCAGTGCAAAGTGGCTCAGGTCGGTGAGGAAGATGTTCAATTTGACGATGTCCTGCAGAGAGCCGCCGGCCGCTTCGCACACCGCGGTCAGGTTGCTGAATACCTGCTCGATCTGGGCTTCCATATCGCCGTCCACCAGCTCCATGGTGGCAGGGACCAGTGGAATCTGACCAGACAGATACACAGTGGAGCCGGCCTTGATCGCCTGGGAGTAAGTGCCAATGGCCTGCGGGGCCTTGTCGGTGCTGATTACAGAATGGTTGGACATGATCGGTTCTTCGTCAGTTGTGCCCCCGGCCACAGGCCAGCAGGCGAAATCAGGAACCGGCTATGCTGGCACGCCACCGGGCTGCACGCAATAGCGGTGGCTGTCGGTTGTTGTTTCCCTGTGGGAGCTTGCCTGCAAGCGATTCGTGGCTGGAAAAGTATGACATCGCTTGCAGGCAAGCTCCCACATCAAACAGTGCTTCTGGCTTACTTTTGCACCGGCTGGGAGGCGGTAGCCTTGCTGGATATGAGCCAACTACCTGACAGTAAAAGCCTGAGAAGGGGCCGCTACAGTGAATCACAGAGGGTTTACCTGATTACCTCCGTCACCGATGGGCGACAGCCTTATTTTGAATCCTTGTTACCTGCAAGGACGCTGGTTCAGCAGCTTATGGAGTGTGAGCAGGCAGGTTATGCCGTCACTCTGGCTTATGTGGTCATGCCGGACCATTTCCACTGGCTGATGCAGCTGGGAGATCGGGGCTCACTGTCGTCGGTGGTGCAGCGGGTCAAATCCTGTGCTACACGCAAGCTCAGGTCCGCGGGTCATGGATGTGAGTGGCAGCAGGGCTTTCATGATCACGCCGTGAGGCGGGAAGAGGATCTAAAGGGGCTGGCAAGGTATGTGGTGGCAAACCCGTTGCGGGCAGGGTTGGTGAAGAGTGTACGAGATTACCCGCATTGGGACTGTATCTGGTTGCCTTAAACCCGCTCGCAATGTTCTGGCCTGCTGTGGGAGCTTGCCTGCAAGCGATGGTGCAGTTTAATCGCAGGAAATCGCTTGCAGGCAAGCCCCCACAGGGTAAAGAATGCGGCTGGACCTTAAAGCCTGTGAATCCGCACAATACTGTCCAGCGTGCGCAGCTTCTTGATGATGCGGGCCAGGTGGATGCGGTCTTTGACGGTCATGGTCACGTTCAGGATGGTGAGGGTGGGGTCCTTCTCGGCCATGTCGATGGTGTCGATGTTGGAACCCAGCTCGGACACGCTGTTGGCCAGGGTGGCCAGCACGCCGCGTTTGTTGATCAGTTCGATACGCAGGGCGGCGGTGTATTCCTGCTCCACGTCCTTGTCCCAGCTCAGCGCGATGCATTTTTCCGGCGCGTTGCGCATTTCCGCCAGCAGGTTCTTGCAGGTATCGCGGTGAACCACGATGCCGCGGCCGGCACTGAGATGGCCGATGATGGTATCGCCGGGCAGCGGGTAGCAGCACTTGGCATAGCTTACCATCAGCCCTTCACTGCCGCGAATGGCCAGCGGCTTGCGGTCATCTTCCTGGCGTTCGTCATCGTCCCGGGCGCCGGCCAGCTTCCTGGCCACCAGCGGGGCCAGGCGGTTGCCGATGCCGATATCTTCCAGCAGGTCGTCCAGCTCGAAGTAACCGTTACCGGCCAGCTCGCTGACCACCCGCTCGATGGGCAGGTCGTCCAGGCCCATGTCGTAACTGTGCAGGGCTTTCTCCAGCAGACGCTGACCCAACTCCACCGCATCTTCCCGCTGCTGGTGTTTAAGGAAGTGGCGGATGTTGGTGCGCGCCTTGCCGGTGACCACGAAGTTGAGCCAGGCCGGGTTGGGGGTGGCATTGGGGGCGGTGATGATCTTCACCGTCTGCCCGGATTCCAGCGGCGTGGAGAGTGCGGCCAGCTTGCCGTCGATACGCGCGGCCACGCACTTGTTGCCCACCTTGGTGTGTACCGCGTAGGCAAAATCCACCGCGGTGGCGCCGCCGGGCAGTTCCTTGATGTCCCCCTTCGGCGTAAAGATGTAGGCCTCGTCCGGAAACAGGTCCACCTTCACGTTCTCGATAAACTCCATGGAGTTACCGGTCTTCTGCTGCAGTTCCAGCAGGCGCTGCATCCAGCTCTGGGTGCGGCTGTGGGTGGGCGTGCCGGGCTCGCCATCGGACTTGTACAGCCAGTGGGCGGCGATGCCGTTGTTGGCCATGGCCTCCATTTCCTCGGTGCGGATCTGCATTTCCAGGGGAATGCCGGAGCGCGCCTTGAGGGTGGTGTGCAGGCTCTGGTAGCCGTTGGCCTTGGGGATGGCGATGTAATCCTTGAAGCGGCCGGGGATTGGGGTGAAGTAGTTGTGTACAGCGCCCAGTACCCGGTAACAAGTGTCGACCCGGTCGACGATGATGCGGAAACCAAACACGTCCATGATGTCGGCGAACGGTTTGTGCTGTTCCTTCATCTTGTTATAGATGCTGTAGAGATGCTTCTCGCGGCCCAGCACCCGCGCCTCGATGCCTTCTTCTTCCAGGCAGTGTTCCAGGCTGGTCTTGATGGTAGTAAGAATTTCCTTGCGGTTACCGCGGGCCTTCTTCACCGCCTGGCCAATCAGCTTGGCGCGCATGGGGTAGATGGCGTGGAAGGCCAGGTCTTCGTATTCCACCCGCATGTTGTACATGCCCAGCCGGAAGGCGATGGGGGCGTACAGTTCCAGGGTTTCGGTGGCGATACGGCGGCGCTTTTCTGCGCGCATCACATGCAGGGTGCGCATGTTGTGCAGGCGATCCGCCAGCTTGATCAGGATGACGCGGATATCCCGGGTCATGGCCAGCATCATCTTGCGCAGGTTTTCCGCCTGCTGCTCGGCCTTGGACTCGAACTTGATCTGGGCGATTTTGGAGACGCCATCCACCAGCTCAGCCACTTCCTCGCTGAACTCGTCGGCCAGTTGTTCCTTGCTGACGCCGGTGTCTTCGATCACATCATGAAGCATGGCCGCCATCAGGGAGGCATGGTCCATGTGCATGTCGGTGAGGATATTGGCGACCGCCAGCGGGTGGGTGATGTAAGGATCGCCGGTACGGCGGTACTGCCCTTCATGTGCCTTCTCGGCAAAATGATAAGCGCGTACGACCTGGCCGATCTGTTCGTCGTCCAGGTAACTGCGTAGCCGTTTTTCCAGGTTATGGATGGTGGGCAAAAGTCCTCGTCACGCCCTTGGCGAGTAGCTGGTTAGATTCACTCTTAGCTTAGATTTGAGGACGGGCTTTGTCTATGACAAGGAGACAGGTTGTGCCTATCGGCAAACCGGAGGGAGGCTATTGCGCTGTCAGGCGGAAATACCGGGGTATTTCCGCCGTCGCAGGGGCGAATTACTCGCCGAAAGACTGGGTCAGCAGGGCCAGCTCGTCCACGTCGGCGTTGCGGTCAGCCAGCGGGCTGTCCACGGAATCCGCAGTCACGTGACCTTCGGCGATTTCACGCAGGGCAACCACGGTGGGCTTGTCGTTTTCCCAGGCCACACGCGGCTCCTTGCCACCAGTCTGCAATTGACGGGCGCGCTTGCCTGCCACCAGTACCAGCTCGAAGCGGTTATCCAGTTGTTCCAGGCAATCTTCTACGGTTACACGTGCCATGCTGTTCTCCTACAGGCGGGTGCGGCCAGCGGGCAACACCAACATAAATTCGCAAGGCGGGGATTTTAATGGCGAAAAGCTGATCAGTCCAGTGCCGGCGGGCCACAGACTTCGCAGGAGCCCATGCTTGCATGGCGCTCCGAGCGACAGCGAGGCTGTGGGAGTCTGCCTGCAGACGATGGTGCGGTTGGATATGCCCTATCGCGTGCAGGCACGCTCCCACATACAAACCAGAGCCGCCGCCTTTTGTAGGAGCCCCTCTCGAGGGGCGAACACCACGGCCCGAAATCACAAGAGCCTTCGTCCCTCAAGAGGAACTCCTACAGCAGACGGCCCGGTAGGAGCCTGCCTGCAGGCGATTCTTACCGCTTCGCCAGCAGATTCGCCAGCACCGGCTCCAGCCGGACGCTCTGGCGGCGGGTATCCAGGCGGCGGGCCTCGACGATGGCTTCCAGCTCGTAAAGGGCCCGGTTGAAGTCATCGTTCACGATCAGGTAGTCGAACTCGCCGTAATGGCTCATTTCTTCCTGGGCGCCGTCCAGACGACGCTGGATCACGTCCTCGCCATCGGTATCCCGGCCACGCAGCCGCTCGGCCAGTACTTCCAGTGACGGCGGCAGGATAAAGATGCTCACCGATTCCGGCATCTGCTTGCGGATCTGGGTGGCACCCTGCCAGTCGATCTCCAGCACCACATCTTCACCGCCATTGAGGGTCTGTTTCACCCAGTCGGAGCTGGTGCCATACAGGTTGCCAAACACCTCGGCATGCTCCAGGAAGCGACCCTGTTCCACCTGACGGACAAAGGCATCGCGGTCGGTGAAGTGGTAGTTCACCCCGTCCTGCTCACCGGGGCGTATCGGCCGGGTGGTATGGGAAATGGAAGGACGCAGCTGGGCCAGCTTGTCGACCAGCGCCGCCACCAGGCTGGTCTTGCCGGCGCCGGACGGGGCGGAAACGATATAGAGCGTGCCTTTGTCGGCCATACGAGCTGGTCCCTGTGATCCCGGTTAAAAGGCGCATTATAGGGGGAAGGTTGCGGCCCGTCATTTATCGACAGTCGGGGAATGGATATGCGGGTGCTGGCGACGCTATGTGGTCATTAAGGAATTATTCAGAGACTCCTTAACGATTCAGGGCGACCGGCTTGCCCATGAAGCGCGCCAGCCGGACCAGGTCCACATACATGGCGTCGTCACCTGCGTGATTCATCAAAGACAGGCATTCCCCGTTATTAAGGTTCAGCTGGATCTGGCTGTTGGGATAGGTGCGCTCACCGGTAGCGAGTATCTGATTCAATTGCAGTGATTCCACGTCCCGGAACGGCAGGGTGCGGTCACCCAGATAAATTACCTGTTCGCGGCGGTCAATCCGCACGTCGTGGCTGGTGTTGAACAGCAAATACAAACCCACGATGGCAAAGGGGATGGATACCATCAGGCTGTTGCTCAGGGTGTTCCAGGGAAGCTCGAAGAACGAGGTGTTCGTGTGAAGCAAGGTGTCGGTCAGGGTAAACAGGTCAAACAGCAGCCCTCCCTGGGGCGCGAGCAGGAAAGCCAGGCCCATGGCGGTCAGCGTGCGGCTGCGCACAATGCCAAGTTGATGAGCATTGCGCGGTTTCAGGCGGGCGGTGATGAAATTGCTGGCCGAGCCGGGTGGGGCGAGCTGGTGACGGTGAGCGCCCGGATCCACATACAGGTCGGGTATCTCATGCAGTGGCCGTTGTAACCAGTCCTGCTCTTCTTTGCTCAGGCGCCCCGGTTTGCCCAGCAGAGCCATGGCCGCGGTGAGGGCAAAAATGACCAGCATGAAGCCATTGCCAAACCAGCTGCGGTACAGCGGAAGGAAAAACTGTTGTGACTGTGCTTGCAGGCCATGGAGCAGTTTTACCTGCCCGTCCCGAACCTTGCCCAGATGTGCAATCAACCAGCGATCATGATCCGACAGCACCGCTTTTGATTCGGTAGCATCAATACGCGCCTGAAGTTCATCCACGCTCGCTTGTTGTTTGACGATGTTCTCCAGAAGGCCCGCGTACAGGCGTTGCTGGGTGTCCCAGGTGGTCTTCAGCTGAAGGCCAATCTTGCTGATGCCGATCAGCACAAAGCTGCCAATCAGGAGAACGAAAATGCCTTTTTTCATGATGCATCCATGCGGGTAAAGATGGAGAGATATGCAAATAACAGCTTTTGAATGGGAGCTCATGTTACTGCCGGGCAGCCAGGATGGAAGAGCAGGGAAGCAAAAATGGGGCATCGCAGATTAACGGGAACGTGGCCGGTCAGAATTGGCCGAAGGCGGTTTTCGATTTTGATGTGACAGTTTTCCTGCAAACGAAGTCTCTCCCGCCCTCCACCAACATGCCTTCGCGAGCAAGCGCACTCTCACCGTACGGCTTTCCCGGGTTAGCGTGTCGCGTGTTGCATGAAGCGTGATGCAGCCGCAGAGCGGCAACAAAAAAGCCCGCCAAAGGCGGGCTGAAAGGACCGGGATAACAACGGTTCAGGCAGTCTGTTGACGTCTGGTGCCGGCTACCAGCAGCGGGCGGCCGTAGACCAGCTTGTTGGTCATGCGGGTGATGAAATCGGTGCGCTTGCCCTTGAGGCGACGACGGGCCTCGATCTGGGAGGGAATCCAGCGCAGGTGCACCGGTACCAGCTTCATCACGTTGCGAATCAGGTTGATGTCGAAATCGAACTTGGCCTGGATCTCCGGCGTCACCGCGGGCATACCGAAAGGCGCGCGCAGGGATTCCGGCAGCAGCACGGACGTATGAATACGATGGCGGTTGAGTAGCGGTACCAGCCAGCTGCGCATGGTGAACAGGTAATCCACCAGCTCACGGCCCACCTTGCCCACGGCCAGCAGATCGGAATCCACCACGGCATTGAACCAGGCCACATAGGCATCCCAGTTTTCCGGCATGGCTTCCTCGGGAATACCGAACAGGTAAGCGAACAGCTTGGAGTCCTGGTAATACTGCTCACGCTCTTGCGGTGTGACTTCACCGTAGAACAGCTCATGCACCCGCAGGGCAATGATCCACAGGGTAGCGTGCACCCACAGCAGCGCTTCCACCTGGTTGGCGAAGTACTCGGTCTGCTCCCTGGTGCGACCGGTGGACTCGGACACCTGGCCGGTAATCTTGGCGTGGATGTTGTGCACCCGCACCGCGGATTCCAGTACCTGATCCAGATTGCCAAACACCATGGAGTGCACATTCAGGAAGGTGCGCTGCAGACGGCCCATGGGGTCGGTCTGGGTCTGGGAGTGCTGGTCGATGGCCTGGGATACCCAGGGGTGCGCCAGCTGCAGCAAGTTGGCGGCACCGGCACCGAACATCACCGAGATATTGCCGTGGACTTTCCAGGCCATGGAGCCCGGGCCATACAGGCCCACGTTCGGATCCAGCACCCGGCGGGTCATGATCTCAAGCTGCTTGTGCAGGGCCTCCTTGCTGACGGCCTGGCTCAGGGTCTGGCTACTTTCATAGTTGTTGTTGGTTTGAGTCTGCATGAGCTGTCCTCCTTTATTGGGGTCAGCCTAGAGGCCCGGAACCAATGAGTTTTGATACAGATCAATTTTTCTGTCTCATTCCGGTTTTCGGAAACAAAAAGTGCATTGGTGGTGACCGGGAAACCCGGTGCAAGTAAAGAGACAAAGGCGCAGTATGGCGGCAATGTGATTTAAGTGAGTGTTGCCCTGTATGAGCGAAAGCCCGATCATCGCCAGCGTGGATTATGACCGCGACGGCATTCAGCACGGTTTTCTCAAGCTGCCCCATTCCCATGATGGTTCTGCCTGGGGGCACGTGATGACGCCCATCACCGTAGTGCGTAACGGTGACGGCCCCACCGTGCTGCTCACCGGTGGCAATCACGGTGATGAGTACGAGGGCATCACCGCCTTGCTGAAGCTAGCCAACCGGTTACAGCCGGAGCAGATCTCCGGCCGGGTGATCATCGTGCCCATGCTCAATTATCCGGCAGTGCTGAATGGCTCACGCACCTCGCCGCTGGATGGTGGCAACCTGAATCGCTGCTTCCCCGGCAACCCGGCCGGCACCCTCACGGAAAAACTGGCGGACTATCTCACCCGTTATCTGGTGCCCATCAGTGACGTGGTGCTGGACATCCATTCCGGCGGCAAGACCCTGGACCTGCTTCCCTTTGCTGCTACCCATCGTATGGACGACAAGGCATTCGAAGCCCGTTGCCTGGCCGGTGCCGCCGCCTTCGGCGCGCCCTACACCTTGTACATGGCGGAGCTGGAAGGGGATGTGCTGTTCGACAGCGCGGTGGAAGGGCAGGGCAAAGTCTTTATCAGCACCGAACTGCGCGGTGGCGGCACCACCACCCCGGAGACTGTTGCCATTGCCGAACGTGGCATCGACAATGTGCTGCGCCATGCCGGTGTGCTCCCCGGCGCAGTGGAAACCCTGCCATCACAGGCGCTGGAAATTCCTGATGGCGATGCCTACCGGGTCAGTGAGCATGCCGGGATTCTGGAATTTGCAGTGGCGCTGGGGGACTGGGTAAGGGAAGGGGAAGTCATCGCGCGCATCCATGACATGCATCGCACCGGCACCACCCCACAGGAATACCGCGCCCCCTACAACGCCCTGCTAATCGGCCGCCGCCACCCGGCACTGGTCAATGTAGGCGACACCTTCGCGGTGCTGGCGGTGCCACGCTAGCGTCTGCTTTTGAACCTGTGGGAGTCTGCCTGCAAACGATGCGGCGGTTGGAAATGCCCCATCGCTTGCAGGCAAGCTCCCACAGGTGCTCAGAGGTAGATGTGTTGTAGGAGCGGTCGTTCGACCGCGATCCCAAAGGCCAGATCAACACCTTCGCGGTGGAACCACCGCTCCCACAGGGTGGAGATTGAGATTAATTCCGTAGGAGCCAGCCTGCTGGCGAAAGCGCCTGATCACCACAACATCGCCAACAGGCTGGCTCCTACGGCGGCTGGGGCCCATGTCTTCTGTGGGAACGTAGCGTAGCGAAGTAACGCACGGAGTGCGGCCCGAAGGGTGAGCGAAGCGAATAACTTGCCTGCAAACGATGGTGCAGTTGGCGATGCCTTATCGCTTGCAGGCAAGCTCCCACAGGTGCTTAGAGGTAAGTGTGTTGTAGGAGCGGTCGTTTGCTATGCCCTCCGGGTGCGACCGCGATCCCAAAGGCCAGATCAAAACCTTCACGGTGGAACCACCGCTCCCACAGGGTGGAGATTGAGATTAATTCCATAGGAGCCAGCCTGCTGGCGAAAGGCGCCTGATCACCACAACATCGCCAGCAGGCTAGCTCCTACGGCGGCTGGGCTGCGATGTGTCCTCTGTGGGAGTTTGCCTGCAAACGATGGTGCAGTTGGCGATTCCATATCGCTTGCAGGCAAGCTCCCACAGGAGAGGCCGCACCACAGCCGCGTGTTGCCTGATGCGTGCTGCGTGAAGCGTCTCCCTTACCCCTCAATCTCGATCAACACCTCACCCGGCGTCACCCTATCCCCTTTCTCCACATACACCGCTTTCACGGTGCCGGCGATGTTGGCCTGGATTTCGTTCTCCATCTTCATGGCTTCGGTCACCATCACACCCTGGCCGGCTTTCACCACGTCGCCTTCTTTCACCAGCACGTCCACCACATTACCCGGCATGGCCGTGGTGACGTGCCCCGGATCGGTGGCAGGGCGGCGTTTGCTGCCGCCGCCTTCGGCGGCGTATTCGTTGAGCGGCTCGAACACGGTCTCTTCCGGCATGCCATCCAGCGACAGGTACAGCTTGCGCTTGCCGCTGCCTGCTTCACCAACACCGGTGATGGCCACTTCATAGGTTTCGCCGTGCACATCGATGATGAACTCGGTGGGTGTGCCTTCGCTGCCTTTTTGCTTGCCGGGCACCGGCTCGGGCAACAGGGCTTCCGGCTTCAGGGTGCCGTCGGCACGCTGCTGCAGGAACTCGCGGCCCAGCTCCGGGAACATGGCAAAGGTCAGTACGTCTTCCTCGTTACCGGCCAGCTCACCGATCTCGCTGCGGAGCTTGTTCAGCTCCGGTGACAGCAGGTCCGCCGGACGACCTTCCATGGGACTCTCGTTGCCGATGGCCTTCTTCTGCACATCCGAATTCACCGGCGCCGGTGCCTGACCGTAGCCGCCCTGGAAGTAACGCTTCACTTCATTGGTGATGGTCTTATAGCGCTCACCGGAGAGCACGTTGTACACCGCCTGGGTGCCGACGATCTGAGAAGAGGGCGTCACCAGCGGTGGGTAGCCAAGATCGGCACGCACACGGGGAATCTCGTCGAACACCTCGCGGATGCGGTCCAGCGCGTTCTGCTCTTTCAGCTGGTTGGCCAGGTTGGACATCATGCCGCCCGGTACCTGGTTGATCTGCACGGACACGTCTTCGCGAGTGAATTCGCTTTCGAACTGGTGATACTTCTTGCGCACTTCGCGGAAGTAATCGGCGATCTCGCTGAGCAGGGTCAGGTCCAGGCCGGTGTCATGTTCGGTACCCGCCAGTGCAGCCACCATGGCTTCGGTGGCCGGGTGGCTGGTGCCACTGGCGAAGGCGGAGATGGCGGTGTCGATACGATCCACACCGGCTTCGATGGCCTTCATCTGACACAGCGGCGCGAGACCGGCCGTGGAGTGGCTGTGCAGCACCAGCGGCAGATCCACTTCTTCCTTCAGTGCTTTCACCAGATCGTAGGTGGCGTAGGGCGTCAGCAGGCCGGCCATGTCCTTGATGGCGATGGAGTGCGCGCCCATGTCACGCAGCTGCTTGGCCATGGTCACGAACAGTTCCGGGGTGTGCACCGGGCTGGTGGTGTAGCACAGGGTGCCCTGGGCATGCTTGCCGGATTTATTCACTGCCTTCATGGCGGTTTCCAGGTTGCGCACATCGTTCAGCGCATCGAACACCCGGAATACGTCCATGCCGTTGTCGGCAGATTTCTGAACGAAGGCTTCCACCACATCGTCGGCGTAATGGCGATAGCCCAGCAGGTTCTGGCCGCGCAGCAGCATTTGCAGGCGGGTGTTGGGCAGGGCTTCGCGCAGCTTGCGCAGACGCTCCCAGGGATCTTCTTTGAGGAAGCGCACGCAGGCATCAAAGGTGGCGCCGCCCCAGGCTTCCAGTGACCAGTAGCCGACCTTGTCCAGCTTCTCGCAGATCGGCAGCATGTCTTCGGTGCGCATGCGGGTGGCGATCAGCGACTGGTGGGCGTCGCGCAGGATCACATCAGTAATTTCGACTTTCTTGGCGTTGCTGTTGCTCATGATCAATTCCTGTTTTCGGCGACGGATTACCAGCCGGCGTGGGCGGCCAGGGCGGTGGCGATGGCAAGCGCCATTTCCGTGGGATGTTTCTTTTCCGAGTACTGCAGCAGTTCCGGATGCTCGGGCACAAAACTGGTGTTGAAATCCGCGGCGCGGAAATCCGGGTGCTGGAGAATCTGCTTGTAGTAGCTGGCGGTGGTGCGAATGCCGTGCAGGCGCATGTCATCCAGGGCGCGCTCACCGCGGGCAATCACGTCGTCCCACTGCAGCGCCCACACCACCAGCTTCAGGCACATGGAATCGTAGTAGGGCGGAATCTCGTAACCGGTGTAGATGGCGGTATCCACCCGCACCCCCGGGCCGCCCGGCGCGTAGTAATGACTGACGCGGCCAAAGCTGGGCAGGAAATCGTTCTTCGGGTCTTCCGCATTGATACGGAACTGCAGGGCGAAACCGCGGTAGCTGATGTCCTGCTGGCGATAGCTCAGCGGCAGGCCGGCGGCAATGCGCAGCTGCTCGCGAACGATGTCCACCCCGGTGATCTGCTCGGTGATGGTGTGCTCCACCTGCACCCGGGTGTTCATTTCCATGAAGTAGACTTCGTTGCCGGTGAGCAGGAATTCCACCGTGCCGGCATTCTCGTAGCCCACCGCCTCGGCGGCAGTTACCGCCAGGCCGCCAATATAGTTGCGCTGCTCGGGGGTGAGCTGCGGGCTGGGGGCAATCTCGATCAGCTTTTGATTGCGACGCTGGATGGAGCAGTCGCGCTCGTACAGATGAATCACATTGCCGTCGCTGTCGGCGAGAATCTGCACCTCGATATGACGGGGATTGACGATGCACTTTTCCAGGAACACTTCCGCGCTGCCGAAGGCCTTGGTGGCTTCACTGATCACCCGCGGATACTGGGTGCGCAACTCGTCGGCGCTGTCGCAACGGCGGATGCCGCGGCCGCCACCGCCAGAGGTGGCTTTCAGCATCACCGGGTAGCCGATCTCATCGGCCAGCGCCAGGGCATCGTCCAGATCCTTCAGGTTGCCTTCCGAGCCCGGCGTCACCGGCACCCCGGCGGCGCGCATGCTGTCGCGGGCCTGGGTCTTGTCGCCCATCTTGTGGATCACTTCGGATTTCGGGCCGATAAAACGCACGCCCTGTTCTTCACACAGGCGGGCAAATTCAGCGTTCTCCGACAGGAATCCGTACCCCGGGTGGATCGCATCGCAGCCCACCTGCTTGGCCAGGCTGACAATCTTCTGCGGGTCCAGATACCCGGCAATGGGGTCATCGCCCAGGGAGTAGGCCTCGTCCGCACGCTTCACGTGCAGGCCGTAGCGGTCGGGCTCGGTGTAGATCGCCACCGAGCGGATACCCATCTCGGCACAGGCACGAATGATCCGCACCGCGATCTCGCCCCGGTTGGCAATCAGGACTTTCTTCAGCATGTAAAGCTCCTCCATCGAGGGTCTGGAGGCTATTCCGGTCAATCCATAAGTAGAAATCAGAATCTGGTTAGGTGAGTATAAGGTATTGCTTATGGGTGGGGCGAAACGTCAGGTTTAATCTGGGCTCCAGGGCGGTCGGACGTCTGAGGTCGGACGGCGGACGCTAAACATAAAAGACGGCAGTGTTGCTTCTGTCGTCAGACATCCGACATCCGACGTCCGACGTCAGACCAAAAAACCACAGAGACACCATGCCGCACACCCTTCACCAGCTCCTCAGTCGCCTCACCTTCCGCCAGTTACAGGTGTTTCTGGCGGTGCATGAATGCCGCAGCTACAGCCGCGCCGGCGAGCAGCTGGGCCTCACCCAGCCCGCCGTCAGCAGCCAGATCCGCCAATTGGAAGCCGCGCTGGACATGCCGGTGTTCGAATATGTGGGCCGCAAGCTCTACACCACCGCCGCCGGTGAGCGTCTGGCCGAGACCGCCGCCGGCATCTTCGAATCCCTGAAAAACCTGCAAACCGATCTGGCCGCCCAGCAGGGCCGGGTGGCCGGGGAATTGAAACTGGTGGCGGTGAACACCGCCCAGTACGTGGTGCCGTATTTGCTGAAAGGATTCGTCGCCGCCCATCCGGACGTGACCGTGAACCTGCGCGTGGTGAACCGCGCCGAAGCCCTGCGCCGCCTGGATGACAATGAAGATCACCTGATGATTCTCGGCATCGTCCCGGAAGACAAACCGCTTAACGTGCTGCCGTTTCTGGATAACGATTTCATCGCCGTGGCCGCCCCGGATCACCCGCTGGCGAATGCAGAGAGCATCACCCCGGAGCGTTTTCTGAAGGAAAAACTGCTGGTGAGAGAGTCAGGCTCCGGCAGCCGCCTGACCCTGGAGCTGTTCTGTCAGGAGCGCCGCCTGAGTCTGGCCCCCTTCATGGAACTGGGTGCCAACGACGCCATCAAACACGCCGCCATGGCCGGCCTCGGCGTCGCCGTCCTGCCCCGCCTGAGCCTGCGCGCCGAACTGCAACTGGGCCAGCTCAAAGCGCTACCGGTAAAAGGCTTCCCCTTACGCCGCTCCTGGTGCGTGGTCTACCCCAAAACCAAATACCCCACCCCCGCCATGTCCGCCTTCGTGGACTACGTCCAGCAAAACCTGAAACAAATCGCCGCCCGCTTCCGCGAACAAACCTGACGATACCTGTAGGAGCACCACTCGAGGTGCGAACTTTTTGTGGGAGAGCCAACTTGTTGGCCGAATGGGGGAGAAGCCTGTAACCAGTCCGCCAACGACAGGGCTGGTCTTGGATGTAAGAGCGGTCGTCCGACCGCGATAGCCGCGACGCGGCGCCTTCATCGCGGTGGAACCACCGCTCCCACAAAAGAAATTTTCGCCGTAGGAGCCTGCCTGCAGGCGATCTTTTCTCAGGGTATGCCTGCAAGCGAATGCTTTTTGTAGGAGCCCAGCTTGCCTGGGCGAACCTCGCGCAGCGAGGCGACCGAAGGGAGAAACCAATGCATCGAAATATCGATATGAAGAGCCGTGCTTGCACGGTTCGCCCAGGCAAGCTGGGCTCCTACAGGGCGGCCGGAGAGCTACCGATTCAAATCCTTCCAGCGTTTCTCCTCTGCCTTCCTCAAGGTGCGCTCCTGATCCAGAATGTCCTTCCAATGCGCAACTAATGCTTCTTCGCCGACTGCCGAAGGCAACGCCTCATACAACCCGATCAATTCCTGCTTCAACGCAGTAATCTCCGCCGAATCATTCCCCGTCACCGTCGTATTATTCTCCGGGTGATACATGGTCCCGAACGCCACAACATTCGCCCGCGCCTGTGTCAGCGAATAGGCTCCATTCGGCCCACCACCCCAGTCTTGGGTATTGGCGTCATCCTCCCCATCATCTTCCCAGATGCACAGACAGCAGATCTCATAAGCATCCCGCCGCGCCAGCGTCGGATACCCACAACAAGGACAAGGCACCCGCTCCAGCACCTTGTGCTTCTTCAGCCGAACACCACGACACAACGTCGGCCCAAACAACGCACGCCGCTGATCCAGTGCCGCCTGATTCTCGTCAGTCCAGGGAGGAGTCCGCATACCCACCAACACAGCCAATCAAAAAGAGATCACCATTAAACACCAACCCCGCAAATCAAACACGGGCCTGGCATCCCGCTGTAGGAGCGCCTCTCGAGGCGCGAACCCGAGCCCAAGCGAGGGAGAGCTTCCAACCGTTAAACCTGAAATGAGCCCTGCCACTATTTCAATTTGGCTCCCAACCCAAAATAAACACGAGCGCCCAGTCAGCCCATGAATCCCCACCCCAAGACGTATAGTATGGATCAGATAACCCGAAAGGATTCGGGCCCGTCCCCACAGAGCAAGGATGCCAGGAGACCCTATGAGTACAGAAAAGCAGATCGAGATCTATCAAACCGCCGATGGCGAGACGCAAATCGAGGTGCGGCTGGATGCCGATACCTTGTGGGTTAGTCAGGCTCAGATGGCAGAGTTGTTTGCTACTTCTGCTGATAACATCAGCCTTCACTTGAAAAATATCTATAAGGACAGGGAGTTAGATGAGCTATCAACTACCGAGGATTTCTCGGTAGTTCGTCAGGAAGGCAAACGGCGGGTACGCAGGAACCTGAAGCACTACAATCTGGATGCGATAATTTCAGTGGGGTATCGGGTCAACTCGACCCAGGCGACCCAATTTCGGCAATGGTCCACGCGTATACTCCGGGCATACCTGAATCAAGGGTATGTCATGGATCGCCACCGCTTCGAGCGCAACGCCGCCGAACTCCAGCAGGCCCTCGCCCAGGTCCAGAAAGCCGCCCAAAGCCCGGAACTCACCGACCAGGCCGGCCGTGGTCTGGTCGATGTCGTTTCCCGCTACACCCAAACCTTCCTCTGGCTACAACGCTACGACGAAGGCCTGCTCGATGAACCCGAAGGTGAAAAAGGCGGAAAACTGCCCAGCGAAAGAGAAGCGATGAGCGCACTGGGGGAACTCAAATCCCAGCTAATGGCACGAGGCGAGGCTACAGATCTGTTCGCCCGGGTAAGAGAGGCCGGTCTGGCCGGTATCTTTGGTAACCTGGATCAGTCCGTCTTCGGCGAACCCGCTTACCCCTCCATAGAAAGCAAAGCGGCACATCTGCTGTATTTTGTGGTGAAGAACCACCCGTTCTCCGACGGCAACAAACGCAGTGGTGCCTTCCTGTTCGTAGACTTCCTGCACCGCAACGGTCGCCTGCTCGATGCAAACGGTAACCCCATCATCAACGACACCGGCCTGGCAGCCCTCACCCTGCTGGTAGCAGAATCCGACCCGAAACAGAAAGAGGTCCTGATCCGTCTGATCATGAACATGCTGAGTAGCACTCAAACCCCATGATAGAAATCCATTGCACGAAAAAACTGCTGGCCAGATTGCCGGTCGATGAACAGGGCAATCTGCCGGTCTCAAAAACGCACGGTGCCCTGCCAACAGTGCCGGGCCAACTCAGCCCGCTCAGCGGCTGGCATGCCAACCTGCTCACCATCCAGCGCCGTAATTGCGTGATGTTCGTACACGACACCACACGCTTTCCGCTATTTATTGCTTCCCTGAAAAAGCCCGACTTCGCCAACCTGGAATACTGGTTCGAAGATGCCCTGATGAATACATTGATGAAGTGCGGAGCAACGGCCTTGCAGCTGAAGAAAGTCGGCCATGCCCTGCAGCGCTTGAAAATGGATAGCCAAACAGACCGCTCAGTTCAGGGAAGCCTAAACCAGATGGGGCAGGATGCAGGCTTTATGCTGGAAGATTGCAAAGTGGATGAAATTCTCGGCTATGGATTGGCTGCCAATCTTGCCCAGCGGCCTTGCATGATAAAAAGTGGAAAGGACGCCCTATGGCCTGAGCGCGACTTTCTGGCCCTGCTGGAATCCCTGCCGGAGCAAGGTGCAGCACCCAACCCGAGAACCGTGCAGCCCACACTTCCGGAAAATGTCACCTCCATGGCGGGTTTCCGATACAGGAAAGACCGTTATCACTGATCAGTAGAAACTGAGGGTAGGGTAGGCCACAAACCAGCAACCTGGTTTTCCGCTGTTGTAGGAGCGGTGGTTCCACCGCGAAAAGCTGGCTGGTAGCAAGGCGCACAGATCGCGGTCGCACCCGCAGGGCATCGCAAACGACCGCTCCCGCAGTGATGCTTCTGCCGAAGTGTCATTCGCGGCGCGAACACCCTACCCATAACCGCTTCTAAATCGCATCATAATTCCCCAGCACCAAGCGGTGAGTAACGGCTCGCCAACGAGGCGGTCACAGTTTTCAGGGAGGATCCCGGTAGCTGTTCCGTTAAACAGGGTGTTGAACTGTCGTCGCAGGGGTCAGTCAGTGCTCTCACTGCTGGTGCTCACCGCCACCGGCTCACGCGAAAAAATGCCGATAATCGGGGTGCCCTGGGCCTGCAGAATCGGTTCGATATCCCGGTGCAGGGCGTGGTACTGATAAAACGGCACGCGCGGAAAAAGATGATGAATGGAATGCAGATTCTGACCCAGCCAGAACCATTCCACCGGTTTCATCCAGCGCGGCATGATCAGGCTGTTGGTATTGCGGTAACGCTCGCTCACCTTGTACGGGTGGTGCGGGCGGTAGGCAAACCAGTAGGCAGTGAACAGCCCACCCGTGTAGTAGCCCAGCAGCAACACCACCGCCGTCCCCGGTTGATCCACCATCACCAGAAAGGCAATCCGCCATCCCAGCGACACGGTCAGCTCGCTGCAGTAAATCAGTTTTTCTTTCAGCGAGGCGCTGCCCCAGCTGTGCTGTACAAAGAAGGTATTCTGAATCCACTGAAAACGCAGCCCGGCGATGATCATCGCCAAGGGGTTTTTCTGCATCCCGCTGACCACAAAGTCCGGGTCCTTGTCCGGCTGATTGGTATAGCGGTGATGGGTAAAGTGCTCGATGCGATGCGAGGCATAAGGAATCGCGATGATGGGGGCCACCAAGTAGCCACACAGATCGTTGATCCACTTGCGGCTATCGTTCTGGCCATGGATATTGCCGTGGGCGGCTTCATGTAGCGGCGTATACGACATGTAGGTAAGCGCCGCCACCAGGAAGTAGGCCTGCCAGGGGCCAAGGGTGCCATTGGCAAACAGTAACAGCGTGGCAACAAAGGCCACCACCACGGCCAACGTGAGCGCAATTGTCGGCCACGCGGTTTTGCCCATATAGTGTTTGGCGCAGGCAATGGCCTGCTTGTTCAAGGTTGCCGGGTCCATGGTGCTGCCTCTGGTGGTTATCATGGTTCCAGACTAGGCCGGCACCCTCACAATCAGAATAGCCGCCGTGGCCAATCACCCTGCAGAAGTGGCCAGCGCTAACGGCGGATCAGCGGAACGGGCAATGCAACACAGCGACGACACCCTCCACCCGGTAGCCATCAGCCAGGTGATGCTCAACTTTGCCCAGCGCCATGGCATCGACAGGCAGACCTGCCTGCTCGGCACCGGCATTGCCGATGACGCCCTTTCCAGCGGAGAGGGATTGGTCACTCGCACCCAGGAAATGCGCCTGATCGAAAACCTGATGCTGGCCCTGCCGGACGACGGCGCCTGGGGCTTCGAATTGGGTCTGCAATACCACCTGGCCACCTTCGGGGTGTGGGGCTTCGCCCTGCGCACCTGCAAGACCCTGCGTGAAGCGGCCATCCTGGGGGTGCGCTATCTTCCTCTCAGCACCGCCTACTGCCGCATCGAACTGGTGGAAGACGACGACACCTTTGGCATCACCTTCGACCCGGATCCCATCCCGCCGCACCTGCGCCAGTTTCTGCTCGAGCGGGACATGGCCACGGCCCTGAATCTGGTGCGGGAAATCACCCTGCAAGGCGTGGACTTTCGCGCCATCGACCTGGCCGGCCAGCCCGATGTCAGTGCCGAGGCCATTCAGGAAGAATGTGGCGTGAAACCCACCTTCGCCGCCCGCAGCAACCGCATCCTGGTGAACCGCGCCGGCGCCAGCCAGCCCTTCCCCGGCTACGATCCGGTGCTCACCCGCATGCTCGAACAGCAATGCCAGCAGCGCATGGACACCGTAGAAAACAGCGGCATTGCCGGCAAAGTACGCCAGCAACTACTGGGCGAACTGGGCCTCGGCGCCACCCTCAACGACATGGCCAGCGCCCTGGCCCTGTCCTCGCGCAGCCTGCGCCGAAAACTGGAACAGGAAGGCACCAGCTACCGCGATCTGGTAGAAGAAGAGCGCCGCCAACTGGCCCTGCAACTGCTCACCAGCACCACCATGAAAATCGAAGAAGTCGCCGCCCACCTGGCCTACACCGACGCCGGCGGCTTCGTCCGCGCCTTCCGCCGCTGGCAAGGCTGCTCCCCCAGCGAATATCGGGACAAGCACTAACCTCAAATCTGCATGGCACCCCCAGCCGCCGCGAGGATGCCATACCATGACAGCTTCTCGCGCTGTTACAGAAAGCCGCTCAGAGCCCTGGGTTATCGAGTCGCTGTGGGAGTCTGCCTGCAGACGATTCTGGCTTAAGGGAAACCAGAGGCGTGCCTGTACGCGCCCCCCCTCCCTCGTAGGAGCCAGCCTGCTGGCGATTTTTTAGCGATGCTGCTATCGCGAAGAGGGCAGCACAGGCAGCCCTCCATGATTGCAGTCGAGCAACAGACCAACAGAATGAATGGATGCGGCATACCCAGAAGCGTTCACTTCCACAACCATTTCTTAACCACATCAAAATTCCCCAGCACCACCTGCTGGGCCTCTGGCCCACGATGATCCTGATCATCCAGCCGCAATAACTGCACGATGTAATTTGCCATCGCAGCGCGGCAGGGGATCGACAAGACGCCTCGCGTCATCCCGTAATCCCGGGCAATCACTTTCTGTTGCGCATCGGACAGGCGTGGATCTGGCACCACCTTCAAGGTTAGTGACTTCTGCCAGGCTTTATCCTGGTCTGCGCCCTGTTCGCCGGGCAGGGTGATCTCAGGCTTGTCCATGATTCGACTCAGCACAAAATCCCGGTAATCGCTGTTCTTTTCACACCAGGCTCGTACGTGCCAGCGCATGCCGTTATGCACCACGGTATGAGGCTGAATTACCCTGTATTCCGGCTCGGGGTTGTTCAGGGAGGTGTATTCAATCTCCACCCGCAATCCTTCCCGGCACGCCTGCAGGATGGGCCGTAACACCGCTGGGCGAAGATCCCGTGAGGGTGGCAGCAATACCTCGGTATTCAGCTCCCGTACATCCAGTGCTTCGAAGGCGCAGCTCAGATCTTCCCGGGCATGCATCATCTGCAGATACTCATCCGCCTGACCGCGAGTGAATACCGGCTTGAAACCGGTGGCTGGCTTATAGCCTTTGAGTGACAGGTCATACTCCAGATTGCCTGGCGCATACTCATTCAGATAGAGATTAATGTCCTTGCTGGCCTGCTGGCGCCCAATGCCGAAGGCGCGCACCAGATGATTGGTCGTCAGTCGTCCTTCCCACAGGGCAATCACCTCGATCAACCGGTACCGCAATAACAAATCCCAGCGTAGCGGCCAATCCGCCGCATTCTTCCCTGCTGTACGCGCCATGTTGTGCTCCAAAAAGCGACACATGCCGAAAGGCGACATGTTCATGTAGTCAGTATTGGCATGACGATAGTAAATGCATAATGTGGGGCTGTCATCAAGGGTTCGATGAGACCGCGGCAGGGATGCTGCACAATCAGGAACAAAGGAAGTCACAAGTTATGGTGAGTTGTTCTCGTTGCGGGAAGACAGGCGGTAAAGAACAGGGCTCAGGCAAGGGGCTCAGTCTGGTCACAATCCCCCATGAAGCAGGGCAGGGGAGTGGCCGTGTTTTGGTGTATTGCCAGGAATGCTGGACCGAAATGGCCGAGTGCATCGCCGAAGTGATACCGCTGGAGATGGTCAGCCCCGGCGTTCTGTTGGATCTCTATCGCACCGGCAAAACCACTTCTGATCCGTTCACTGCCTGCCAGCTGGTGTTTGGCCATGCGGAGCCGGAGTTGGTGCGAGAGGCGCAGGCGTTAATCAATTCTCACTGCGGCTAGCTGGAGGCGACAATGAAAGATCTGAACTCTTATCTCCCCCTGGTCGTCCTGTGGGCCAAAAAACACCACGACCTGATCCAGGAGCAGGGCGCCGAGCTCAACGAAGAAGGTATGGAAATGGCCAGAAGCGTGGGCGTGGCAGAGCCCGAACGCATTCGCATCATGCTGGTAGACGAGATTCCCTTCCAGGAAGATCCGGTGGTCTACAGCCTGGCAAAGAGCGTCGGCATGCTCAGCGGCCAGGTCACGGGCATCACTTTTGGCCACTCTATCTACATCGTCAAAGGCTGCCAGTCCGCCCGGCTCTACAGTCACGAATTCCGCCACGTACACCAATACGAAGTGCTCGGCTCCATTGGCTCTTTCATGGATGTGTACCTCGAACAGGTTATGACATTCGGCTACCACCAGGCGCCCCTGGAAAAGGACGCCCGCCAGTTCGAGACAGGGCCCTGACAGGTAGGAGCCCCTCTCGAGGTGCGAACCGCCGGGATCAGGCAAAAAAGGATTGACAGAATGTAGTGTGTACTAAACACTACACGAATGAGCTTTGGTGATTACATACGACAAGCGCGGCTTGCCCGCCAGCAAACAGACAAAGGCTACTCGCTGCGCCGGGTGGCAGGCAGGGTGGGCGTCGAGCCCGCGTACTTGTCGAAAATCGAACGCGATGTCTTTCCGCCGCCGTCGGAGCAAATGATCGTGAACCTGGCGGCGGATCTCGGCGAAGACCCGGATGTGCTGCTGGCACTGGCCGGCAAACTCTCCTCTGAGCTGAGAGAGATTATCGTGCGGCGCCCGCAGTTGTTTGCCGAGCTCATACGGCAACTCAAGGACGCGCCCGACCATGCCATCCTGCGCATGGTCCGGGAAGTGACGGATGGGGACTGGTAAAAGGGATGAACCGACATGATTGAACTGAACGCTAACGAACTGGTTTTCCGGTTTCCGGAAGTGCACCCCCAGGCGGCATGCCGGGTGAACTTCCAGCGCACCCTGCGCATCCCGGATGACAATCGCGAATACGCCTTGCCGCCCGGCCTGGGGCGTTTTCCGATGGAGCATGTGGAAGATCATGCCAAGACGCTGCCCGCCGAATACCAGAAGCGTGGCGGGGTGATGCTGCCCATGTACCAGGCAGAAGCGCTGTGGATCAGCTTTACGGGTGCAGGCGACTATCCCTTCCTCCTGAAAATCGCGGCGGGCAAGATCAACGCCGTCACCGGTGAATCCTGGAAAGATGCCGTATCCGACACCCCGCAAGACTACATCGTCACCCCGGATCAGCCCTGGCTCGATGGCTTCTGTATCCAGAAAGGCCTGATCCGTCAGTTCGTGGCCATGCCCCTTGGCAGTGGCTACACCGCCGAAGAGCAGTTAACCGGCGCGGCTGAGTTTGGTGGTCTGCAGATCATCGCCTACCCCATGAAGCGGGAGTGTTATGAGGCCATCAAGGCGCGTGAAATCAGCGCCTGCCGGTCAATGAGCGCGGATTCGTTCATGTGTGCGGATATGGCCATGGCACCAAGCATGGGAATGGCGCCTGGCGGGCTGATGAAGCAGACGATCCATAAGGACAAGCACGGCCTCGATGCTTGGGATCTATCACAGTCAAGCCGCTGCTTTGTGCACTTGCTCAACAGCAAGCAATGGCAGCAGGTCACCGGCAATCAGCCGCCATGCAAGCCGCCTACCGCCAGCGATTACAGCGCCGCAGGCCTGCCTTGGTTCGAGCATTACGCAGAAGGCGAACAGGCACTGGGCGGCTCTGAAGTTCTGGCCGGACTGGACAGCGTCGCCGCCAAAGGCATTAAACAGGGCGAAACCCCGCTGCCAGACAACGACCCGGTACAGATCGGCAAGGTCATCAACCAGGGACCAGCCAAGCCGTCGGTCAGCGAAGGAGACTGGTAACCCGCCTGCGGGCGAGCCTCTAACCTGACGGACCCGCTCATGAAAAAGTACCAAGGGGCACTAGACCTCACGCCCAAATGTGATACTGTCCACAAAAATAATGAACGCGCTTCACTGTGGGCCAGGAAGGCTCAAATGCCATCATTTTGATGTCATTCAGGGGAAAGGAAGAATCATGGGGATCGACTACAACACGCTCAAGAACCGTCAGCGCCAGGAACGGGACAGCTACCCAGACAACCTGGGCCTGCGCGTCCACCGCGCCCTCAGCTGGCTGAATCGCGCCGAACAGGAAGACGACCCGGACAGCCGCTTCATCTTCCTGTGGATCGCTTTCAACGCCGCCTACGCCACAGAAATCGACGACCGCGAAGGTCTTAGTGAACAGGGCGCATTTAACGCCTTCCTCGGCAAGCTCAATGACCTGGACACCAGCAAGCGCCTGAGTCAGTTGGTCTGGACAGCCTATTCCGGCGCCATCCGCGTGTTGCTGGATAACCCCTATGTCTTTCCTTCGTTCTGGGATTACCAGAAAGGCAACAAGACAGAAGCCCAGTGGCAGCAAAGCTTTGACGCCGCCAAAAAGGCAGCCAACCACGCCCTCGCCAGGCAAGATACCACACGAGTACTGGCCATCGTCCTGACCCGCATCTACACCCTGCGTAACCAGCTGGTCCACGGCGGCGCCACCTGGAACAGCAGCGTCAACCGCGACCAGATCCGCGACTGCGTAAATCTCATGGCTGAACTGGTGCCGGCAGTAATCGAGATCATGATGGATAGCCCGAACACCCTGTGGGGGGAAGCGAGCTACCCGGTGGTTCGGAGTTAATGATGGAGGTGCTGTTGCGTGCCCAAACCCTGTTCAGGGGTGGCAGTCTTGAACAGGCTGCAGAGTTGCTGGAAGCCCATATGGCTGCCCAGCCACGGGACATGAGGGTTGCAGCAGCCCTTGGCCGTCTTTACCGGGGTCTTAAACAGCCTGAAAAAGCCGCTTATTGGCTGCGTTACTCCTTGCAACACCACGAGGTTGCTGCTGATTTTGATGAGGAGGATGCGGCTTACCTGGTGAGCTCCTCTGAAGAAGAGCCCGCTCTGGAACTGGATTACGAGTATGGCGTCCCGGTCGTTCAGCCACAGGCCGCCAATGATGACGACTCCCGGCAGCAAGGACAGGGTTCGCAAGTATTCAGCAGTGAATCTACAGAGGAGCCAGAAGTTGCTGACATTCTGGAAGACATCTCACCCTTCATAGACAGTGAGTTGCCAGAAGCGACATTGGCAGAGCCTGAGGGGGATGCAGAGGAAAGCGAACCGTTCAAGGCGGTAGAAAGTGGTCAACCTGCTGAGGATCTCATCGGGAATATTGAAGATGATGAGGTGCTGGATGCGGCCGATGAGCTGGCTGACATCCCTGATTTTGAAGCTGAAGAGCCCGCTGACATTGCCGTTGTGGATGACCTGGAAGATGAAGAGGTAATCACAACGGACGACGATGAGGAGTTTGGCCAGGGCATCGTTGATCTGTTTGAAGAGGCGGATGAAGCAGACGAGGACGACCTCGAAAGCTTCTATATCGAATTGGACCCGGAAGATCTGGGCCAGGATGATGAGCCGGAAGAGCTCCCCGAGCGCCTGACACACAGGGAAAAAGCGGAAGGCATCGCAGCAGGGCTTGCCGTCGAGGGTGAATGGCTGAAGAAAGACATGGGAATCCTGGTGGATGTGCTCGCGCATCATCGCAGCCACGGCAAGACCCAGTCTGCGCTTCGGGAACTACTGGTTAAAAAGCAGGCAACCCCCGAAGAGCTGCATGTACTGCATGAGCTGAGAAAGATCTGGGGTACAGGCGGGTATAACCGGACATACCGGAAAGAAGAGGCCGTAGATGGCTGGCCCAATATATCGTGGCGTCTGGCGCTGGATCTCACCAGAGCGCTAAAAGCAGACGATGCGGCCGAGGTGCTGCTGTTTGTCGAAGACTGCTTCCAGGACTGGAATGCATCTGCTGAAAAGATCGCTGCATTCCCGATCTTTTCGTATTACCTGCAGCATATTCTTGACCATATGGAAAACATGGCGCTGTGCTGTGGGCAGCCGCCGCCGGCCTATATCGAATACGAATTTTTTGAGCAGGACGACGATGGATGGGAACAATGGCACAGGCCAGAGCCTTTTAATTTCAACATCTATCGAGAGTCAGAGGACAGCCAATGGTAATCCCGATAGTGGAAGGGGCAATTGTTCGCCATAAGGATAGTCAGGATGTCAGGGACATTGGTGTCGTCAAGAAAGTGTCTGCAGAAGTGCCGGCAAGGGTCAAGGTGTTCTGGGTGCAACGAAAGGTGGATGTCATGCATCCTGAGAGCGATCTTGTCTCGGGTTTCATGCGTGGGGCAGAGGTCGAGCACCGGCCTGTGAGGGCGACCCAGGATTCACTGGGCACAGGTGTTGTTTGTACGACCCGGGAAGTTGCCGGACATACCCAGCTGCTGGTCGAATTCCAGGAAAACAACCTTCGAGTCTGGCTGCCTTGGCAGCGGCTACGGCAAGTTCGTGGGCCCTTGCATGGTTTTACCTTGGGGAAGTTTAACGTAACCGGTGATGAAGAGCGCCAGCGTCTCCGCCTGCTTTCCTGGGCCATTCAGCTATGGAACGAAAATACCGGAGCATTGGCGACGTTCGATGTAGATCCGCTGCCGCACCAGATTCATCTTGTTCAGAGCATCATGGCTTCTGGTCACTACAATTGGTTGATCGCAGATGATGTGGGGCTAGGCAAAACCATTGAGGTAGGACTTCTGCTTCATGCTGCTATGGCAAAGGGGCATGCAAGGCGAGTACTAATTATTACCCCGGCTGGACTTACCAGACAGTGGAAAGAAGAACTTTATGGGAAATTTGGGTTTGAGGGATTCAGGATCTATGGCGATGAATTCCAGATTCACGACCCCCGGGACTGGAAAAAGGAAGATCACGTTATCGGGTCCATGGATCGTCTCAAGCAAGATGAGCATCTAAACAAGCTGCTTCAAGCTGACACATGGGATTTGGTCATCGTTGATGAGGCGCACAGGCTCAGCCGGAGGGAGTATGGTAACAAGCTCGATGCAAGTCAGCGTTACGGCATGCTCCAGAAACTGCGGCATAACTCCAAAACACAAAATGTTTTGCTGCTAACGGCGACCCCTCATCAGGGAAAGCAGGACAGCTTCGGAGCCTTGCTGGAACTTCTGGCCCCGGAAAGAAAAAGCGAAATCCGCACCCTGAAGATTAACCCCGAAATTATCGGCGACATGATCATCCGCAATTACAAGGCGGATGTAACTGATATGGACGGCAATTTCCTGTTTCATGGAAAAACCGTACGCCAGATTGATGTTCCGCTTTCGGAAGATGCCGTGGAGTTTGATAAAGAACTTCGGGCTTATCTTCGCAAAGGGTATGCAGCGCAGGAGAAGAGTGGAAAAAACACAGGCCGAGCCATCGGCTTTGTGATGACGGTCTATCGCAAGCTGGCTGCATCCAGCGTGGCAGCTATTCATGCCGCACTGGTGAGACGGCTTGAACGCCTGAAGGGTGAAGAGGCGAGTATGGATCGTCCCTATGATGACGAGCGTTATCAGGGGGAGCAGGAAGAAGCAGCGACCCGGAAGACGGAGGCATCACCCTTCTTTCCTGGTGAGGAAAAAATCCTTGCAGAGTTGATCGAAAAGGCTGCAGACCTGGAGGAAAATGACGCCAAGCGCCACGCCTTTATGAATGGCCTGGTGGAAACCGTTATCAAGGAAAACCACCGGGAAAAAATCCTCGTTTTCACCGAGTATCGAAGTACCCAACAATGGGTCAAAGCGGCACTGGATGATCGCTTTGGTCCCGGTAGCTGTGTTCTTATCCATGGTGGCATGGACATGCAAGAGCGGCGGGAAGCTATTGCCACCTTTGAAGAAGAGGACGGTGCCCAGTTCCTCGTGTCCACCGAGGCGGGCGGCGAAGGCATCAACCTTCAGCATCGTTGCCACATCATGGTGAACTACGATCTGCCCTGGAACCCCATGCGGCTGGTTCAGCGTGTAGGGCGGCTTTATCGCTATGGCCAAAAGAAGCGGGTCGTGGTCTTCAATGTCCATCAGTCCGACAGTGCCGACGAGCAGGTGCTCAGTATTCTCTATGACCGCCTGGAAGCCGTGGCCCAGGACATGGCAAGTGTCCAGAAGCATGAATTTAACGATGCTATCAAAGAAGACGTCCTGGGTGAGCTGGCAGATCTGGTCGACATTGAAGAAGTATTGGCACAAGCCGCCAGTGACAAGATGGAGCGAACCAGTGAGCGCATTAACGAAGCGCTGGATCGCGCAAAAAATGCCGCTGCAGAACAGCATGATTTATTCAGGTATGCGGTGAATCTGGACAGCAAAGAGGTCTCGGGAGAGTTGGTCATCACCCTGGATCACCTGCAGGCCTTCATAGAGGGCATGGCAAGTATTGCCGGATTCGAGATTCTGGAAAAAACCCACAACGGACTCATTTGGCAGATCAGGCTCGGCGAAGCGGCCATGCAATCCATGGGCGTTTCACGCAGCCGCTTCGGGCTGACCTTTGATCGAACGCTGGCTGCCAAAAAGCCAGATCTGTTACCCATGAACATGGATAACTGGCTTTTCAAAAACCTCATCAAGCAGGCGCGCAAGTATGATTTTGGCGGCACTTCAGTAATGGGCGCGGGTTACCAGTCAGAATCCATCATTGTTGCCGTGGCCCGCTGGCAGAATGATCGTGGTCGGCGCGCCCGTCAGGAGCTGGCCATGGTGGCACTGGATAACGGCGCAGCTACCCTCAATCCGCCCTGGATCAGCCAGTGGCTGATGCAGCCGTGCTCACCGTCACAGCAGGTGGAGACGGACAAGGAACAGCGAAAGGCTGCCCTCAAGCTGGCCAACGCCTGCGTCGAAAAATACCTTGCTGAGCAATGCTCTCAGACCCTGCTGCCAGACCAGCTGCAGTGGATCACGGCGGGTTGGAAGGGTAAACCGCAAGGGGCGGAGTAAGAAGATGAAAAAGCAGAATTTGCATGCGATAGCACAGGACAACAACCCATGAGCAGTACCCTCTACGCCCCCGGCGCTCGCGTCGTCATTCGCGATTGCGAGTGGATCGTTCGCCGCGCGGATCCCAGCGACGATGGCGGCTATATCCTCACCGTGGATGGCCTGTCCGAGCTGGTTAACGGCAAGAGTGCGCGTTTTCTCAGCCGGCTGGAGGAAGAAGCCGAGGCGATTCAGGTGCTGGACCCGGCGGAAACCCGTTTCGAGCAGGACATGAGCCCCGGCTTTGAAAAAAGCCGCCTGTTCATCGAGGCCCAGCTGCGTCAGATCACCCCGGCGGATCAGCGCATCCATTTGGGCCACAAGGCCGCCATGGACCCGGTGCCCTATCAGCTTGATCCCGCCCTCCAGGCACTGAACCAGCCCCGTCAGCGTATCCTCATTGCCGATGCCGTGGGTCTGGGGAAAACCCTGGAAGCCGGCATCCTGATGACCGAACTCATGCGCCGTGGCCGGGGCAAGCGCATCCTCGTGCTCACCCTCAAAAGCATGATGACCCAGTTCCAGAAGGAAATGTGGAACCGCTTTACCATCCCGCTCACCCGCCTCGACTCCCAGGGCCTGCAGCGGGTGCGCAACAACATCCCGGGTAACCACAACCCCTTCTATTATTACGACAAGTCGATCATCTCCATCGACACCCTCAAGCAGGACAACGAATACCGCCGCCACCTGGAGCAGGCCTACTGGGACATCATCGTCATCGACGAATGCCACAACGTGGCAGAGCGGGGCAGCAGCTCCCAGCGCGCCAGGTTGGCGCAGTTGCTGGCGGGCCGCTCGGATACCCTCATCATGCTCTCGGCCACCCCCCATGACGGCAAGGCAAAATCCTTCGCCAGCCTGATGAACATGCTCGATCCCACCGCCATCAGCGATCCGGACGACTACGCCCGCGAAGACTTCAGCGACAAGGGGCTGGTGATTCGCCGCTTCAAGAAAGACATCCGCGATCAGGTGCAGCAGGAATTCAAGGAGCGTGTGGTCAAGGACATCCACATGAACGCCTCCCCGGAAGAGGAAGCCGCCTACCAGGCCCTGCTGGATGTGCCCTTTACCTACCGGGGCGAACACAGCCAGACCAAGAACGGCCAGCTGGTCCGCATCGGCCTGCAGAAAGCCATCTTCAGCTCCCCGGCAGCGGCGGACATTTCCGTGCAGCAGCGCATCGCCAAACTGCAGAAAAAAGCCCTGGTCAGCGAAGACGAACAGCACGAAATCCAAAGTCTGAAATCCCTGCTGCTGGCCCTGCGCAATGTCACCCCGGCAGCCTTCAGCAAATACCAGTCCCTGGTCAAGCTGCTGAAGAGCAAAGACTACGGCTGGAAGAAAACCGACAGCGAAGATCGCCTGGTCATCTTCAGTGAGCGCATCGAAACCCTCAAATGGCTAAACGACCAGCTGGCCGGTGACATGAAACTCAAGGCGGATTCGGTGCAGATCCTCCACGGCGGCATGAGCGACGTGGAGCAGCAGAGCATCGTGGAAGAATTCGGCAAACCCGAATCGAAACTGCGCGTGCTGCTCTGTTCCGATGTGGCCTCCGAAGGTATCAACCTGCACTACCTGTCCCACCGCCTGGTCCACTTCGACCTGCCCTGGTCCCTCATGGTGTTCCAGCAGCGTAACGGCCGGGTAGACCGCTATGGTCAGGAACAGATCCCGATCATCACCTACCTGATCAACCAGAGCGACAACCCCACCGTCAAAGGGGATCTGCGTATTCTGGAAATCCTCAAGGAAAAGGACGAACAGGCCTACAAGAACATCGGCGACCCGGCTACCTTCATGAAGGTCCACGACAGTGAGCAGGAAGAAAGGCTCACCGAAGAGGCCATGGCCGAAGGCATGAACGCGGACGACTTCGATCAGCACTACCAGCCGGAAGACAGCAACGAAGGGGATGATCTGCTGTCCCTGTTCCTCAACCCGGAAGCCAGCCAGCCGAAAACCCCGGAGCAGGCAGAGCAGCACACCGTCGAAGACTTCAGCCTCTTCCCCAACGATTACGAATTCGCCCGTCAGGCCCTGGAAGCCATCAACCGCGAGCGCAACCAGGTCAGCGTCAGCGTCAATAACGAACGCCAGACGCTCACCCTCACGCCCCCGGATGATCTCGACTACCGCTTCCGCTTCCTGCCCCCGGAAATCAGCCCGGACAACGGCACCCTGGTACTCACCGCCGACAAGCCCCGTTTCGAGCAGGAAATCCGCCGCAGCCGCCAGGACGAAAATGCCTGGCCCAAGCTCCACTACCTGTGGCCCCAGCACCCGGCCATCCAGTGGCTGCAGGACAAACTGCTCGCCCAGGTGGCGCGCCACAGCGCCCCGGTGCTGGCCCTGCCCGATACCGAAGCCGTCAAACAGCAGCTCCAGCCGGAGGAAAGCGTCTTCCTGGTCAGTGGCCTGATCCCCAACCGCAAGGCCCACCCGGTCATCTGGGAATGGTTCGCCATTCGCTGCCAGGGGGGCGCAGTCACCGAAGTGCTGCCCGCCCGTGACTGGCTGCAGGCCCTGCAACTGGACAGCAAACTGCCCAACCGCGCCCAGCCGGTAAACCTCGATGCACTGCAAGCCCTGCGTCAGCCGGTCATTCAGGCCGCCCGCAGCGAAATGCAGCAACGCCAGCAGGTCTTTACCGACCACACTCAGCCACAACTGGATGAAAAACTGGCTGAACTGGCCGCCCTCAAGGATCGCCAGCTCACCCAGCTGGAGCTACAACTGCAGGGCTCCCAGCAGGCAGAGCACTTCAAGGCCGCCAGAAGGGAAGAGCGTACCAGCCGCATTGATCGCATCTTCAATGATTACCAGACCTGGGTCAGCGACACCCTCACCATCGAGCCGGTGCCCTACATCCAGATCATTGCCGCCTTCACCCGCGCCCACGGCTAACGAACAGGTTAAACAGGACAACGCCCCATGGCAGTACAAGACAGCGCCGCCACCTTTATCGGCCTCACCAACGACAACGAATTCTTCAGTGCCCACTACCTGGCCGAAGTGTTCCAGGGTGACTTTGCCGATACCATCAAGGCCTGGGACAGCGAAGAAGACGCAGCCCGCCAGGCCCAGCGGGAAAAAGCCGAAGCCGCAGGCAAAACCATCAACGAGGCCGCTGGCGGCTTTGCCTTCAGCAGCCCCCACCGGTCCCTGCGTAACCTGAACCAGGATTACTTTGCCCTGCGCCACAAACTCAAGAGTGAGCGCACCGTCGAACAGCGCATCGCCCTGCAGCGGGAATTCTTTGAATCCTTGCTCACCGTACTCGGCATCCCCTACCAGCCGGAAAACCGCACCATTGCCGCCAACACGGAACTCCCCGTGCTGGCCGCCCTGGGCGATCAGCTCTGGGTGCTCGGTGCCCTGGATCAACACAACGAAGGCGAAGACCCGCTCTCCCTTACCCTGCACAAAAGCCAGTTCGTCGGCGCCGGCCCCCATCACGACAAACTCAAGGGCAGCGACTGGTACAGCATCCTCAACGAGGCCGTCTTCCGCCAGAATCCGCACCACGAAAACCCGCCCCGCTGGGTACTGCTCATCAGCGACCGTCAGGGCATCCTCATCGACCGCTACAAATGGTCCCAGAACCGCATGCTGCGCTTCGACTGGGAAGAGATCCTCGGCCGCCGCGACGACAAGACCATCAAGGCCACCGCCGTGCTGCTGCACCGCGACAGCCTGGCCCCCCGCGAAGGCCAGAGTCGTTTGGATTACCTTGATGAACGTAGCCACAAGAATGCCTTTGCCGTTTCCGAAGACCTGAAGTACGCCCTGCGCCAGGCCATCGAACTGCTCGGCAACGAAGCCGCCAGCCAGCTCATCGAACAGGCCCGCGACCGCAAGGAAGGCATCTACACCGGCAGCAACGCCCTCGATGCCGGCCAGCTGTCCCGGGAATGCCTGCGCTACATGTACCGCATCCTGTTCCTGTTCTACATCGAAGCCCGCCCGGAGCTGGGCTACCTGCCCGACGACGACACCTGGCGTCAGGGCTACAGCCTCGACAGCCTGCGCGATCTGGAAAGCGTGCAACTGACTACAGAAGATAGCCGATACGGACGCTACTTCCACGACAGCCTGCAGCGCATGTTCGGCCTCATCTACAACGGCCACCAGATTAGCCGTCAGGCCGACCAGTACCACGAAAGCACCGGCAACGCCTTCACCCTGCAGGGCCTCGACAGCCACCTGTTCGACCCGGCCAAAACGCCCCTGCTCAACAAGGTGGTGTTCAGCAACGACACCTTGCAAAAAGTGGTGCGCTCCATGTCGCTCACCCGCCCGCAGAAGGGAAAGAAAAGACGTGGCCGCGTCAGCTACACCCAGCTTGGCATTAACCAGCTCGGCGCCGTGTACGAGGCCCTGCTCAGCTACCGGGGCTTCTTCGCCATCGAAGACCTCTACGAAGTCGCTCCCAAGGGCAACAACATCAACCCCGACGAGCTGGACACCGGCTACTTCGTTACCCGCGAGCAACTGGACGAATTCGACGACCAGGAACGGGTCTACGACAGGGACAGCGAAGGCCGCAAAAGCCTGCGCCTGCACCCCAAAGGCAAGTTCATCTACCGCATGGCCGGGCGCGACCGGGAAAAGTCCGCCAGTTACTACACCCCGGAAGTGCTCACCAAAAGCCTGGTGAAATATACCCTCAAGGAGCGCCTCACCGACGACGTCACCGCCGACGACATCCTCAACCTCACCGTCTGCGAGCCGGCCATGGGCAGCGCGGCCTTCTTGAACGAAGCCGTCAACCAGCTCAGCGAAGCCTACCTCACCCGCAAACAGCAGGAGCTCGGCCAGCGCATCCCCCACGAGGATTACCAGCAGGAACTCCAGCGGGTGAAAATGCACATCGCCGACCACAACGTCTACGGTGTCGATCTCAACCCCATCGCCGTGGAACTGGCCGAAGTCTCCCTCTGGCTCAATGCCCTCAGCGGCGGCCACACCGTACCCTGGTTCGGCTATCAGCTGTTCACCGGCAACAGCCTCATCGGCGCCCGCCGCGAGGTCTACCCCACCATTGCCCTCAAGAAACAACCCAAAGAAGGCCTCTGGTACAACAACGCCCCAAGACGCCTCCCCCCGGAATCCCTTAATTCAGATGCCGCTGTAGGAACAAACACCCCTGTAGGAGCTTGCTTGCAAGCGAACCCCGGCAATGCCGAAGGCGAGCCGAATAAACAAGACACCGGCCCAAGAAAAGAAAACGAAATCTACCACTTCCTCCTCCCCGACCCCGGCATGGTCGGCTACAACGACAAGGTCGCCAAACAACTGCGCCCGGATGCTTTCAAAAAAATCAAAGCCTGGAAAAAGGACTTCTGTGCCCCCCTGGACGACAGCGAAATCCGCATTCTCCAGAACCTCAGCACCGCCGTAGACCGCCTCTGGCGCGAGCACACCCAGATGCTCACCCAGGACAGAAAACGCACCGAAGACAGCTACCCCCTCTGGGGCCAGGAGCAGGTGCAGGCACACCACACCAGCACCCGCGAAAAAGACGACATCCGCACCACCGGTATCTTCAACACCCATGCCCGCATCGCGTCCCCCTACCGTCGCCTCAAGCTGGCCATGGATTACTGGTGCGCCCTCTGGTTCTGGCCACTGGACAAGGTGGATGCACTGCCTGACCGGCAAAAATGGCTGTTCGACCTCAACACCATCCTCAACAGCGCCGGCACCTTCCAGTTCGCCGCCGAACAGGAAAGCCTGCTGCCAGAGGGAGTCGATCAGGCTTCCCTCTCCACAAGGGGACAAGCGCAGCGCAGAACAGCCGAAGGCTGGCCCGAAGGGCGAGCGAAGGATGAGCGAGTAAAGGGTGAGGGAGAGGGGTTGTTTGAAAAACCGGTAGAAGACCTTTTCGCATCGGAAGCCCCCCAACAAACCCTGCGCGAAGAAACCCGCGCCGCCCAGGCCGTCAGCACCCCCCGGGGCGAGCTCAACCTGGAAAAGCTGTTCAGGAACCCCGTCTTCGCCACCCTGAAAATGGCCAACGACTTGGGCGAACACTACCGTTTCTTCCACTGGGAACTGGCGTTCTCGGATTTGTTTGCCACCCGCGGAGGCTTCGACATCACCCTGGGAAACCCGCCATGGCGCAAGGTGGAGTGGCAGGAAGGCGGCGTACTGGGGGATTACAACCCGGCGTTTGTGCTACACAACCTCAGCGCCAAGCAGCTGACCGAAGAACGGGAAGCTGCCTTTGAGCGTAGCCCGGAGTTGGAGCAAGCCTGGTTTGCAGAGCTCGCGGAGGCGGAAGGCTCGCAAGCATTTTTGAATGGCATGCAAAACTACCCGCAGCTCAAGGGGGTGCAGACCAATTTGTATAAGTGCTTCTTGCCACGGGCTTGGTTCAATGTGAATGAAGAAGGGGTGAGCGGCTTTGTGCATCCCGAAGGAATTTATGACGACCCCAAAGGTGGGGGGCTGCGCAGAGAAGTCTACCCGCGGCTGCGTCAGCACTTTCAGTTCCATAATGAAGGGGGGCTGTTTGCCGAGGTTCACCACGCAACCATATACAGCATCAATGTGTATGGCCCTAAACGTAGTGAGGCTTCCTTCAGTCATATCGCCAACCTGTTCATTCCCCAGACTGTTGATGTCTGCTTCTCACATGACGGGAGGGGGAAGGTTCCAGGGATCAAGGAGGAAGTAGAATCCACCAGTGGTTCGATCAAGAGTATCTGGAACACTAACGGCCACCGCGACCGTATTATCGAAATCAGTCAGCATGAACTGGCTCTGTTTGCGCAGCTGTACGATGAAGTGGGTACGGATGCCGTGGAGGCACGGTTGCCTGCGCTGCATGCACGACAGCTCACCAACGTACTGGAAAAGTTCGCCGCTCAACCTCGTCGTTTGGGGGATCTAAAAGGGCAGTACCTCTCGCTAGAGATGTGGCACGAAACCAATGCCCAGAAAGACGGCACTATCAAACGGGAAACTTGCTTCCCGGCGGAATCAGAGCAATGGGTGCTGTCCGGTCCCCATTTCTTCGTGGGTAGCCCGTTCTACAAAACCCCGCGAGCAGAGTGCACCAAAAATAGTGACTATGACGTCCTCGACCTGCAAACCCTGCCGGACGACTACCTGCCACGCACTAACTACGTACCCGCCTGCGACCCCGCCACCTACCGCGACCGCACCCCCGCGTGCCCTGGGTAGAAGAGGGCGAGCACCGTGAAAGATTGGTGACGGATTATTATCGAGCAGTGTTTCGTAAGATGATCGGGCCATCGTCAGAGCGGACATTGTCTGGAGCACTGGTGATACCTAATGCCGCGCATATGGACGGCGTATTTTCAGTTGTAATCAAATCACAAAGAGATACTGTTTTTTTTACAGCAGCCTGTTCTTCAGTCGTTTATGACTTTTTTGTTAAGTCTACAGGGAAAAATAATTTTAGGGACGATTTGGCTAAACTTTTGCCAGTGGTAATGCTAAATGAGAGGGCTCTTGTGCGAGGGTTGACGCTAATGTCTTTGACTTTGGGGTTTTCCAAACTCTGGCAATCCAACTGGCAAGAAAGCTTCCGCCAACAACGCTGGGCCACCTGCGAACCGATCGCAGCCCTGCCGCAGGACTTTTTCGCCAAGCTGACCCCGGAATGGCAAAGAAACAACGCCCTGCGCACCGACTATGCCCGCCGTCAGGCCCTGGTAGAAATCGACGTTCTGGTCGCCCAGGCCCTGGGTCTCACCCTGGAAGAACTGCTCACTATCTACCGGGTGCAGTTCCCGGTCATGCGCCAGTACGAAGCCGAAACGGTCTACGACCAGACCGGCCGCATTGTCTTCACCCCCAGCAAGGGTCTGGTCGGCGTCGGCCTGCCCCGCAAGGCTAGCAACAAGGAACTCAAGGAAGGCACCCACTACGCCCTCCACACCCCCGACCGCACCGAAACCGGCATCGCCCTGGGCTGGGAAGACATCCAGCACCTCACCGAAGGCACCGTCAGCAAAACCTATATGGATGATACCCTCCCAGGCGGCCCCACCGAACGCACCATCCAATACCACGCCCCCTTCTTCAAACCGGATCGGGAAGAGGATTACCGCGTGGCATGGGAAATTTTTGAGGCAGCTTCAGAAGGAACTGAGTCATGACAGTACATATGACATTGCGCCTTGCCTGGCATAACGATGGATGGAATGGTCGAGTTTGTGAGAACCCGGCGAACAATACTTATTGTGTGGGATGTGCTTCTTACCCTGGCGAACTTATTCGTGAGCAGCGTGACCTGGACTGGGAAAAAAAGCACGCTGGTGAGAAGTTTTCTGAACTGGAAAAACCTGCGGCCTGCATGTATAGCGGGTCTGCGTTCTCTGAGGAAGGGTGTGAAGTGCTGGCTGAGCCACCCGAATTCTTCAATGATGATACCGAGATTAAGCGCTGGCGCATTCCCCCGGCGACGGCCTGCACCTGGCCCTATGAGGCCATGTACAACATGGAAGGCGTCAAAAAGGGCAACGGTTACGATTATGACAAGCGCCTGGAGCACGCTGAAGCCCATTTCAAGGGATTTGAAGGCGGGAAGAGCCTTGTTTTTTACTATGCGAACTATTCAAACCCTCTTAGCGACGATGAAAGTCGTCGTTACCTGCTGGTCGGCGTTGCAAGGCTAAAAGAGATCGCACCCACAATTTTCTATGAGAATTGTTCGGAGAGAACCCTTGAGCGTTACAAGGGATTTGTATGGCAGCGAGGGGTAACCTCGCATTACCCTGAGCAGGGGATTCGTTTGCCATATCATCGCTATCTGAACAAGCCTGACGTTCTTCAGCAATTTGCCGCTTATCCGGAAAACGCCAATCTCTGTAAATACGCTACAAAAGTGGTCAGTGACGATGAAGCGCTTGGCCTGCTGGAGCAAATTCTTGAGTCCGCGCGAATTGTCAGGGATGACGTCCAGGACGATAGTGAGAACTGGGATCAGCGAATTCATTGGCTGGAGGCGCTGATCGGTGAGCTATGGAAAAGCCGGGGAGCGTATCCAGGAATGCCGGCTGTTCTGGAGCAGCTGGGTGTCGGAGAAGCCATTAGCGGCTTCAGATCAATGGTGGAGCAAGGCAAGGAATCAGAAGCCTATCGTGAAGTGGCTGATTTCCTGGCGGGCAAGACCGAGTATGTTGCGGGCTTTTATCCACACAAGGAGGAGCTTGAAGAGATTAGAAGAAATGTGCTCCTGCAAGAAGATGAGCATGTTTCGCTGCTTTTGAACGTGCTGTCGAGAATTTCGATAACCAAAAGCCAGCTTGAGGCAATTCTTTCTGATGATCGCATTCAGGTAGGTATCGCCTCATCGATTTCCCAATTGGAAGCCAATCCTTACCTCATCGCTGAGCAGTATTCCGGAGCTGACCCGGCGGATGGGATTCGTTGGAGTATGGTGGACAGGGGTATGCTTCCTTCCCCGGAGTTATCTGCTGAGCCTCTTTTTAAAAGAAACAGCAAGGAGCGCCTCAGGGCACTGATCCTGGAAACCTTGCGGGGGAATCCTCAGCAAACCTTTTTGCCGGCTTCTCTGGTTGTTGACCAGGTTAATAACAGGGTCAAGGCGCAGCCCGAGTGGAAGCAAAACCTGATTACCGAAAAGTACCTTGCCGTTGATAAAGCCTTCTACGATGGCGCGATATATCAGCGCAGGGAGGGGGATGTCGACTACCTTTACGACCTGAAAACCTGGGAGGATGAGCGCCTTGTAGAGCAGGTGCTAAACCGTATGCTCACTGCGCCAGATCTGGATCTTCCTAGACCCGTGGGCAAGGATTTCTGGCATAAAGTGCTTTTTCATGAGTCAAGCTCCCTGGCGAAGAACGCTCGACAGGAATATGAGCAAGCAATTATGGAGCAAGGTCGCGCGTGTCAGAAATCCATTAGCAAGCGATTTGTTGCCATGACCGGAGGAGCGGGAACCGGAAAAAGCACTGTGATCAAAGCCCTGATCAAGGGGATTTACAAGGTTTATGGAGATGGCACGAGTATCGCTGTCATTGCGCCAACCGGGAAGGCCACGGATCGGATTCGGCGGCTGCTGGATGGAGACGACCTCGACCGGGTTGCTGCTTCGACGATTCATTCCATTCTCGCCAGATATGGCTGGCTGAATTCCAATATGACTTTCCGGCAGTCAGGCGGTAAGCGACTGGCGGACTACGGCGTCATCATCATTGATGAGTCTTCCATGATTGACCTGTCTTTGATGGCGGCGCTGTTTCGGGCAGTAGATTGGAGCGCCGTGAGTCGACTGATACTGGTCGGGGATGCGGCACAGCTGCCACCAATAGGTGTCGGCAAGCTATACGCGGATATTATTTCGCATTTACGTGATGACCACCCTGATAATTTTGTGGTCCTGGATGCCAACCTCAGACAGCTGGAAAACCGTGTATCTGGGAAGGGGAGTGGCATTCTTTCGTTGGCAGATCTTTTTATCAATCGGGCGGTGCGCTGTGAAGACGAATCGGAAGAGCGTGCTCAGGCCCGTGAAGAAATGATTTCAAGGCTGCACGAAGGCGGTGTTATCGATGATGACCTGGATGTGGTTTATTGGTCTGATCCCGAGGCTCTGCAGGAAACCTTGATCACGCGCATTACACAGGAACTGACAAACGAGGGTAATCAGGAGCAGTCGGACTCACAGAAATGGGGGAAGGCATTACAGGGCAATATCAATTGTTTTCAGATCCTCAGCCCCGTAAGAGGTGAGCTCTATGGTACCGAGTCTATTAATCAGAGTGTTCAGGCATTCAAGAGTCAATACTGGCTCAAGCGGGGCGAGGTCGATGGAATTACTCTTTTCGATAAGGTTATCCAGATCGTTAATAGACCGCAATCTCGGTCACTGAAAGGCTATGACCATGATCGGAAAGAGGTGCGGAAAGATATTGAGATTTTCAACGGAGAAATCGGCTCTGTTGTTCCGTCAGGCGCTGACTGGAAAAAATTCAAGTGGACTGGCTTTCAAATTAAGCAATTTTCGGTCCAGTTCTCAGGAAAAGAAAAGCTGTCTGTGAACTACTTTGGTCGGGCTCAGGATAAGCCAGAAGCAAACCTGGAGCTTGCATACGCGATTTCTGTTCACAAAGCGCAAGGTAGTGAATTTGATCATGTCTACTTTGTGCTGCCTGAGCTGGGTAAGACAGCGCGATATATGGAGCTGGTTTATACCGCGCTGACACGGGCGGCAAAAAAATGCACCGTATTCATAGAGAAAGATGTTTCGACCGTTGTCAACGCAATGCGGCCTGAGCAGTCCTCATTATCGGTCATCAATTCTTCGTTGTTCCGGTTTCAGCCTGTTGCGGATCACCTTATCAATCGCTCGGAATGGTATGAGGCCGGGAAAGTTCATCAAGCCCTGACAGGCGACATGGTTCGAAGTAAATCGGAAGTGATTATCGCCAATATGCTTCACGAGCGTGGCGTCAAATTCTGGTACGAACGCCCCCTGAAGGCCTCTGACGGCACCCTTTATCTGCCCGATTTTACCTTGCAGGTGGGCGGAGAGCTGTATTACTGGGAGCATCTTGGCATGTTGTCGCGGGCCGAATACAAGGCACATTGGGAAGAAAAGGCGCAGTGGTATGAAACACATTTCCCCGGGAAACTGGTTACCACTGAAGAGGGGGAGAAGTTGAGTGAAGAAGCACAGGCAATGATTGGCCGTTTGTCGGGGATGGGTTGATAATTTCCGGGTTGATGGTTTTTGAAGTCGCTCAGGAATCCAGTAGTGCGCTTGCACTTGACCGTGAAGAGATTCGGCTCTTGATAAAGGTGCTTTCTATCAATCACCCTGGGCAACGCTCTGCCGCGGCCAAACCCAATGCCGCTCACTTTGGGGATAATAAAGTCATGAATGACATGGAGAGTGAAAAGTAATGACATCGAAAACGATATCAACCTGGGATTTGTTCAAACAGGCTGGCAACGAAGATCTTGATCCTTTGGTGGGTTACCTGAAAGAGGCGTCGCTCACTGAATGGTTGACTGTGAGCGAGAAGTACAAGAAGTATTCTCCTGATCACTCAAAATATATCAGTGAAATATACGATGAAATTTGTCTTTTCGGTGGTAATACGTTTGCCAACTTGTTCCGAGGAGGCAAAGGGCCTGGCTATAAGGAAGTTTTAGAGGACGCAGCTAAGAAGGTTGGAGTTAAGAATATAAAGGGTCTTTCAATTGAAGAGATTGAAGAAGAAATGATCCAGTGCCTATTACGTAAGGCGATCAAAGAGGCTAAGGGGGAGGACTTGAAGGAGCTTCGAAAACAGCTGGAGGAAGCTGGCCTCAAGCACAAGGATTATAGCGCATTCGTTTCAGGTGCTAGCCTTGCTACCCTTCTGGGAGCAAATGTCTTTCGCTTGGTGATGGCGGAGACGTCCGCGGTGATTGCCAATGCTGTAGCTAAACAGGTGCTAGGGCATGGTCTTCGAATGGCGGGTGGTGCTGCATTGGGGCGCCTGGGTGCAGTTTTAGCGGGTCCGATTGGTTGGGCTGTGGCTGGATTATGGATGGCAGTCGATATTGCAGGTCCTGCCTTCAGAGTAACAATTCCGTGCACAATCCATATAGGCATGTTACGCCAACAATGGATTTGTCAGCAGCGGGCTGCTCATATGGAAGGGGCGTTCGATGACTAAAGTTTCCGTGCTGTTCGAAGTGCCAGATGAGATAGCGACTGGATTGATGGATGGATCCCTGGAACGAGTTGGAGGTGTGATTCGTCGTTCGGGTGATAAGAAGGTACGCGCTTGGTTGCGCGAGGGGATGGGGGAGCTACAGAATGATGCTCCCGGAGATGATCTCTTGGGGGGCGGGATTCCGGGTAGTCAAAAGGGGCCGGGATTGCCCGATGTGATAGCCAATCAGCAGTTAATGATGGGTTTGCAAGTTGCAAACCTTGCAGTCAGTGCGGCTGGCTTTGCAGTTATTTATCACAAGCTAAACAGGGTAGAGGGAATCCTTAACGGAGTAGACAGTAAGTTAAATAATCTGCGTCATGATATGGCATGGCTCGATAAAAAACAGTTGCTTTCTGAAATCGCTCCAATGGCTGGAGCAATGAAAGCTTTGAACGCAGCTCGGGACATTAAAGATGAAGGGGTTTTCAAAGGAAAGCTGATTGATGCTGATGGCCGTTTGGATACAGCTAAAGAATACTTCTATGGTGTGATTGGGAGAATGTTGGCTGAGGAGCTCGAATGTATACGGCCGGAGGAATTTGCCGCTTGTTACCGCGCATGGCTAATGGCCAATCAAGGAGCGATTGATGTGATGCTCGCTTTGGACGAAGGTGTGGCAGCGCGGAGTCGTCTGGAAATATTGAAGAAAGATCATGCAATGCTGGGTAATTCACTAAAAGAGAGTCGCATTGACGTAGGGCGGAGAGTTAGGGGGGGGAGGGTCGCACAGAATGTGGATCAATATCTGGACGATCTCAGTCATCAGATGGTGGGTGCTCATGATCTCATCAAAGGCCAAGCTTTGATGCTTGAAGTCACACAAGATCAGAAAATTTCGGTAAGAGATATTGATCGTCAAATCATTCAGCCAGATCCCGGTTTCTTTTTTTATTATATAGAAAGTTAATCGCTGGTGCGATCTACGGGATCTAAGTGGGTGGTCATGGATTTCCCCTTGTGTGCATCAGTAACAGGCCTGGAGGCGGCAGGAAAAAGCGAAATTCCGGAAATGTTTGTCAGAGAAGTTGTGGGGTTCGTGATGTCATATCTGATGTTCATTGGGTTCGGTTCTGATAGTGATCTAGCCGGGTAACCGAATCAGGAATAGGTCGTAAGGGGTATAAGGTAAATTATTTTCAATGTTTGGTCTGGGTGCATATCAAAATTTGGGTCGCTGGCTTGTTGGTGCTAGTGATTTATCTTTTTCTATGAGGGTGAGGCTTCATGTTTTCTTCTCCAATTGAGTCTGCAATCACGTCCATCGGGGCTGGGTTGCTTACCGAAATTTTCATCGCTGTATTGGTGGTCGTTTTCGGCATGGCCATCGTGTGGAAGCGGGGTAACCAGCATCATGGCTTTACCCAGTATGCGCCCACGCTGCTGACCACGCTGGGCATTCTGGGCACCTTCACTGGGATTGTGGCCGGGTTGCTGGACTTCGATGTGAAAAACATTGACGGCAGCATCGAGTCGCTCCTTGCCGGGATGAAGACCGCCTTCCTGACTAGCTTGGTGGGCATGCTGCTGGCACTGATTTACAAGGTGCTGATTACCATTGGCTGGCTGAGCGTGAAGGATAATTCTGTCATCGATGAAGACAGTATTGGTATCGCTGAACTGTATGGCGTCATGAAGGATCAGCGTGACGGTATTGTGTCCCTGAAAGAAGCCATTGGTAGTGGTGACGAGTCCTCACTCACCGGGCAAATGAAGCTTCTCCGCTCTGACACCAACGACAACTTCAAGCTGCACCAGAAATCCTTTGGTGAGTTTGAAGAGCGTTTGTGGATCAAGCTGCAGGACTTCGCCGACATGCTCTCCAAGTCGGCTACAGAGCAAGTGATTGAGGCCCTGAAACAGGTGATTGTGGATTTCAACAATAACCTGACCGAACAGTTTGGCGAGAACTTCAAGCAGCTTAATGAGGCGGTTTTCAAGCTGGTGGAGTGGCAGGAGAGGTACAAGGAGCAGATCGCCCAGATGGTGGAGCAGTATGCCCTGGGTGTGACTGCCATTGGGCAGACCGAAGCGTCCGTGAATGCCATTTCGACCGATACCCAGAAAATCCCGGAATCCCTTGCGCTAATGCGCAATGTGCTTGAGGTGAACCAGCACCAGATTGAGGAGCTGGATCGCCACCTGGAGTCCTTCGCCCAGATGCGAGACAAGGCCGTGGAAGCGGTGCCCCAGATTCAGGAGCAGATTGATAGCACGCTCAAGGGGGTCACTGAGGCGTCTACGCAGATCTCCAGCGGCATGAAAGAAGCCGGTGAGAAGCTGCAGACTGCCATCGTGCAGGGGGCCCAGGAGTTTGTCGATAACAGTGCCCGGGTTAACCAGTCACTGCAGGGCAGTTCTGATGTGATCGCCAAGAACAGTGAAGAAGTGAAGCAGCAGTTCTCTGATCTGGTCACCGAGCTGAACAGCAACTTCCGAAACCTGATGGCAGAAATCACCAGCCAGAACGGGGAGCTGGGCAAGCAGTTCAAGGAAGCGGGGCAGAAACTGACCAGCGAACTGGGTAACGCCCAGCGGGAGTTCCAGGCCAATCTGGAACGCATGGCAGAAAAGCAGAGCGACGAGGCGCAACGGGTGTTCGCTGGCCTGCGTAAATCCGTAGAGGATGCGCTGTCGGATACCAAGGATGCTGTCACAAAGCAGGTCGGCATGATCGACTCCTCATTGGAGAAAGAGCTCAGCACCGTGATGTCGGAAATGGGCCGGGCGCTGGGCCAAATTTCTGGTCAGTTCACGGCGGACTATCAGAAGCTGGTCCGTGAAATGCGCGCGATCACCAATGCTTGAGGTATGAACCATGTCTGACTTGTTCAATACCCGGGCTGCGGAACAGGAAGAGCACCACTGGCTATCCGTATCGGATTTGATGGCGGGCCTGATGGTGGTGTTCCTGTTTATTGCCATTGCCCTGATGCGAAACACCCTGGAAGAGCAGCGCAAGGTCAAGGAAATTGCGGTGGCCTATCAGGAGACTCAGGTGGCCATCTATGATGCCCTCATTGGCGAGTTTGAGAAGGATCTGGAGACCTGGAATGCCCATATTGACCGGGATACGCTCACCTTTACCTTCAATTCTCCTGATGTTCTGTTCGAGCAAGGCAAGGAAGCCATCAATTGGCGCTACCGAAAGCTGCTGTCGGATTTTTTCCCTCGCTACATCAGGGTGCTGGACAGGTTCAACAAGGAAATTGATGAAGTCCGCATTGAAGGCCATACCAGCAGTGTCTGGAATCGCCACGTCAGTGCCTCTGATGCCTACTTCCTGAACATGCAGCTCTCCCAGGGGCGAACCCGTAATGTGCTGGAATATGTGTACGGCCTGGACGAAGTGGCCCCCTATCAGAAGTGGCTGAAGGCTCATGTGGCAGCGGTGGGATTCTCTTCCTCTCGTCCGATTGTGAACGATGAAGGCAATGAGGATGGCCGCGCCAGCCGACGGGTGACCTTTCGGGTAATTACCAACGCGGAAATCAAGATCAAGCAGATCCTGGAGACCGTGCAATGAAGATCCGCACGGACTTTGGGCTTCTCTGGCAGTCGGTGAAGCAGATGGGTGCCGATGAGCGGGATTTTTCCTTCGAGGTCTCCTCGAGAGAAGAGATGGATATTGATATTGAGCTGGAGCGTGGTGTTGAGGTCGCTCTGGACGATCTCGAATCCACCGGGGGCTTGCTTTCGTATAAGGGAAGGCAGGTTCTTCTGTATATTCCGGATCATGGCAGCTGGGTTCAGTCTGTCATCGATGGTAAAAATCAGGGAAATCGATTTCACGTTGGGGATTGCACAAAACTTGATGAAATGCGCCAGAAGGGAAAGTTTGACCGTTATACGGTGACGACTGATCTGAGCGGTGTATTCAGAATTTCCGGCCAGAGTAATGTCTCATCCCATATTGAGCATGATGCTGAGCTGAAAGTCTGCAAGCTTTGTCTGAGGATGTTGAACTACCGAGGATATGATACCGGGCCATTGGCCAAGAAAGTTATCTTCGAAGAATTTTCCATATCCGATTTTTTTGCTACGTATAGCACACAGTTTCGTTTTCTTCCCAAGCAGTTGCTTGATCGTCGATCTGGGTACTCAGATGAATGGTCTGAAATATCGAGAAGGTACCGGGAATCAAGGAGCTGGATTTGTGAGTGTTGCGGTATCAATCTGGCGGGCAATAAAAATCTTCTCCACTGCCATCATGTCAGTGGTAACAAAAGAGATAACCGTGATGATAATTTAATGGCTTTGTGTGCGGACTGCCACAGCAAGCAGCCTGACCATGAAAAAATGTATGTCAGAAAATCAGAGATGATTGAGATACAGCGGTTACGAAGACATCAGGGCATTTTGGATGTTTTGCCAGGATGGGATGCTGTGCTTGAGTATATCGACTCGGCCTACGAGGGCGTCGCAAGGAAGATCATGAAGACTTCTAGGTCGCTTCCTGCCGTTGGTGAAGATATTGAAAATAGCAAGGGTGAAATTGTGTTAACTCCTGAGCTTTCCTGGCCTGCCCAACGGTTTGCCATCGTCGATAACGAAGAGCAACTCGATACGCTCACTCAGGTTGGTTGGCGCGCAATGACAATGGAGCAGGTGCTGAAAAGTTGAGGGGCGAAGGAGCTGTTTTGAATCAATGGGTTGCGTGAGTGCTCCTCGCCAGGCTGCTACGGATACTAACAAGGATAAAATATGATTCCCGGCTTGTTGGCCAGTGAAGTCGCTGCGGCGCTGAAAGAGTTCATCGTTACCGGTTACGAAACCGAAACGGCCCCGTTCAAAGGGGAGTTTCGGCGGCTGGTGGAAGAGCAGCAGGGTGGCGAAGCCTTTATCAAGGGGCCCTATGTGCAGGTGGGTCTGCCGTTCCTTGCCGGAACCAGTGGCCGGGATTTCTTCTCTGGCTTCAATACGGATTTTCCCCCTTATGCGCATCAGGAGCAGGCCTGGAAGCGGCTGGCGTCGGATCGCAAGGGGGGCAACACGCTGGTGGCCACCGGCACCGGCTCCGGTAAGACCGAGTGTTTCCTGTATCCCATCCTGGATCACTGTCAGCGAGAAGATGGCAAGGGCATCAAGGCCATTGTGATTTACCCGATGAACGCACTGGCCAGCGACCAGGCCAAGCGTTTTGCAGAGGTGATTCATGAGCAGGCGGCCTTGAAGGGCTTGCGGGTGGGGCTGTTTGTGGGGGGCGATGGCCTGGGCTCCAAGGCCATGAGCAAGGATCAGGTGATTACCGACAAGGAAACCCTGCGCAGCAACCCGCCGGATGTTCTACTCACCAACTACAAGATGCTCGATTACCTGCTTATGCGCCCCAATGATCAGGCGTTGTGGGCGCACAATGGGCCTGACACCTTGCGCTATCTGGTGGTGGACGAGCTGCATACCTTTGATGGAGCCCAGGGCACGGATCTTTCACTTCTGATCCGGCGTTTGCGTGCCCGCCTTGGCATGAGCCCAGAAAAGCTGTTGTGTGTGGGTACCTCAGCTACCCTGGGCGGGGAGGACAGTCTCAATGCCCTGCTGGGCTATGCCTCTGACATCTTCTCGAGCCGTTTCAATCGCGATGCGGTGGTGGCTGAGCAGCGCAAGTCGGATTCCGACTTCCTCGACAATATCGGCTTTCTGATTCTTAACCGTGAAATTGGGCCGGAAGCACTGATTGAGGCCCAGCAGCAAGGGCTCGAACAATACCTGGGCAAGGCCTACGACCTGTATTTCAGCAAGGAGCCGGATGCCCCGCTGATGGATAAGGCGGGCCAGATTGCCCTTGGCAGGGAGCTGAAGCAGCATGGCCAGCTGGCCAATCTTCTGCGCCAGCTCAAGTCTGGCCCGACGCCCACGTTTTCTGACCTGGTAAAACGGCTTGCAGGCCAGATTCCTCCCCTGTTCGCCAAACAGCCCGAGCAGGCCCTGATTGCCCTGTTATCGCTGATGGCCCATGCCCGCGCGGAAACCGGCCAGCCCTTTGTGCAGTTGCGCTTGCAGCTCTGGTCCCGGGAGCTGCGCCGTATTGTCGGTGCTCTCAGAGAGCCTTCCCGCACGGAGATGGCTGATGAAGAGGGAGATGCATCGGCAACGGGGGCTCTGCCTTTGCTGTCCTTCGGTGATGACCAGCCGCCGAAGGATCAGCAGCATATCCGGCTGCCGCTTGTGCAGTGTCGAGAGTGTCACGGCACGGCCTGGCTGACGCGGATGGAGGCGGGGCATCCTGCAGATCAGATGATCGAGACTGATCTTGGCAAGATCTACCCTTCGTTCTTCAGCAACCACCATGAAACCAGCCTGCTGATGCCCTGGCAGAATGACGCCGTTTCCCAGAGTGGTTTTCATCTTGAGCATTTCAAGGTGTGCCGGGAATGCGGCAAGACGGCAGCAATGGATTATGCCGGTGACTGCAAGAGCTGCCAGGCGGGCAATGATGCCCTGGTGCGGGTCAGCAAGCCTTACATGCTCAAGGAAACCCAACAGGCTAATGTAAAACGCATCATCCATGAGCGGCATTGCCCGTGGTGTTCGGCCCGCTCTTCTCTGGTGGTATTCGGGGCCCGGGCTGCCAGTCTGAGTGCGGTTGCCATTCACCAGTTATTCAGCAGCCGCGACAACGATGATCGCAAGCTGCTGACATTTAGCGACTCGGTACAGGATGCGACCCACCGGGCCGGTTTCTTTGCCGCCCGTACCTGGCACAACAATGTACGCATGGCCCTGTCGCAGTTGCTACAGGACGAGCCAGGGGCATTGTCGCTGTTGTCTTTGCCCGAGCGGTTCGAGGCCTACTGGCTCGCGCATGAGGGCCGTAGTGGCCGGTTGTCGATTGACAAATACCTGCGCGAATTCATGCCGCCGGAAAAACGCTTCTTCAAGGATTTTGAGCATTTCGAGCTGACCGGGGAAGTGCGTAACCCGGGACCGCTGCTCAAACTGATCCGTGAGCGGATGCTGTGGCAGTTGCTGGAGGATCTGGGCTGGCGTTCCCAGGTGGGACGTTCGCTGAATCGCCTGGGGATTGCCGCCATTCAGTGGCCGCAGGAGATGGTAACCCAGGTGGCCAAAAGCTGGGCCGAGACAGTGGATAACACCCTTGGCTATCGTATCAGTGGTGAGACGGCGGGCAAGTTCATGCACGGCCTGGTTCAGCATCTGGTCTCCGTGGGGGCGTTTGGGATGGACTACCTGCGTCTGTACCGTGAGAAGGCGGGCAGGGCGTACATGCTGAATCTGCTTGGTTTCGTGCCCAACTACGGCCCGGGCTCCCCGCGGCCGAAGTTTCCTTCGCTTAAGAATGGCGAAGGCTATGAACTGCTGGCCCAGAACTCGGGGACTCAGACCTGGTATGAGCGCTGGCTGCATTGCCTGAATCCGGATTCACTGGTGGATCGCAAGCAGCTGGAGCATGTGCTGGTTGCCGCCTTTGAGGCGCTTTGTCAGTCAGGCCTGCTGGCTGAGGAGCTGAATGAACGGGGGGTTCGGGTGTGGATGCTTAATCCTGAGCGCCTGTCGCTGACAACGGATGTTCATGGTGTGGAGTGTCCGGGGTATCGCCCAATGCATGTGCCTGCCGAACAGGTGCAAGCCTGGATCAACTTGCCAATGATCAGCGCGGCCAGCCCTTCGCTCGTCTATGAACACGGCGTTCCTGTAAGGGAGTCGCTCTATCGCAATTTGTATCGCCATGGAGAAATCCATCGCGTGATTGCCCATGAGCATACCGGGCTGTTGGCGCCCGGCGAGCGAGACCGGGTGGAAAAGAGTTTCATCGATGGGAAAAAGCCCTGGGAATATAACCTGCTTTCCGCTACGCCAACCCTGGAGATGGGTATCGATATCGGTGATCTCTCCAGCGTGCTGTTGTGTTCGGTGCCTCCGGCACAGGCCAACTACCTGCAGCGGGTTGGCCGGGGTGGCCGCCGTGACGGGAACTCCTTTGTGCTCACTGTGGCAAACGGGCGCCCCCATGACCTGGTGTTCTATGCCGACCCGGGACGAATGCTGGATACCCCTGTAGAACCACCTGCGGTGTTTCTCAAGGCGCGCCATGTGCTGCGCCGTCAACTGCTGGCTTATACCATGGATTGCTGGACGCACCAGTCGAAAGGCGATAACCAGGTGCCCAAAACCATGCAGCCGGTGCTGGATGCGGTGGAGAAGACGCAGGAGGATCGTTTCCCCTACACCCTGCTGAACTATCTGAAGCACAACATGCAGGAGATCTGGGACGGCTTCAGTGCGCATGTGGCATCAGAACTGGGGGGCGATGACCTGGAGTTGCTTCGCCAGTATCTGTTTGGTGGCCCTGAGCACAAGGATGATCACTTGCAGCTGTATGTGGTGGGGAGGCTCAAGGTAGTGACCGATGAGCGTTTGCAAATGACGGCCACCATCAAGGAGCTGGACAAGCTGCTCGAAAAGCTGAAAAAACGGCCCCAGGATGACAGCACCCGGGCAGAGATTGCCGAGCTTGAGAGGGAGGCTGCGGGTTATCGCAGTATGCGTATCCGTCTTAATCGTCGGGAAACCCTGAACTTCCTTACCGATGAGGGGCTGTTGCCAAATTATGCCTTCCCGGAAGAGGGGACGACTCTGCACTCCGTTATTTTCCGTTCAGAGAAGGGGGCGGCGGGTGAAGGTGTTCAGCAAGAGTTCATCAAGCGTGAGTACGAGTACCAGCGCCCGGCCCAGGCAGCCTTGAGTGAGCTGGCACCGGAATCCGTTTTCTATGCCGGCAATCGCAAGGTCAAAATCTCGCGGGTAGAAACCGCCAAGGGACGTAATATCCAGGATTGGCGGTTCTGTCCTCGCTGTCACTATTCCGCTCCAGCCGATGTGCCTGGCTCCGGTTTCCAGGACAAGAGTTGTCCCCGCTGTCATACCCACCAGTGGGGTGACGAGAGTGCCCGCACCAAGATGCTAAAGATGACCCAGGTGTATGCCTTCACCAATGCGAAGGATGCGCAGCTGGATGACAACTCGGATGATCGCGAGCCGGCTTTCTTCAATAAGCAGATGCTGATTGATTTCAAACTGGAGGATGTCCAGATCACCTGGGTGCTGGATGACGATGATCGTCCCTTTGGTTTCGAGTTTATTCGTTCCGCCAACTTCCTGGAGGTGAATTTCGGTCGCCGCCAGGGTGAGGAAATGCATTTTGATGTGGCAGGTCAGCAGCTTCAGCGGACCGGGTTCCCGGTGTGCCGCGAGTGCGGGTCCGTGCAAAGCCAGAAGGCCGCGTCTGGGAAAGCCCAAGCGGAGCATCTCAAGAGCTGCAGTTTCTCCAAGGGGCCCAAGCCCCTGCCAGGCGGCAAGGAAGACTCCGGGATCGAGAACTGTCTTTACCTGTACAGGAACTTTTCCTCAGAGGGGCTGCGTATCCTGCTGCCCCGTCTATCTACCGGTGGAACCGAGGAGCAGGTGAACTCCTTTGTGGCTGCGCTGCAACTGGGGCTCAAGCGCAAATTCGGTGGCAAGGTCGATCATCTGCGGGTGGCACAACAGAGCGAGCCCATTGGCGAAACGGATGAGCGTCGCTATTTCGTGGTCCTGTACGACTCTGTTCCGGGTGGTACCGGTTATCTCCATGAATTGCTGAGCAATGTGGAAAACATGCAGTCGGTCTTCAAAATGGCCTATGAGGTGATGAAGGGCTGCGATTGCTATGACAACACCATGGATGGTTGTTACCGCTGCCTGCTTGAGTATCGCAATGCCTATGGGATGGAGAGCACCAGCAAGGCGCTGGCGCTGGAGATGCTCAAGGATATTGTCGAGGGGGAGCATCAATGGGTTGAGGGTGAACAATCCCTGAGTGCGCTGGCGGGTAATCCCTGGATGGACAGCGAGCTGGAAGCTCGATTCCCGGAAGCGCTTGCCCGCTTATCGGGGCAGCCATGTGTGGATAGCCAGAAGGTGCGTGTCAATCAGGATGTGGTGCATGGCAAGCATGGCTATCGGCTGACTATTGGCGAGAGGGCTTATGAAATTGAGCCTCAAGTCGATTTGGGAATGGCGCAAGGCGTCCAGTTTGCCAGCAGGCCTGATTTCGTGTTGTGGCCTGCGGCCTCTGGACTGAAGCCGGTCGCCATTTTCCTCGATGGCTATCAGTACCATGCGGGAAAGATCCAGGAGGATTTGCTGAAGCGGCAAAGCCTGATGCATGCCGGTTTTGTGGTGTGGTCGCTCAACTGGTATGACGTGAATCAGGTAATGGGAGACAAGGCCTGCGATGTGCCTTTGCCGAGCGGCATGACTTCGCCGCAATGCAATCATGCTGCCATCACTGCCTTGGCCAAGGCCGCTAAAGAGGACCATCTTGGTGAGCACCTGGGCAAGACCAGCTTTGAGTTGCTGATGGTTTTTCTGGCTCGCCAGAATTCGCGATCCCTTGCGAACCAGGCCCTGTTGTTTGTGTTGCAGTGTCTGCCGGCAGGGTCGATAACCAATCCTGCTACCCGGGAGGAGATTACTGATCGTTTGCATGGTCTCCCGGCCTCCTACACTGACCGCAAACCCGACCCCATTGCGTTGGCTGGTGCCGTCTCGATTGACGATGACAAGAGCGACGCCGTTTTGGCGTTGGACTTTGTCGCCGGGAAGGAATTGCTAAGCCGTGTGGATCTGGATAAGGCGATGGTGAGTGTTTGTTACCACCGTGGTACATCCAGCGATGAACTGGCCCGCTATCAATGGCAGCGGCTATGGATGCTAGTGAACTGGATCCAGTTTTTACCTGTTACTTATACCTGGACACCGCAATCGAAGAGTGAGGGTTCCGCTGCGGGCCTGTTGTGGGCGGAGCCTGAGGATGCCCAAGCGGAAGACACATCTTCACCTGAATGGTATGAAGACCTGGAGGCGGAAGTGCTTGAGCAGCTTGATGGCGTTTCTGTGACTTGGCCGGAAGTGCCGCTGGTAGGGGACGATATCCTGAATGCCGACGGTGAGGTTATCGGTATTGCTGAGTTGATTTTTGAAGATTCCAGAATCGCGCTGCTGCTTGATGACCAGGTTGCGTTGAAACCAGAACTTGAGGTCGATGGTTGGTCTGTCTTTACCGAAATCAATGCGTTGGTGGCTGCCATCAACAAGCAGGAACAAGGAGTTTGAGATGGCAAGCGTTGCATTTTCCGATAAATATTTTAACAGCCTGTCCAAGTTGACCCCGAACGAGCAGAGCCAGGCCAACAAGGCCGTCATGCTTTTTCAGAATGATCCCTGGCATGGTGGTTTGCATTACGAAAAGCTGGCCGCATTCCGGGATGACAAGCTGCGTTCCATCAGAGTTAATCAGGACGTGCGTATCATTCTCGCCTCGGCAGAAAAGGAAGATCTCTACCTGATGCTGTATGTGGATCATCACGATGATGCCTATAACTGGGCATCCAAGCGAAAGGTGGAGATCAATCCGAATACCGGGACCCTGCAGGTCTATACGGCAGAGGAAAACGCAGTCAAGCAAGCCGATGTCGAGAAAGGAATGCCGGATCGACCGGGCCTGTTCGATGCCATCCGGGACCGACAGCTATTGCAGCTTGGTGTCCCTGAGGATGCGTTGCCATTGGTGCGGGAGATGAAAATCGAGGCGCATCTGGAATCGGCCAAGGTAAACGAGCAGCTTCCAGAAGATGCCTATGAGGGGCTCTTTCTGCTGATGGCGGGAGCCAGCTTTGAAGAAGCGTATAATGAAGTGGTTCCGGCGGCCCCACAGGATGTTGATACCAATGACTTCATGGCTGCATTGGCTCGCCCGGAAACGCAGGCGCATTTTGCCGTTGCCGAAAATGAAGAAGAACTCAAAGCAGTATTGAATCAGTCAATTGAGAAATGGCGTGTTTTTCTGCATCCGGCTCAGCGTCGATTGGTTGAAGGCAAGAAGAATGGTGCCGTGCGGGTGCTGGGCGGCGCGGGTACCGGTAAAACCGTGGTCGCCATGCACAGGGCTAAATGGCTGGCAGACCATGTGGCGTCTGCAGGGTCGAAGATCCTCTTCACCACTTTTACACGCAATCTGGCCACGGATATTCAACAGAACCTGAACAAGATTTGCAGCCAGGAGGAGCTGGAGCAGATCGAGGTCATGAATCTTGATGCCTGGGTGATGGGGTTCCTGAAGAAGCGCGGCTATGACTATGGCCTGCTGATGGACAGCCGGCAGGAACGGCAGCTCTGGACCCAGGCCTATTCAGAAAAGCCCGCCGGTATCGATCTGAGTATGGCCTTCTTTCAGGAGGAATGGGCCAGGGTAATACAGCCCCAATCCATATCCAGTGTGGATGAGTACAAGAAAGCATCACGTATTGGCCGGGGGACACGATTAAATCGCAAGCAGCGGATCGAGATCTGGCCGGTTTTTGAGCGATTCCGTCATCTGCTAGCCAGCAACCACCTAAAGGAAACGGATGATGCCTATCGCGATGCTCGCGAGTTGCTGGAGGCAAACCCGGATCTCCGTCCGAATATCTGCTCTGTTGTTGTCGATGAAGCCCAGGATATGGGCACCCAGGCATTCCTGCTGCTTCGTGCATTAGTGCCGAAAGGGGCAAACGATATCTTCATCGTCGGCGACGGCCATCAACGTATCTATGGCAAGAACAAGGTGGTGCTGGGGCAGTGTGGCATTGATATCCGGGGCCGCAGTGCAAGGCTGAAAGTGAATTACCGCACAACCGATGAAACCCGAAAGCTGGCAGTCAGTATTCTTGAGAATGTAGAGGTAGATGACCTGGATGGTGGGGAAGACACCCACCGCTTCTACCATTCCCTGATGCACGGTCCTGCCCCGGTGGTTCAGTGCTTTGATTCCATTGATCAGCAGGTTAGCGCGATTCTGGAAGCGATCAAGGAGCACAGTCTCGCTCCGGAAGCTTGTTGCGTTATTGCCCGTACACGTAAAGAGCTCGGCAGTTTGCAGGGTGCTCTTGAAGGCAAGAACCAGCTTTGTCACACCCTTGACGGACGAAGCTCAAGCACTCCTGAAGGCTCGATCAATCTGGCGACCATGCACAGGGTCAAGGGGCTCGAGTTCGATGCGGTTTTCCTTGCCTCTGCTAACAAGGGATTGGTTCCCCTGGATTTCGTGGTCAATTCAGCTGCTGATGTTGTCACACGAAGACAGTTGGAGAATGAAGAGCGGGCACTGGTTTATGTGAGTCTTACCCGGGCGAGGAAGCTGGCTTATGTGTTTGGTTATGGGGTGATGAGTGAGTGGTTTGGGGTTTAAAAAAAGAGTTATCGAATCGGTGGAAGTGATAGGAGATGAAACCCGACTTTTCATTATTGGGTGGTCTGGGTCAACAAGATTGTTCACTTCATCAGCATGTCATGCTTGCGGCTGCTTTGAAATATGAATCTTCATAACATAATAAATTAAAATTATTTGGAGGCAGGGATGCGAGATCGTTTGATTCAGACATCACCATCAGGTGAAGTTACTTCTTGGGTAAGAAAGAACCTCATCGAGGTAGAGAAAAAGGAAGAGCACCTTGAGGCCGTATTGGCTGAGCATTGGGATTTGCTGTGCCTTGAGGACGTGGGGGTATTCGCCAAGAATGTTCATGTTGTTCGACAGGCGAGTGCTAAGGATATTACCGGTGCTCAAAAATACCCGGATATTTTGTTTTTGACAGATTCCGGGCATGTCGGGGTGGTTGAGGTAAAGCGATACTCAAACCCTGAGCTTGCGGGAAGAAAGGTGGTTTCCCAAATTCTTGATTATGGCGCCACAATTACGACTCTGCCTGAGCCAGACCAGGTTAGACTTTTCAGAGGCCCCGGATCGGGTGCATTGTCCTTCGAGGAGTTAGTTGGAGAGGTTTTCTCTGACTGTCGAAATGCTAGTGCCTTGGCGGCAAGATTGGCCCGCCAATTAAAGTATGGGCAGCTTCATTACATCATTGCCTGCGACCGCGCCCCGGATGGATTGTCGGCATGGATAAAGTCGATTAGTCAAAGTGATGCAACTGACTTTTCAGTCTCTGTTGTAGAGGTGTCCCCCTATCAAAGAGAAGAAGGAGAGGGTGGCATCATTTGGTTTTCGGCGCCGAAGATAAAGACAGAAACCATACAGAGAACCACCATCTGCTTTGATGTTGACTCTTCAGGAAATCGCGTAAATGTATTTTTGAATAGCGAAGTGACTGAGGAAGGCGTCGATGTGCTCAGCGGTGGGGATGATGAGAAAAGGGTTACAAATTTTGATCGATTTCAGTCTTCGGAACAATCATTAAATAGTGTCGTTTCCTGGGGTGACCATGACCTTTACTCGATTCTTAAAGGGCTTCACAACGAAGTCATACATGAGAATTGGGATTGGGTTTATGACGGGTTCTCGGAGTCAGAGCATGTGTGTTTTCTACGTGGCAAGCGCAGCCCTGGGTTTGTCGAAGGAAGGTATGGTATTAACTGGCTTAAGCCCTGGCGGCCCAGCCTGTTCGCCGGCGTTTACTTCTATGGCTGGGATCATGGCTTAGAGGCGAGTGAAGAAGCGGGCGACTTTGCGATCATTCTTGATGTCGATACTAAATGGGGCCGCGATAGTGGGTTCTATGATTCGGCACAGTTTCAGACACTGATGAATAGGCTGGGATCCCTGGCCGATTGGCAATTCGCAAAAACACAAAACCGATATCATCCAATCATGATAAGAAAGCCGATGTCCAGAGCGTTCCATGGTGTGAACTCCGTGGAGGGATTGAAGCAGCGATGGTTGGACCTGGCAAACGATGGTTTGACTCAGATGCTTTCTGGTGGAGAATTGGTGGAGTTTAGACAAAGTATCAATGATTGATTCTGTGGTCGCAAGAGAGGTTAGCTGATATTTGCACATATGACTGGTTTAATCAGGCTCGATGTGGCAGACACATTCTGAAGAGCCTTTTTCCTTATTTTTCAGAATGAGTCTGCCCGATATTGCTTGAATTACTCGGCTTGATTTTCGATATGTTTTTTCAAATCAGGTCGTTGCTTAAAGATAGCTAATAATTGTTCGAGATCTTCGTCTTCGTAGTTATTTGCCTCTGGTTCTAGTGATATCCAACCGGATTCCTCTCCGGGTAGCTGTATGTCCAAGTCCATGCCAAGCTCTGCTGATTTCGAGAAAAGAGCATCTCTCAACGCATACCTGTTTCTGTCATCTCCGTGTTGAAGAAAAATGGTGTCTCCGGCGGGCAAGTAGCCCTTTTTTGCATTGCATAGCACCCAATTCAAAAGATCTTCCTGGTCTCCGTGGGCTGAATAACCTTTGATTTCCTCGATGTTCGCCATGATATCGGCGATAGCGATGCTTTGCTTGCTATTCGGCCAATGGATTATGTTGCTGTTCATTCTCCTGTCAGGGATTGGAAGGCCCCGAATGGATAAAAGCTTCCCGCAAATGGTGTTTGCTCCGCAAAATCCCGTCGTTGCCACAATGTTGTTTTTGTTAGTTAACAACATCGGAAGCCAGTAAGCAGCGCGACCAGCGTCACCGTTTCCGGACCCTGTTACGATGACGGTCGGACGGTTAGAGGAGGCTGCTTCCTCCCGCGAGGGAATTCTCCGGGATATAATGGGCTTCCAGTTGTGGGCAATCTGGTTGCCTTCCAGCAACCCCTCCCACTTACTGTTGTCTTTATAGAGGCTGATGGCATCCATGGCCTTTACTGCCTCCTTAAGATGGTCCGGGTGGTTGTTGGTAAGTCCCAAAAGGTCGAACACTTGTTTGCCGAGCCACATAGGCCTCGTCTTCTTGGGATTGCTCTCCGTTTTCGACCAGAATCTGCGTGTTTCATCCAGAATTTCACGACCGAGCGGGAAGTCATAGTAAAAGTCGACTTGCTCATAGCGTCCAGGATCTTCAGCAACGATGGCATGCAAGTCGAACAGGACATCCTGGCTTCGTCCTAGAGCGAAAGCGGGAATGAGGAGTGTTCCCTGAGAGTGGAGGATATTGTCAATGAGAGACTTTAGATGGTCTCTACGAATGCTTGGAGCTTTATCTGAGGAGCTGCGGTTTGTGGATCCATAAGTGGATTCCATGACGGCATAATTATGATGGCCTGGATTCATTGTATGGCGAATGGCAGGTAGTACTTCATTATCTTGAGGCTGAGGTCCAATATCGCCTGAAAAAACGATGCTTCTTTGTTCTGGTGACATCGGCCTTCCCCAGTGAATGCTGACCGATACCGCGCCAAGTATATGGCCGCTTCTCTGATACTGGACAAAAAGGTCTTGGTCTACGGGGTGGTAGCCCCCCAGAAGAGGTTCTTTTTTAAAATGACACCATTCAATTCTGTCTATATTTTCCTGATTGAATAAATCAGGGCTCAAATGCATTGAATTTTGATACTGAATCTTGGCGATTTCCGCTGTTTCTTCGGTGCAGTAAACCTTTCCAGAAAAACCAGATTCGTAGAGTGAAGGGATGAGCCCGCTGTGGTCCATATGTGCGTGAGTGAGCACAATAAATTGAATCTCAGCCGGGTCGAATGGCCACTCTTGGTGATTCCACTGATCCGCAGTAATTTCACCCTGCTGCATTCCGCAGTCGATTAAGAAGCTCCAGCCTTTCTCATTGTCACGCATCCAGGTGCAGGATCCCGTTACTTTTCCCAACGGTCCAATGAATTTGATTTCCATAGTGATTTCCTTATTTCATCGAGAGTTCAATCAAAATTATGAACAGCTCATTCAGATAGACTTAGAAAATAGGCCGCTTTATGACTCGCGACATTCAGCGGCTTTCAGATTCTGGCGTCGGTGCTCGTATACTTCTTTTACCTCTTCGATGCAGTCCATTAGTTCGCTTAGTTTCGGTAGCCCTTTGTTTTCTGATGATCCGATCTTTCTAAATAGCGGTTTATCTTTGAGCTCAAGGGCTACGGCAATGCGATGGCCCCAAGAGCTCGGGAATGGGGCGATGGAAAGATCATCGGTATGGACACGAGTGATAGAAATATGCGCATTGCAGAAAGGTTGTTTCAGCATCAGGTCTAATGAAATTCCGCCCTCAGTGGAGAAAGCGTTTACTGTGCACTCAGGCATGTTTCGGCAAAGGGAAACAATGAACCAAAGAACCAGGGTTTCGTCCTGAAGAAACACGGTTTTAGCGGGACCAACTTCTTCATATACCCTAAGGCTTACCATGAATTGGGTTTGCTCACCGATGTGTTTGCCGTTGTCATAAAACTCGGGGTAGAAACTGGACAAGATTCTTCGGATGTCTCGCCCCAATGCGTGCTTCGGCCATTGCGTCATGGGCCGCCAGACATAACCAGTGGCCTGACTGTAATGAAGCTCTTTCAGCACAAACTCTACGAATTGTTCGCCACTGTTGCGGATAGGGATTTGGAGAGCGCCTTCTTTACTGTCTGGCGAAATAGACCAAGAGGGGATGGGGCCGGTAGGAAACTCTGGTAGGCCGCCCCCAGTCATGTCCTTGACTGGAAAGGGGCGCTCGCAGTCAATGTAATCCTTAATGAAGGGAACGACTTCGTAGTCCTTGTTGAAAAGGTGTCGCTGAGGTTTGCCTTCGTCGATACCCGGGTGCTGCACTTCACAAAAGAAAGGTGAGAACAATTCCGCTCTTTCCAACCCCTGCAGGTGCTTCACCGTAACGCCCAGAAACTTAGCTATCTTCTCTGCGGTTGTCTTAAGACACGTTCCCCGTTTCTCGAGTTGATTATAGGCCCTACGAGAGATCCCTACATTTTCTGCAACCGCTTCCTGAGATAGGCTGCCCCGTGTTTCTTTGAGGATGGTTGTGTCGAGTTCGATGTCCCTGGCCATTGTTTTCCCCTGTCCTAGTGAGTTGATGAGCGGAGTATCTGCTGCACATAAATCACACACAAGATCGCATATGTGATGTATGATGTCGTGTGGTTGGATTTTATGCAGGGCTGCTGGACTGTTATTGGGTGCTTAGTGGTTCCACGCTTTAGTTGCTAGCCTGCTGGCGATGGTGTGTTGGTTGGGCTGGTTTCGCCTGCGGGCATACCCGAAAGGGCGCAGAGGGTTCCTTCAGGTGTTGTGGGCTGAGGCATAGGGGGTGGTTAAAATCTGGCCAGATTTCTTGCCATTTGTTATAATAAACAGACATTTACCTGCTAATGGGTGTGTCATGTCGTCTCCTTCTGTTCAGGCCAAAAAGGCCTACTTTGCCAAGGTGCGGAAAGCCAACTATTCGGCGAGCCTGCGCCTGGAGGGCTTTGTGGTGCAGAAGGATGGGGCTGTGAAGAAGCATGCTTCCCGCGAGGCCGCAGTGATTGCTCATACACGTCAGGTGAAAACGAAAGCCTGAGATGGATAAATACGGGGTGGGCCAGGACAGTTACTGTTACCCCGATACTGAGGTGCTGAAAAACCGCCTCAACATTGAAGATGACGAAGCCCTTTCTGAGGCAGAGCGGGAAATCACCGAGCTTGCCGCTGAAGACATCGAGTTTGAACCCCCTCCCTACGATCTTGCTACCCTCCAACGTATCCACCGACAGTTATTTGCCGATATTTATGACTGGGCCGGAGATATCCGTACCGTAGATGTCTCCAAGGGGGATACGCGTTTCTGTACGACCCAACGCATTGTTCCTGAAGCTGAGAAACTGTTTGAACAGCTGGAGGATAAGGGCTGGTTCGAAGGTTTGCCTCGTCATGTGTTTATTGATGCGCTTTCTGAGCTTTACGGTGAGCTCAACATGGTGCATCCGTTTCGGGAGGGTAATGGTCGGGCACTGCGTCTGTTGTTTGAATTCATCATTGTGAATGCGGGTTATGAAATCAGCTGGAGCGGGGTGGATGAAGACGAGTGGCTTGAGGCGAATATTCTTTCTGCGTTGGCAGTTGATGCTTCGGGGTTGCGGGCCATTTTCGAGAAGTGCGTTGGTGGTTTGATCGAGGGGTGATTATTTGTGGGAGCGGTGATTCCGGCGCCATGGGTTTTGGCCTCGCTGGGGCTCGGATCGCGGTGGAACCACCGCTCCTACAAAACATTTCCGTGATGAGTGGTTCGTCCAACAAGAGAGGCTCCTGCGGTTGGCGGAGATTGGCGCACGCCAATTTCCGCCCTACGGGATGTGAATGGCTTCCTGGTCCAGGGCGTTGTTGGTTTGTCTGAGGGCGGGGAGCAGGGTGGTGTCGGTGTAGGGGCAGCCGGTGGTGCCGGGGTCGGTTTGGGCGGTTTTGCCGGTTTGTTGTGGGGTGTGGCCGCCGCCGGTGTTGAGGAGTTCCAGCATGGGTTGATAGCCCGGTTGCCAGGCTTGCAGGTTGGGCAGGCTGTTTCTTAATGCTTTCAATATTCCCATGCCTGCAAAGTCCAGGTCACCCCAAAAATAGCAGGGCAGATCTTCGCTGAGCCAGTGCTGTTGGAACAGTCCGGGGGCGCTGCCGGGGAGGAAGGCGAAGCGGGTGTGTTCGCTGCTCAGGCGGGTGGCGCTGGCGCGGAAGCCGCCGCTGTAGAGCAGGGCGTAGTCTTCGGGTGGGTTTTCTACCAGGCGCAGGAAGCTGTCCTGGTTTTCTACGATAAGCAGTTTGCTGAAGCCGGGTGGCGCCCAGGCGGTAAGGAGCAGTGGCCGGGGTTTGATACCGTTGGCGTTGTCGCCGTAGAGTTTGAGCAGCAGGTCAAAACGGTTATCCAGCGTCTTTGAGTCGCCGTTGAAGCAGCGGGCGGCGATTTCTCTGAGTGTCAGGTTTTGGTTCAGGTACGCCTCCACGTTGGCGAAGGCACTGACGATCTCTGCCGGGGTGAGGCCGGGAATCTGTGGTTTTTGATTCAGCAGGGCTTCGCCGTTGTCGGTGAAAGTGGTGGTGTGTTGGTTGATGGCCTGTAGCCATGCCTCTACCACCGGGTCTCGCTTGGGGCGGTTCAGCCACTCTCTTAATAGCGGTTCGCAGGCTGGATTCAGGCGGCACTGGGCGTTTTCGTAGGGTTCCTGAAACGCGCTGCGTTTTTTGTCGAGAACAATCTCGAAGATACCGTGGTCGCGGGCGATTTGTTGCAGCAGTTGCCAGCGGCCTTGGGTGTCTTCGTTGAAGTCGTAGAGTGCTGGCAGGGTGCTTTTCTTGATGCGGCGGGTGATGGCGCGCTGCGATGGTTCGCCATCACGGTTATCCAGCTTGTCCAGAAACCAGCCTAGCCACTTGGCCAGCCAGGGCTCGTCCTTGAGCCAGATGGGCGTGGTCATGGGCTGATCTCATCCATAAAGTCCAGCGCTCCCTGCTGGCGTATCACTCTTCTGTGTTGTTCCCACAGTTCGCTGATGCGTTCCTGGTTGAGTTGTTGTCTATCTACCAGTACCCGGGTGTTGAGTTCGCCCACGGCCATGGGGCTGGGGACTTTGCTGAATACGAACTGGTTGCTGATCAGGTCCAGGAAGGGGCCGGCTTTGCTGGTGGGCATGATGAAGATGAGTTGTAGCCCCAGGGTGTTGGTGAGGTAGTTGATGACGCTCTTGGAGCGGCTTTCGTCCATGTGCATGAAGGCTTCGTCGACGATGACCATGCGCAGGTGGCTGTCGCCTTCGTTGAAGCGGAAGGCGCTGGTGATGGCGGCGGCACGGATGATGTAGGCCGGGGTTTCCAGCTGCCCGCCGGAGCCGGTGCCGTACTGGCTGAGGCTGATGGGCTGTTTGCCTTGCGGGTGTTTGAGGATGTCGTACTGGCGGTAGCGGCGGTAGTCGCTGATGCGTTCCAGTTCGCGCAGGGCCTGTTGTTCGTCGCCGTCCAGCAGCAGGTTGAGCAGGCGGTCGCGCACCGCTTCGGCCTTGGCTGAAAGAGGGGTGTCGAACAGGCTGGTGCCGTCGCCCAGGTTGGGTATATCGATGACTTCCTTGAAGAAGTTCCAGTATTCCTTGTACTCCGGTATCCACTGCCAGTCGAATTCAAAACGCTCTCGGTCGGCACCGAACTGGTGGTGTTCCAGTTCGCTGTTGAGGCTCTTGAGGATGCGCTCGCCGTCGTTGATGGCCTGATGGATCTGACTGCACAGGTCGCTGACGAAGGTGGTGTTGAAGGTGTCGCGCAGGCTGGTGAGTTTTTCCTGCTTTTCCAGCAGCACGTTGTTGCGCAGGCGGTTGTGCAGGTTGTCCAGTTGCTGGTGGAGACTCTGGATGTGGCCGAAGAACGGAGCGCTGTTAAAAGTTTCAGGCGTGTCTGTCAGAACCTGATCGGCGGGCTGGGCCTGTTTGTTGTACTGGTCCAGGGTTTTTTCCAGTGCGATGAAGGTTCTGTTGAGCTGCCCGGTGAGCGCTTCTTCTTCGGCAATAAAGTCGATGTCGCCGTGGGCGTTTTGCAGCCGCTCATCCATGGCTTCGATGCGCGGTTCCACATCGAGGCCGGGCCAGTATTTAATGCAGCCATGCAGGTTGGCTTCGGCTTCTTCCTGGGCTTCCTGAAAGCGTTCGCTCTGGTCGGCCAGGGTGGTGATGGTTTTGCTGCAGGCGCTGAGTTTTTCGCTGAGCTTGCCGTTCTCTTCGGTGAGCTGCTTCTGTTTGGCTTCCAGTTCCTGATGCAGGGTCTTGGCCTGTTGCTGTTTTTCTTCCAGCTCTTCGTGATCGCTCAGGTCCAGGGTGGCCAGGGCTTTTTCGGTTTCCTGTAGCTGACGCTGGGCGTCGAGCAATTGCGTTGCCGCGTTGACCCAGTGCAGGGGCTGGAAGGTTTTGACCTGGGTGTGCAGTTGGCGCACGGCCTGATAATCGTCGGCGGCGCGCTGGTAGTTTTCCTGCAGTTCCATGAGCGCGTTGCGTTGGGCGTGCAGGTTGCGTTCGCGGGCGGCTTCGCCGAATACCAGATCGCTGTCCGGCAGGTCGCAGCGGAACATGGCGTAACCGCCTGAGCCCAGACCATCGGCGGTGATGCCGCGCCGGGTGCGGCGCAAGGCTTCGGCGTCTTCCACGCACACCACGCTGCCATAGGAGGCTTTCAGGTAGTGCTCGGCGGTGCGGTGGCTGAAGCGCAGGGCGTGGAACAGGGAGTCGTCGGGCAGCTGCACCCGTTCTGCATCGCGGCGGGCCTGTTCGCCCTGAATCACGCGGGCGCGGTTGCGTTGTTTGCCGCTGAGGCGGCGGACGATGCGGATGGCTTCGGCTTCATGGTTGGGTTCCACCAGAATGCCGAAGCGGGCTCCGCCAATGTAGCCTTCGATGGCCATCTGCCAGTCCGGGTCCTGCACTTCCACGTGATCGCACAGCACGCGGGGTTCTGCCTGGGGGCATTCCTGTTTGATGGCCTGAATGGCGATCTCTACATCCTGCGGGTAGTTCACCCGTTTGGATTCCAGGTTGCGGATCTGTTGTTCGATTTTCTTTTGTTGCTGGTCGAGGGTTTCCAGGGCCTGGCCGCGTTTGTTGACGATGCGGTCCAGTCGCTGGGCGACGGAGAGTGCTTCCTGGCCGGGTTTGTCTTCCCGTTCGCTGTGCAGTTGTTCGGCTAGCTGATTGTGCAGCTGCTGTTCGCTGCGCACCCGGGTGAGGCCGTCTTCCAGCGGGGACAGGTCGATCCAGTCCCGGGCCAGCATCTGGTTCAGGTCCGGCAGGGCGTTGCTCTGTTCGGCGAGCAGCGCCTTGCTGGTGCTGCGCCAGTGTTTGCTGGCGAAGCTGGGCAGTTCCAGTTCGATGCTGTGGCGGGCCAGTAGGCTCTGGATGTTGCGCAGGGCTTCCAGGTTTTTGTTGCGCTGCTGATCCTGTTCCAGCAGCGGGCGGGCGCCATGCTGGAGTTGCTGGGTCAGGTCGGCCAGTTGTTTTTCCAGCTGTTGTTTGTCACGCAGGGCGGGGATGCCGAGGATGCGCGCTTGCAGTTCCACCAGTTCCGCGTGGGCCTGGTCGAGGCGCTGCTGTACCTGTTCGGCTTCTTCGCGGTTGCCTTCCTGCTGCTGGCGCAGGGTGTTCTGTTCTTCTTTCTTTTCCAGATACTGTTTCTGGTTGCGCTGGAATTGTTGTGCGGCGGCGCCGTAGGCCTGGGTGGTGCGTTCCAGCCAGGTGTCCAGGTAGGTGTCGGTGTGGCTTTGTGCCTGGGCGAGCAGGTTCACGTTCTGCTGCAGCTGTTCCGCTTCTTCCGCCATGCCGTGGACGGTGCGCATGAGGTCGCGGATGCGGCGCAGGGTGTCGCCCATGTCGTGGGGTTCGAGCACTTCGCTGGCGACAAACTGGTTGATGGATTCCACCGGTTTGTAGGCCATGAAACGGGCGAAGGTGCGGGCGGCGTTCTTGGCTTCCTGTTGGGAAACTGCGTCGCGTTTGCCGCGCAGGGCGCCGTACAGGCGCGCCAGGTACTGGCCCTTTTTGTCGTAGGTTTCCACGTTCTTTTTGCCGAACTGCTGGCGCAGCTGGTTGGCGATGTGGGTGATCGGCACGGCATGTTTTGCACCGCCAGATTCATGAACGAAGTGCGATTCGCAGAGCATCTCGCCGGGAACGATCATCAACAGCAGTTCCTGCTGCCGGGCCTGGCTGGTGCTGCCGGCCTTGTCCAGATGGGCGCGCACGCCGATGACGGCGGTGAAGGGTTCGGCGGTTTCGCCCTTGGTGGGGTGGAAGACGCCGGCGATGTAGCCATCGCTGTCGTACGGGCGGGCGTAGGCGCCGTCGTCACAGCCGAGCACGTAGGAGGCCAGGGTGCGCACCTGTTTGCCGCCACGGCCGCGCTGGGTGGTTTCGTCCTGCCCCGGGTTGTAGTTGAACAGGTTGTCGTGGGCGGCGGTCATCAGGGTTTGCAGGGCGTCGGCGGCGGTGGTCTTGCCGGAGCCGTTGCCGCCGGAGAACAGGTTCACCGGGCCGTATTCCAGTTCGCCGGGGGGCAGGTTGCCCCAGTTGACGGTGATGGAGCGTTTTAAAAACATGGGTGGACCTGTTTGCGATTTTTTGTGGGAGCGTGCTTGCACGCGAATTGGGCGTTATTCGCTTGCAAGCAAGCTCCCACAGTCAGAATGAGTGTGGGGTGCGTTGTTGGGTTGTTTGGTTTTGTGTGGGAGCTAGCCTGCTGGCGATGGGGGGGAGAATCGCTTGCAGGCATACCGCAAGGGCACAGAGAGCTCCCACTGTTGGTCGGTTTTTTTGTAGGAGCGTCGCTCGAGCCGCGAAGCGCACTGCACCACCTTCGCAATCCCCTTCGCGGCTCGAGCGCCGCTCCTACGGGGAGGTGTTGGGTGGTTTCAATGTGGGAGCTGGCCTGCTGGCGATGGGGGGAGGAATCGCTTGCAGGCAAGCTCCCACATGGGGTTTCTCCAGGGCGAAGAGAGTTCCCAGGGGTGAGGGTTCTGCATTTGGGCAAAATCAAAGGATCGCCTGCAGGCAGGCTCCTACGGAGAGTGTAGGACTGGATCATTGCTGGTCCTCCTCCGGGGGTTCTTCGGCGTCGTCGTTGCTGGCGGGTTTGTTGTCTTCGCCTAGCAGTTGTGAGAGGACGGTGTCGGTGACCAGGCTGGTGATGTCCGGGCGGATGGTGAGCCAGGTTTCGTTGTCTTCCAGGCTGTTGTCACCGTCGCTGCGGATCAGGCGCAGTTGGCGCATGCGGCGAAACAGGGCGTCGCGTTCGGTGCGGCCTTCCGGGAGCGGGCGGCCGAGCAGGTTCTTGCTGGCCAGGTTGATGGCTTCCAGGGGCAGGGTGGCCTGGCCGTGTTCGTCGATCTGGCCGTCGCGCAGGGATTTGTCGTATTCGGCGCGCAGCACCAGGATCAGGGCCACTTCCTGCTGGCTGAGGCGATTGCGCAGGCCGCTGTTGAAGCCGTCGTCGGTGTCCGCTTCGCCGGGGATTTCGGCACCGGGTGGGAACAGGCGCAGGGAGGTGAAGCGGCGCTCGTGGTGCAGACGGATGTGCAGCACGCTCAGGTAGTCTTCCACCAGCTCGGGAATTTGCAGGTAGCGGTCGTAGAGTTCTGCTTCCTTCTTGCTTTCGCTGCGGCACAGCACGCCGTGATCCAGCAGGCGGATCATCAGTTCCGAGAATTGCGCCTGAGTGACGCCACGGGCGTTGAGGGCTTCACTCAGGGCGTGTTGTAGCGGTGCTTGGCTCATCGTGCTCCAGTTCCAGCAGGAAACCATCACGACGGACGAAGTAGTGTTCGTCGGTGATGGGGTCGGTGGGGGTAATGCGCAGGCGGAAGCCGTTGGCGGCGTGGTCGGCGCTGCCCAGTTCGATCACGTGGCTCAGAGCCAGCAGGTCGCGGGCGTTATTGATGGGCAGGTCGCGGTTGTCGATGCGGCGGCTGGCGCCAAGGGCATCGCGCAGGTAATCGCGCAGGGCGCCACCATTGATGTTGAAGGCCTTTTCCAGCAGTTGCTGGGTGGCCAGCTCGCGCAGGGTGGCGGCGTCCGGGTCGTCCAGTTCCACCATGCGGCTGTGCACCACCCGCTGGCTGCGTTGTTCGCGCAGGCGTACCTGGGCCGGGTCGATAAAGCCCAGGTGCAGGCTGGCGAGGGCATCGCCGGCTTGCTGCAGTCGTTGGTTGTAAGTGGCTTCATCCAGCTCGGACAGTTCCTTGCACAGGCCGACGATGTCGTTGTGCTTCTGGCTGTGCAGGTAGCTGAGCTGGCGGATGATGATATCGGCCCGGCGGGTGAAGCCCTGCAGGGTGCGGCGCAGGGCCGGCAGCATGATTTCCGAGGCGTTGCGCATGCGCGTGTCGATGCTGTCCAGCAGCTGGAACAGTACCGAAGCGTCCTGGCTGACGATCAGGTCCGGGGCCAGGCGGCGCAGTTCCTTTTCGGCGTTGGCCTTCCAGGCTTTGGGTTTGCGTTTGATCTTTTCGATGGCGCTGTGGATGCGGTCGCGATGCTTTTCCACGCTGTCGGCGGACATGCGGATGGCCACGTCCGGCTGGAAGCGTTTTTCCATGAAGTCGAAGAACTGATCGCTGGCCTGTTGCACCAGTTGTTGCGCTTCCACTTCCTTCACCAGTTCCCGTTTGCGTTCTTCCAGCTCGGCGATGATGTCGGTGAAGTCGGCGATGATGCGCTCGGAGTGTTCGTGGGCATCGAGCAGATCGTAGACCTCGCCGCGATCCACAAAGGCGGCCAGAGCATTGAGGGTGTTACGGGTGTTGCGGTGGCGGGTGCGTACGCTGCGCCCATCCACTTCCGCCAGGGTCTGGGTGAACAGGCGGCCGGTGCGGCTGAACGGGTAGGTGGACTGGAAGGAGGCTTCGTCCTTGTCCCGCTTCAGCCAGCCGTGTTCCACCAGCAGGTTGAGAATCCAGCCGGCCTGCTCGCGATTGTTGCGAAAGCGGCCGCCGTCTTCGTCGCCGTCCAGCAGTGGCGCCCGTTCCAGGGCTTCGCTGAACACATCCAGCACCTGATCACGCTTGAGCGATTCGCCGTAGTCCGCCTTGGCGCTGTACAGCCGCTCATGCAGCAGGCGCAGGCATTCGATGACCTGTTCGCGGTACTTGCCGGTGAGGGGCTTGAAGAATTGGGCGCGCTCGTCGCTGAAAAACATGGCTCGCTTTCTGGTGTTGGAAGGCGTCGGGGTAATAGGCCATTTAATCAGGTTGAGCGGGGGGCTCCAAGGGGGTTGTTACCTGAAGGAGTAAGGGCGAGCCACACTTTCGTCTGCAGGCAGACGCCCACGGCAAACACGGGGTTGTTCCTACAGCGTTTGCCGGCTTTGGCTGACAGCTCCCGGCTGTTGGGGCGGATTAGGCTGTGTCTTCGCAACGGATGAGATAGATGCAATGGAGGTGCGTGATGCCCAGAGACCGGCACGGTGATTGGGAAGTGGAAGTGGCGCTGTTGTATGCACAAGCCAATGGCTGGCGGGTGGAGCCGGGGGCGGGCCCCGCGCATGGGCGGTTACGGCGCCTGGAGAATGGCAAGGAGAATGGAAAGGAGAGTGGGGACGTGGCGTTCTCAGTGATGTGTATCTGGCAGGCGCCCAAGAGTGCCCATCGCCATGCCATGCAGATTCGTCGCGCCGTGGACCAGTCGATGCAGGGTGGTGGTCGGGAGGGGCTGTGGCATGGGCGAGTATGAATTTACGCTACGTTATCTGTTGCCCACCGGGCTGCCGGCGGAGGTACTGGAGCAGCGGCTCTTTGAGGGTGGCTGTGCTGATGCCTTGTTGGGGCTGGGGCAGAAAGGACGGCTGACGCTGGCCTTTACTCGTCCGGCGCCCACGGCAAAGGCGGCGGTGATCAGTGCGTTGCGGGATGTGGTGGCTTCCTTGCCCGAGGGGCGCCTGGTTGAGGTGGGGCCGGACTGGGTGGGCATGAAAGAGCTGGCGTTCTTGCTGAAATGCAGTCATGAATATCTGGTTTCGCTGATTGGCGATAATGTGGCCACGTTTCCGTTGCCCCTGCATGCGGGCAAGGCCGGCTTATGGCATCTGGCGGAGGTGCTGGGCTGGTTTGCCGAGCATCAGGGCAAGGCGGTGGATGAATGCCTGCGGGAGGTGGCCATATTCAACCGCACCTTCAATGTGGCGAAGGATTTCCGTCTGCTGGATACGGCACAGCGCCAGCAGATGGTGCTGTTGGCGGGGGTGGCGTCAGCAGAGGAGTGATGCTGGTGGGGCCGCACGGTATGCATGCTTTCGCCTGATTGGGTTGTGGCTTGGGTGGGCGACGGAAAGGCTGTATTCGTTCAGCAAGCTGAATCTCCCACGGTGCCCGGACCACCTGGTCGAAAATCGTCCCAGACATACCCTGATGCGACTGTTTGCTTCGAAGGTGGACTTGCAGGCGGCAGCCCGGGCGTTGGCGCAGTGGCGCGTGTGCCCGGTTTGGTCAATTATTCGATATTCTGGATCTGCTCCCTCATCTGCTCGATGAGCACCTTGAGTTCCACCGCGGCCGCGGTGGTTTCACTATCCACGGATTTGCTGGCCAGGGTGTTGGCTTCGCGGTTGAGTTCCTGCATGAGGAAGTCCAGGCGCCGGCCGATGTGGCCGCCTTTCTTGACGATGCGGCGTACTTCGCTGACGTGGGTGACCAGCCGATCCAGTTCTTCGTCCACGTCCATCTTCTGGGCCTGCATCACCAGTTCCTGCTCCAGGCGATCCGGGTCCGGCGATTCCACCACATCCTGAATGCGCTTGCGCAGGCGCTCACGCTGGGCCTCCTTGATGCGCGGGATGGCGGCTTTGACGATGTCCACCTGGGTCATGATGCCGTCCAGGCGGTCGATGATCAGCTTGCCGAGCTGCTCGCCTTCCCGGGCGCGGGTGTCGATCAGGGCCTTGAGGGCGTCGTCGAGCAGGGTGAGGGCTTCTTTCTGCAGCAGTTCCACGTCCAGTTCCCGGGTGCTGAGCACGCCCGGGTAGCGCAGGATTTCCATGGGGTTTACCTGGCCGGAGTGCTGTACCAGGTCACCCACCCGGCGGGAGACGTCGGAGAGTTTCTTCACCAGGGGTTCGTTGAGTTCCAGTTCCACGTCGCTCTCGATCAGCTGGTAGCGCAGGGTGATTTCTACCTTGCCGCGGGCCAGGGCCTGGCGGCACTTTTCCCGGGCGCCATTTTCCAGCGCGCGCAGGGTGTCCGGCAGGCGCGGGCTCACTTCCAGATAGCGATGGTTCACGGACTTGATCTCCCAGGCCAGGCTGAAGCCTTCCAGGTGACGGTCGGCGCGGGCAAAGGCGGTCATGCTGCAGATCATGGATGAACCTCGTTGTTATCCGTGGAATGGGGCGCCCGGGGATGTGGGAGCCTGCCTGCATGCGAAAGGCAGTTTCGAGCCTCGAGAAGCGAGTTTCGAAAGGCAAAACCCGGTGGTCGGAAAGCCCGGTTTTCGCAACTCGAAACTCGTCACTCGCTTCTGGTCTTGTTTTCGCTTGCAGGCAAGCTCCCACAGGGTTAACAGCAGGGCGGTGCCGGTTCTCTAGTCTAGTCGTAACGGGGGTGGGTGCAAGGAAGGCATTGGCGCCGGTGTTTGCTACAATGGCCAGCCTTTCGTTTTTCACTGATTCAGGAGATCCCATGCGTCCTTCCGGTCGAGCCAATGATGAGCTGCGTGAACTGAGCTTTACCCGTGATTACACCGTTCACGCCGAAGGCAGTGTGCTGGTGGCGTTCGGGAACACCAAGGTGCTGTGCACCGCCTCTGTAGAAGAGGGCGTGCCGCGCTTTCTCAAGGGCAAGGGCCAGGGCTGGCTGACGGCAGAATACGGCATGCTGCCCCGTTCCACCCATACCCGTTCCGGGCGGGAAGCCTCCCGTGGCAAGCAGGGTGGCCGTACCCTGGAGATTCAGCGCCTGATCGGCCGTTCCTTGCGGGCGGCGGTGGATCTGAGCAAGTTGGGTGAGCGCACCATTTATCTGGATTGCGACGTGCTTCAGGCGGACGGGGGTACCCGAACCGCGTCCATTTCGGGAGCCTGTGTGGCACTGGTGGATGCCTTTACCCATCTGCTGGAGACCAAAAAGATCAAGGATGACCCGCTCAATGGCCTGGTGGGTGCGGTATCCGTGGGCGTCTACAAGGACACCCCGGTGCTGGATCTGGACTACGCTGAAGATTCCAACGCGGGCACCGACATGAACGTGGTAATGACCCAGCAAGGCGGCTTTATCGAGATCCAGGGCTCCGCAGAGGGTGCGCCCTTTACCCGTGAGCAGTCCGATACCCTGCTGGGCCTGGCCGAGAAGGGCATCAACGAGATCATCAAGGCACAACAAGACGCGCTGGGTTGGTAAGCCATGAGCATGAAAAACTACAAGAAGCATTTTTTGCGTTTTGCCCAGGAGCGTGAGGCGCTGAAATTTGGCGAGTTCACGCTCAAGTCCGGCCGTACCAGCCCGTATTTCTTCAATGCGGGCACTTTCAATACCGGTGAGGCACTGGCCCGACTCGGCCGCTACTATGCGGATGCGATCATGGCATCTGGCCGGAAATACGATATGTTGTTCGGGCCGGCCTATAAAGGCATCCCGCTGGTGGCGGCGGTGTCTGTGGCGCTGGCCGAGCACCATGGCCAGGATTTGCCCTGGGCATTCAACCGCAAGGAAGCCAAGGATCATGGCGAGGGCGGTTGGCTGGTGGGGGCGCCCCTGCAGGGCCGGGTGCTGGTGATTGATGATGTGATTACCGCAGGGACGGCCATCCGTGAGGTGGCGGCCCTGTTCGAAAAGACTGAAGCAACCATGGCGGGGGTCATGGTGGCGCTGGATCGCCAGGAATGTGGCAATGGAGAGCCTTCCGCGGAGGGAAAAGGGCTGTCTGCGATCCAGGAAGTCGAAAAGACCTTAGGGGTGCCAGTGGGCAGTATCGTCTCCATGGGCGATATCATTGACTGGCTTGAGCAGCTACCGGATAGTGAGGATCGCGTTATGCAAATGCGCGCCTACCGGGGGCGCTACGGAGTGGAATAAGAATGAAGAAGCTTGTCCTGGTGCTGGCACTGGCGGTGTCGGCACCGCTGTGGGCCCGGTCAGGAAAACTGGCCAGTGAAGTGATGCCGCAAGGCGCCTATTTTCGTCACGTCACCCCGGATGGGGTGGTGCATCTCAATCGTACCCTGAGAACAGAGGCCATCGAGAATGGCTATCAGCTTCTGGACAGCCATGGCCGGGTGCTGGAAGAAGTGGAAGGGGTGGAACTGAATGACGAAGAGGCGCGCAAGATGCGTCTGGAACAGGCGCGCCAGGCCCGTGAAGACAAGGAACTTCTGCGACTCTATGCCGGCCCGGATGACGCGGTGCGTGCCCGGGATCGCAAGATTGATGCGCTGGAGTTGAGCATCAGCTACGAGGAAAACAATCTGGCCCAGCTGCAAATGAAGCTGGACGACGAGATTGCCGTGGCGGCGCGCAGCGAGCGCGCCGGCAAGAAGGTCCCCAAGGGAGTGAAAGAGGCGATTGACCGGCTCAAGCGTCAAATTGCCAGCTCCGAAGAAAAGCTGGCGGAGTTTGACCGGGAGATCGATGAGGCGGGCGAGGAGTTTGCCCCGATCATCAAGCGCTTGAAAGAGATTGAGAACGAAGAGTAACGCTGCACGCATCATGCTTCACCGGGCACGCTCGCGGTGCAGGTGAAGATAGCAGCAAGGAAAGAGGCCGCGCCCAGTATTCGGGTGCGGCCTTTTTTTTGCCCGCTTCGCGGGTGTCAGACGCTGGACGCCTGACGATAAAAGCTGAAACCATACCTTTTTCACCACAGAGGACGCAGAGTGCACAGAGAAAGACCGTCTTTCCTCAGTGAGCGCTGTGTCCTCTGTGGTAAATCTGCCTGTAACGGCGATGGCAAAAGCGCGGACTACCCTGACGAGCACAAGCACTACGCTGCTAAGGGGTAGCTCTGGATTTTATGTGGGAGCGTGCCTGCACGCGATGCGGCATCGCCAACCGCACAATCGTTTGCAAGCAAACTCCCACAGAAGATATGGCAGCCCAACCGCCGTAGGAGCCAGCCTGCTGGCGATGGTGGGGTGATCTGAAGCCCTTCGCCTGTGGGCAGGCTGATGGGGTTTCATTTGCTGTAGGCGTTCCTCTGGAGGGGCGAAGGTTTTCTGGCCGGGAGGTTCGCCCCTCGAGAGGGGGCTCCTACAAAAAAGGGGCAGCTCTGGATTTTATGTGGGAGCGTGCTTGCACGCGATGCGGCATCGCCAACTGCACAATCGTTTGCAGGCAAACTCCTACAGAAGAGAGGGTAGCCCGACTTTCACTGTGGGAGTTTGCTTGCAAACGAAGAGGTTTGTGTTCAGGGCCAAATCGTAATTTTCGGGGAGATAGTAAAAAGCCGCACCCTGTCGTTGGGGCGCGGCTTCTGTGGTTCAGGCTGGCGACAAAGTTGCCGTCGCGATGTTGAGAGCTGCGTGCAGCGTCTCTTTACCTGAACAGGGTGGGGACAAGCAGTTCCCATTGGGCTGGCCAGTCCTGGCTGGGCTTTTGCTTGAAGCCGGAACGGACGAACTGGGCGATACGCCCTTCCACCACGGCCAACAACAGGTTGGCGGTGATAGTGGGGGTGGCGATGGTGCGCAGGCCTTCCTTGAATTCGGCGTCGCGCAGTACCTGTTTGACCTGGTTTTCCACCCGGTCGTAGAACTGCTGGATGCGCTGGTGCAGGCGTTCGTTCTCGCCGGTAAGGGCATCGCCGGTGAGTAGTCGGGTGATACCCGGGTTACGCTCGGTGAAAGCCAGCATCAGGGTGAGGATCTGCTCCACCTGGCTGGTGGCGTTGCCTTCTTCGGTGATGCGGTTGATGCGCGAGAAGATGGCATCTTCGATAAAGCTGATCAGCCCTTCGAACATTTTCGCCTTGCTGGGAAAATGCCGATACAGCGCCGCCTCTGAGACCCCCACTTCCCGTGCCAGGCCAGCGGTGGTAATCCGCCCGCCAGGGCCGGCTTCGAGCATGTGGGCGAGCGACTGCAGAATCTGCTCTTTACGCGACGGTTTTTTTTCAGTCATCAAATGTCGTTCCCGTTTTAAGCTGCAAGCGACAAGCTTCAAGCTGCAACGCGAGTGTGGCTGTGAGGTATATCACATGCTGTGCCCGCGCCCAATGTTACTAGCCTTCTGCGGCATTTTTTTTATCCGTGTTGTAGCGGCTTTAGCGGCAATCCCCTTTGCCGCGGGTGTTAGTTGAAAGTTCAAAGTTTAAAGTTGAAACGCGTATTGATGCCTTTGGTTCTGCCTGGCCGTGCCCGCGTTTTCCGGTAAGGGCGCGGGTGCCGACCTTTCAAAAGCCAACAACGTCTGGCGCGCTTTTCAACTTTGAACTTTAAACTTTCAACTCGTCGTTCATCGCCATGCAAGCATGGGCTCCTACAGGAGCGGTGTTGTCTTTCCTCACAGCTGGCAGCTCAAAGCTCCCAGCTGTTTTTTCAGTCTTTGCTGATCAGGGTACCGATACCCTTGTCGGTGAGAATCTCCAGCAGTACCGCATGGGAGACTCGCCCGTCGATGATGTGCGAGGTATGCACGCCATTCTGTACCGCTTCCAGGGCGCAGCCGATCTTGGGGAGCATGCCGCCGTGGATGGTGCCGTCGTTGATCAGTTCATTGACCCGGTCGGCGGTGAGACCGGTGAGCACCTTGCCTTGCTTGTCTTTCAGGCCGGCCACATTGGTCAGCAGGATCAGCTTCTCGGCGCGTAGCACTTCGGCCACCTTGCCGGCCACCAGATCCGCATTGATGTTGTAGCTGATACCGTCGTCATCCACCCCGATGGGGGCGATGACCGGAATGAAATCACTGCCGGCAATCAGGTCGATGATCTTGGTGTCGATGCCCTGCACTTCGCCCACGTGACCGATGTCGATGATCTCGGAGGTTTTCAGGGCCGGGTTGTCTTCGTCCTGGGCCTTGAGCAACATTTTGCGTGCCTTGATCAGGCGCCCGTCCTTGCCGGTGAGGCCAATGGCCTGGCCACCGTTGTGCTGGATCAGGTTGACGATGTCCTTGTTGACCAGGCCGCCGAGGACCATTTGCACCACATCCATGGTTTCGCGGTCGGTGACGCGCATGCCCTGAATGAATTTGGATTCCTTGCCCAGGCGCTCCAGCAGGCTGCCGATCTGCGGGCCTCCACCGTGGACGATGACCGGGTTGATGCCCACCTGCTTCATCATCACCACGTCACGGGCGAAGCTGTTTTTCAGCTCGTCGTTTTCCATGGCGTTGCCGCCGTACTTGATCACGACGGTGGTGCCGGCAAAGCGTTGGATATAGGGCAACGCCTCAATCAGAACGCGGGCAATGTCATGCGCGCTGGTGGTGTCCATTGGTGCTCCTCGGGAATTGACGATTGCCGGGGAGTTTAAAGTTTAAAGTTCAAAGTTGAAACGCGAGTTAGTGCCGTCGGTTCTGTCTGGCCGTGCCCGCGTTTTCCGGTAAGGGCGCGGGTGCTGACCTTTCAAAACCCAACAACGTCCGGCGCGCTTTTTAACTTTGAAGTGTAAACTTTCAACTCCTCAGCGGCATGATTCTACCTCAAAACGGCAGGGTGAGGGTCTCGTCTACCGCCTTGAGCTGGTTGCGGAACATGGTTTTAACCCGTTGCAGGGCCTCTTCGTCCCGGCCTTCGAAACGTGCCACCAGCGAGGCGGTGGTGTTGGACGCCCGCACCAGCCCCCAGCCATCAGGGAAGTCGATACGCAGTCCGTCGATGGTGGTGGCCCGGCCACCGGGGAACTGCTCGGCCCGGGCAGTGAGAGCCTCCACCAGCGGGAACTTGCGCTCCTCCTCGACTTCCACATAAAGGGCGGGGGTGGTGATGCCGGTTTTCAAACCGCTGAAAACCTGGCTGGCCGGGTCGTCCAGGAGTGACAGGATCTCCAGCAGACGGCCGCCGGCATACATGCCGTCGTCGCAGCCGAACCAGCGATCGGCAAAGAAGATGTGACCACTGATCTCTCCACCCAATGGGGCGCCGGTTTCTTTCATCTTGGCCTTGATCAGGGAATGGCCGGTCTTGTACATCAGCGGCCGGCCGCCGCTCTTGCGGATCACGGCGGGCAGGGCGCGGGTGCATTTCACGTCGAAGAGGATGTCGGCGCCGGGGGAGCGGCTGAGTACATCGCGGGCAAACAGCATCATCAACCGGTCGGGCCAGATGATCTCGCCCCGGTTGGTGACCACTGCCACCCGGTCACCATCGCCGTCGAAGGCCAAACCCAGATCCAGTTGTTCGCTGTCCACCAGGCGAATCAGGTCGGTCAGGTTGTCCGGGTTGCCCGGGTCCGGCGCATGGTTGGGGAAGTTGCCATCGATATCGGTGTACAGGGCAGAGACTTCGCAGCCGAGCTGGGTAAACAGTTTGGGTGCCAGTTCACCTGCCGCCCCATTGCCGCAGTCGATGCCGATTTTCAGGGGCCGCGCCAGCACGATGTCGTTGGCCACGTCGTTGAGGTAGCGGTCGCTGATATCCAGCTCCTGCTCTTCGCCCTGGCCTTCATTGAAGTCGCCGCGGGCAACCCGGTCCTTGAGTGTCTGGATCCGCTCCCCGTAAAGCGTTTCACCGTTGATGACGATCTTCATGCCGTTATGAGTGGGCGGGTTGTGGCTGCCGGTGATCATGACGCCGCTCTGCGACTCCAGCACTTCGGTGGCGTAGTAGAGCACCGGGCTGGGCACCAGACCCAGGTTGATCACGTTGCGGCCGGACTCGACCAATCCCTTGATCAGCGAGCGGGACAGTTCCGGACTGGACAGGCGCCCGTCACGGGCCACGATCACCGTTTGCTGGCCGGCTTCGCTGGCTTCTGTGCCAATGGCGCGACCCAGCAGGTAGGCCCCCTGGGCGGTGAGGGTGACACCGGCCACCCCGCGGATGTCGTAGGCGCGGAAGATTTCCTCTGGCAGGGATTCGCCCTGGCTGTCATCCATCAGCAGGATGCCATCATCGTCCTGCTCATCCACGACCATGGGTTCGCTGGGCCTGGGCTGGCTGGCTGATGAGCTCTTGGTGTTTCGACTGCGCAGTTTTTCAGCGGTTTTTGCCTGGGCATCCGTAACGGAGCGAAACAGGTCGAAGTGGAAATGGTCGCGGGCGGTGACGCCTGGCTGACGGGCCAGTTCGTCGGTGTAGCGAATCAGTTCGGCGGCGTCCTGGCGCAGGGCACGCACCAGCAAGCGATTGACGACCAGGGTGATCACCAGCAGCAGGATGGCGGAGCCCCCAAACGCGGCGGTGGCCACAAGGTAAAGATTGTTGTTGGTGGCGGGCAGGGTAAAACTGACCGAGACCGGGCCGGCGGTGGCGCTGGCTTCCATACCGCTGGCTTTTTGGCCGTTGCTGAACAGCGGCGTGTTGCCATGTTGAATGGACACCGCGGTGCCGTCAGGGATGCTGGCCTGGACCAGTGTGCTCAGTGAAGCCAGCGAGCGATTCAATAGCAGGATGCCATTCTTGTTCTTGCTTGCCCGGGCGATGACCAGCGCGGGGGGTTGGCCTGCAATGATAGCGGGGGCCGGCTGATTGCCCAGCCTGACCTGCTTGATCAGCTCCTGGGCGGTATAGCTGAGCGCGTCGGTATTGCTGCCGCGTCGAGGAATCAGGGTCAGGGTGGCGTCGGAAAGCCACAGATGAGGGGCGGCGTTGAAGTCTGCCACGGTGTCGCTACTGAGCGCCTCTTCCACATCTGGTCGGTTACTGAGGAGTGTCAGTTGTTGATGGGTGTCGGTCAGGTAGCCGTTGACCTGATGTGCCAGGGCGCCGGCAACCATGGTTGCCTGGCGCTGCTGCTGTTCCTGCAGTTCGCCGCTGTTCAGCCATGAATACAGTGATGCGATGCTGCCGGCTACCGCAACCAGCCCTGCCAGTGTGAGCGGCAGCAGTTGCTGCATTGTGCTGGTGTTCTTGCCGGCAGTGCTCTGCTTGTCCTTTTTCCCCATATCCCCCTCCGCAAAGCCGTTGTTTTTTGAATGTTCTTATTGTCGGCCGCTGTGCCCAAATCCGCCGGTACCCCGGTCACTACTGGTGAAAGTGTCTACCTGTTCCAGTTGAACCTGCATGACCGGCACGATCACCAGTTGAGCAATTCGCTCACCTGGCTCAATAGTGAACGGTTGCTGGCCCCGGTTCCAGCACGACACCATCAGCTCGCCCTGATAGTCGGAGTCGATCAGCCCCACCAGATTGCCCAGTACGATGCCGTGTTTGTGGCCCAGGCCGGAGCGCGGCAGGATCATGCCGGCGTAGCCCGGGTCGCTGATATAGATGGCCATGCCGGTGGGCAGCAGCTGGGTGTCGCCGGGGGCCAGGGTCAGCGGTTCCTTGACCATGGCGCGCAGATCAAGCCCGGCGGAGCCCTCGGTGGCGTAGTGAGGCAGTGGAATGGTGTCCCCCAGACGGGGATCGAGAACGCGGTACTGCAGTTTCATGGTATTCCCTTCGGTCATGCATCACGCGGCACGCTTCACGCAACACGCGGCGTGGTGCATGAAGCGTGATGCCTGTTGCGTGGTCAGTCTTTATACCTTATCGCAATCAGCTCAATAAGCTGTTTGGCGATCTGGGTCTTGGAGGCCAGGGGTAGCACCTTGTGGCCGCCGGGCCAGATTACGGTAAGGGCATTGTTGTCGCTGTTGAAGCCCACATTGCTGCCGGACACGTCGTTGGTGGCGATCATGTCCAGTTTCTTGTTGACCAGCTTGCCTTCCGCGTAGGCCATTACGTCCTGGGTTTCGGCGGCGAAGCCCACAGTGAAGGGGCGTTTGTCGTGTTCGGCCACGGAGGCAACGATGTCCGGGTTTTTCACCAGCGTCAGGTGAATTTCCTCGGTGGATTTCTTGATCTTGTGGTCGGCGGTGACGGTGGGGCGGTAGTCCGCCACGGCGGCGGTGGCAATGAACACATCGCAGCCGTCGGCCACCACGTCCATGCATGCCTCGAACATGTCCACGGCACGGGTGACATCGATACGGGTGACGCGGTTGGGGGTGGGCAGGTTCACCGGGCCGGCGATCAGGGTGACACGGGCGCCGGCTTCGGCGGCGGCTTCTGCCAGGGCGAAGCCCATTTTGCCGGAGCTTTTGTTGGTGATGTAGCGCACCGGGTCGATGGCTTCCCGGGTGGGGCCGGCGGTAATCACCACATGTTTGCCGGTGAGCAGTTCGTAATCGAACACCTCGGCGGCCTGTTCGATGATCTCGTGGGGTTCGAGCATGCGGCCGGCGCCCACATCACCGCAGGCCTGGCTGCCAGAGCCGGGACCGAATACGTGGACGCCTTTTTCCTGCAGCATCAGCAGATTCTGCTGGGTGCTTTTATCCGCCCACATCTGCTGGTTCATGGCCGGGGCAATGGCGATGGGGGCGCCGGTGGCCAGGCATAGGGTGTTGAGCAGGTCGTTGCCGTGACCATGGGCCAGCCGCGCCATGAAGTTGGCGGAGGCAGGGGCAATCAGTACCAGATCGGCCCAGCGGGCCAGCTCGATATGGCCCATGGCCGCTTCGGCAGCCGGGTCCAGCAGGGTGGTGTGCACCGGGTTGCCGGACAGCGCCTGCATGGTCAGCGGGGTAATGAATTCACAGGCCCCCTGGGTCATGACCACCCGAACCTGTGCACCGGCGTCCTGCAGGCGGCGCACCAGATCAGCGGCCTTGTAGGCAGCGATGCCGCCGGTAACACCCAGCAGAATGCGTTTATTGACCAGTCGTTGCATGGGAAAAACCCTTTAATGGCTGACGGCAATCATGGCGAATCTCTTCTGCCGGCGCTGCCCCAGAACTGCTACTAATTTCAGGCGCATAGGGTAGCACTCAATGAGAGACGCTACACGCAACACGCATCAGGCGGCACGCAGAACCCTCGTGGCCTTGAGGTTTGGGCTGAGAAGAAGTGGCGTTTTCGTGTGGTGAGGTGGCGGTGGAAGGTAAGACTTTTCACATGGAGGTTTGGAGAGTGGGTCGACGTTATCAGGATTTGAGAGTGTGGCAGGCGGCCATGGAGATGGCTGAGGCGGCGTATGCGCTGGTGGCTGGTTTTCCGGATTCGGAGCGGTTTGGGCTGGTGCAGCAGATGCAGCGCTCTGCCATGAGTGTGCCGTCTAACATTGCCGAAGGTTATGGGCGCGGTGGTGATGTGGAGTTTGGGCGTTTCTTGAAAATAGCCCGAGGTTCGTTGTTCGAGCTGGAAACCCAGCTGATTGTCGCCGAACGGCTGGGTTATGGCTCCAGAAGTGATCTGGAGCCCTTTATCGAGAAGGTCTTCGCCCTGCTCTCCGGCATGCTTCGCAAGCTCGAAGGCGCGTAAGCGCCCCCGAGTCTTGGCGTGTTGCGTGCAGCGTGATGCCTGTTGCGGACCTCTGGGGCTGTTCCCATGGCTCCGAGCCCAAATCATCGACTAGCCGTTTGATTCTGCATCAAACGCTGATACTGCCCCGTTATCTCATCCATCTTGGCGAGGATGGAGTCGGTGGTGACGGAGATGACGGTGGGGACGTAGCGGCCGCTGTCTTCCAGTTCGAAGCCGGTGCGGGAGAAGTCCCACTGGTTGCGAACCCTTTGCAGTGCATCGTGCAGTTCTTGGGTGTTGTTGGGATAGCCCTCCAGTTCGGCCAGGGAGTCGTCAAACAGGTTAATGGCCTGCTCGTATTCCTCGTTGAGATCGTCGGCGCGGACTTTCCAGGCGCGGGCCACGTAAACCTTGGCGATCTTCTGGGACAGCGTGCGCTGGCGGCCGGACAGGTTGACCAGGCGGGCGCTGTCGATGCCCGAGTAGCTCTCGATGGCCTTGACCACGTCGTCGCAGGCCTTGAGCAGGGTCAGGTTGTCTTTCATCAGGGTGCTGGAGCCGGTTTTGCTGGGTTCGCTGATCATGCGCAGGCGGAGGGGAAGCCACAGGGCTTCCACGGTATCGAGCTGACGGGAGATGGCGTCGGTAGGGCTGTAGTCGCGCAGTTCCAGCAGCTGCTCTTCAAACAGGGCTACCGCTTCATCCAGCTGGCGCTGGGCTTTGTCGGCCTGGATGCCGGCCCCGATGAGCAGGTAGTTCTTCATCATGCGCTGGGTCAGCATGCGCTGGCGGCCGGAAATGTTAACCGCTTCGGCGTCTTCCATGGCAAGGGTCGGTACAGGGGCCATCAGGCCGGTAATCAGGGTGGCAATCAATAATAGTTGGCGAGTCATTTTTTTGTCCGGGTGTGCTGTGGTGAATGCGTTCGCTGAGCAGGGAGCAAGGAGTGGGCCAGTCTCTCTGGCCAATAAAAACAGTGGGTTACGATTCAGGCATGGAGAGCGGTGTTCCGATATGGCGCTTTTTTCATGCTCGCCGCTGGTGCGGTGATCCGTTAGTGAACAAAAAAGGACAAGGATGTCATGGCGATTACAGACTGGCCGGCGGATGAGCGGCCACGGGAAAAGTTGCTCACGCGTGGGGCGGAGGCGCTCAGCGATGCGGAATTGCTGGCGATCTTCCTGCGCACCGGGCAACAGGGCATGACCGCGGTGGATCTGGCCCGCCAGCAGCTGGTTGCCGGTGGCGGCCTGCGTGCCATGCTGGATTGCAGCCCGGAGGCCATGGCCCGGCTGCCGGGCATGGGCAGTGCCCGGCGAGCCTTGCTGCTGGCGGCGTTGGAACTGGGGCGGCGTTATCTGGCCGAGCCATTGGAGCGGGGGCTGCCGTTGGATAACCCGGACAAGGCCGGGCAGCTGCTCACGGCGCGGATGCGCGGGCTGCCCTATGAGGTGTTTGCCTGCCTGTTTCTGGACAACAAGCACCGGCTGATTGCCTATGAGCAGCTGTTTCAGGGCACCATCGATGCGGCGGCGGTCTACCCCCGGGAGGTCTTGCGGCGGGCCATGGACCACAACGCCGCGGCGGTGATCCTGGCGCATAACCACCCCTCCGGGGTGGCCGAGCCCAGCCAGTCGGATCACGCCATCACCCGGCGGTTGGTGGAGGCGCTGGGGCTGGTGGATATCCGGGTGCTGGATCACCTGGTGATCGGTGACGGTGGCTGGGTGTCGCTGGCGGCGCGGGGGGCGGTGTAGGGTGCTGTTTTGCGGCGGAGATGGGCTGACGCCCATTTCCGCCCTACGACCCTTCGACATTAAATGCAGGGTGGAGATTATTCGCCGCGTTCAGCCCTTGGGGCCAGCCTGCGGCTGTTCTGTGCTTCGCTGGTCGGCGCAGGCCGATCTCCGCCATGGAGGGTTATTCGGGAGGCAAGGATGCCGAATTACCGCAGGAACTATGTGCCTGGTGGGTGCTATTTCTTTACCGTCAATCTGCATGATCGGAATCAGGACCTGCTAACCCGGTATTGGCCCGATTTGCGGCAGGCAATCCGGATGGTGCGATCAGAGCGGCCGTTCCGGGTGGATGCGCTGGTGGTGCTGCCGGATCATCTGCATGCGGTCTGGACCCTGCCGGAGGGCGAGGCGGATTTCTCGAGCCGCTGGCGGGCCATCAAGAGCCGTTTCAGCAAGTCTCTGGTGCTGGATGGGCCGGTCTGGCAGCGCCGTTTCTGGGAGCATACGTTGAAAGACGAGGCCAGTTATCGGAGGCATGTGGATTATGTGCATTTGAATCCGGTTAAGCACGGGTTGGTGAACAGGGCGCGGGATTGGCCGTATTCCACGTTTCATCGGCATGTGGAGCGTGGGGTTTATTCGCTGGATTGGATGGGAGAGGCTGGCAAATAATGGTGGAGATGGCCTACCGGCCATTTCCCCCCTACGGCAGCCGTGCTGAATTTCCGCCCTGGGGGCGTTTGTTGTGTAGGGTGGAAATGGCCGGTAGGCCATCTCCACCATTTTGGGTTCGCCGCTAACCCCTTGAATGTTCGTGGGTGGGGGAAGGAATTCAAGATTGTGCTTGAATCTTGACCGCCACATTGGTATAAAACGCGCCTTTTCCGGGGCTCTACCGTCCCCCGCAAGAAGATTTACGGAGCAAGACAATGTCCAAAGTTTGCCAGGTGACCGGTAAGCGCCCTGTAACGGGCAACAATATTTCGCATTCGCAGATCAAGACCAAGCGTCGCTTTGAGCCGAATCTGCACCACCACCGTTTCTGGGTTGAGTCCGAGAAGCGTTTTGTTCGCCTGCGCGTCAGCTCCAAAGGCATGCGCATTATCGACAAGAAGGGTATCGACACCGTACTGGCTGATATCCGTTCCCGCGGCGAACGCGTTTAAGACTGAATTAAGGAGCTAACCCATGGCTGGTCCGATTCGTGAAAAGATCCGTCTGGTGTCCTCTGCAGGCACTGGTCACTTCTACACCACGACCAAGAACAAGCGTCTCCATCCTGAAAAGATGGAAACCAAGAAGTACGATCCGGTTGTGCGCAAGCACGTTGCCTACAAGGAAGCCAAGATCAAGTAACACTTGATCGATTGCTGCCTGGCAATACGGACAGAAAAAACCCGGCCTGGCCGGGTTTTTTTGTGTCTGCAGAAAAGGGGTGGCGCCTGGTACTTTCGTACAAAAGTACACAGGAAATGGCTTTCCATGGATTTGAATTTTGTTCATTATTTCTTTGCATAACAGAGTCTTGCACCTTTGTCGCAGTGATACTTATCACAAAACGGGATGAACGACCGCTTGTCGATCTTCTCTGACCGGTGGGGGGCAGCTGTGGCGTATTTCTGGTACGCCAGTGTTAGCGTTTACGCTATGGGAAAGTCAGGTAACACAACGCATACGCGGACTTTGTTGAGCTGCTTTCCCGGGATGCCTAGCATATAAAAACGCCTTCATATATTTGCTTTGGCAAGCTTACAAGGACGTCCATGGAGACTAACAATGAGTAGTATGTCCCGGTTTTATTATTCCCTGATGGCCCGGCTGTTTACCCGCATGCCTGGCCGTGCCCGTGGTCAGCGCGGTGCCAGTGCACTTGAGTATATTGTGCTGGCGGCAGCACTGATCAGCATCATCGGCGTGTTGGCAACCAATGACACGGTTCAGACAACCTTGTCTGGTGCGTTCGAAGGTTTGTTCGAAGATGCCGCTGCGGGTGGCGGTGAAGGCTAACGCCTGCGTAGTCGGGAAGTTTTCCTCGTGAAAGGTCGTCACCTGCAATTCGGCGCCGTGGCGCTTGAATTCATCATGCTGTTTCCGTTCGTGGTTGCCATGTTGTATGGCGCAGCGGTGTACGGCCTTACCTTTTTTGCCCAATACCGGATGCAAAACGCGGTGGATACCGCTGTGGCCACGGCTTTGTATCTGGATCGTTCTGCCTATGAAAGTGAGGCCCTGTCCAGCGCCGTGACCCAGCGTGCCAATACTGCACTGGCAGGTCTGGTGGCGCAGTTGCCGCAACGCCTGCGCGGCCTCAATACGGATTCCGCCTGTGCCCTGGAAACTGTGGGGGGGGTAGAGATGCTTCGCTGCGAGCTGGTGTACAGCAATTATGCGGAGAATCCCGTTGCGCCTGCGCTGAATTTCGGCATGCTGGGAGCATTCCCTCCCTTGCCCGCGCAGCTGGATGTGGATGCCAGAGCTGCTTTCTAAAGGAGCTTGGTGACTGTATAGCGGCGGGATAAAAACAGAACAAACACGGATGTTCCGGAGAGAACATGGGATCAAGACTGTTGTACATGCTGCCGGCTCTGGTGGTGGCATTGGTAGCCCTGATGTTGGCGTTGCTGGGGTTGAGCCGGGAACCGGCCTCGTCCCTGGCGGTGGCGCCTGCTGAAAGGGAGCCCGCCGATCAGGAGCAGCAGGCACCTGCCTTCCGTTATTGGGTGGTCACAGAAAGCCTGAATATCGGTGATGAGATTACCGAAGAGGTTCTGGCGGTGGTGTCTTCTCCGGCACCTATTGCCAATGTGCTGACGGCTGATGAAGCGGTGGTCGGCAAGCCCTTGCGCCAGTTTGCCCGTCCGGGCGAGCTGCTTTCCCGAGATCATCTTGAACCTGGTGGCACCCTGCCTGGCACCCTGCCGGCGGGGTATCGTGCGTTGGCCGTAGCCGTGGATGATGTGGTCATGGCTGGTGGTCTGGTGACGCCGGGCGATCTGGTGGATGTGGTAGTGGCGTTTCGCAAGGGGGATGGCGAGCGGGATAACCCGGCGGCCATGGTGTTGCTGAGCAATGTGCAGGTGCTGGCGGTGAAGGGGGCCATGGCAGAGGCCCAGTCCGATCAGGATCGTGAGCGGCAGCGACGCAACAATACCGTGGTGCTGGCGGTGCCCGACGACAAGATGGCCGCCGTACTGTTGGCGGAAGAAGAGGGTGCGCTGCGGCTGGCGGTGGTGGCCAGCGAAGACAAGGCGAAGACCGTGGCGGACCAGAGCAAGCCGGTCTATTACCGCGACCTGTTCCCGGGCAAGCCGGCGCCCGCTCCTCAGGCGGCCCCGGGTCAGCGGGTGGAAGTTTACGAAGGATCGAACTCAAGGAGCACCTATGTGCGTTAGGAGAATAGCTCTGCTGGTGCTGGCGTTTGTCTGGCTGGTGCCGGCCCATGCAGAGGACCTGCAGGGTTCCATGCGAGTGGCGCCGGGTGACCAGAAGGTGCTGACCTTCCCGTCGCCGGTGGCCAAGGTGGCCACCTCTGATCCAGAGGTGGCGGCATTAACGGTGACCGGCAGTCAGGAGTTGTTGCTGACTGCCAAGATGGAAGGCTCGGCAGTGCTCTCGATCTGGTTGCGGGGCGACAGCAAGCCGCTGCGCAGCACCGTGGTGGTGGCGACCACCCTGGGCTCGTCGCTGCCATTCGGCACCCAGGTGCAAACCGACATCCGCGTGCTGGAGGTGAGTCGCGCCGAGTTGAATCAGCTGGGCATGAGCTACAGCAACGTCTGGGATGGCGGCAACACGGCGGCGGGCATTGCCGCGCCGGGCACCGGTTTTCAGGTCCCGGGCAGCATTCCCACGCCATTGAGTACTGAAGGCTTCAACCTGTTCCGGTTTGGCTCCAATTCGGTGCTGGCGATCAATGCCCTTGAAGCGGGGGGCTTTGCCTACACGCTGGCCGAGCCTTCCCTGACCAGCCTGTCCGGGCAGAGTGCCAGCTTTCTGTCCGGTGGCGAGTTTCCCATCCCGACCCGCAGTACCACCGATGGGGTACAGATTGAATTCAAGGAATTCGGGATTGGCCTGAGCCTTACCCCCACGGTGATTGATGAAAGCCAGATCATTCTCAAGGTGGCCCCGGAAGTCTCCGAGCTGGATTTTTCCGCCGGGGTGGAGACCGGTGGGGTGGCTGTGCCGGGCCTGCGGGTGCGTCGCGCGGAAACCACCGTGTCTTTGGCGCCGGGTGAGACCTTCATCATCAGTGGTCTGGTGAGTCGCAACACGGTGAGCAACAGTGATCGCCTGCCGGGCATTGGCAATCTGCCGGTGCTGGGCGCGTTTTTCCGCTCGTCCCGTATCGAGAAGAATGACAAGGAACTGGTGATGGTGGTGACGCCGCATTTGGTGACGCCCCAGAAGCCTGCCCACATGCCGGCCACCCTGCCCGGGGCCGGCTACCAAAACAGCAGCATGGGCTGGCTGGACATGGCCACCGAGGTGCGTCGTGGTTCCCAGCCCATTCGCCACGGCCTGAGCTGGTGACCCCATGAGTGATCACGACATTGTTCTCTCCGTGGTTGACGACAGTGGCCTGGAAGCCTGGCTGGAGCGGGTGGTGGAAGAGCCGTTTCGCCTTGAGCAGGTCAGCCGCACCGACCTGACCCGGGTGCTGCGTTTGCTGGAGGCCACCACCGCCCATGTGGTGATGGTGGAAATCTCTGATGCGGATCTGGATCAGTCGCTGGCCATTATCACGGCCCTGACCAGTGCCCGTCCCTGGGTCACGGTGATTACGGTGTGTGCCCGTGCCAACCAGGAGCTTCTGCTGCAATCCATGCGTGCCGGTGCCCGGGATTGTTTTGTGGCGGGCAGCGATGCCGGCGATGTGCGTGAACGGTTGCGCCGCCACCAGTTGCTGCGGGTGGGCCACTACGATGACCGCATCCAGTCAGCCACCAACAATCTGGTGCTGGTGGCGTCTGCCAGTCCCACCGTGGATACCCGTTTCCTGACACAGAATATTGCCCTGGGCATCAATCAGCTGTTTCCAAACGAGCGCACGCTGGCCATTGATACCCAGCCTTCCGAGCGCGGCATTTTCTATCTGGATGTGCACAACGAGTACACCCTGGAAAACCTGCTGGCCAGCCCGGAAACCCTGGACGACACCCTGATCGGAACCGCCCTGGAAGAATACCGCCCCGGCCTGCGGTTACTGGCCGGCGGCATCAACCGTGAGGACATGGAAGGGGACCGCAGTGCGGACCTGTTCATTGCCCTCAACCACCTGATGCAGATGTTCGATCGCATCATCATCAATGTGGGTACCATGCAGCGTCGCCACTGGGTGCGGGCGCTGGGGATCCACGCCCGGCATCTGTTGATTGGCATGCACCCGCTGGTGGATCAGGCCCATGCGGTACGCACGCTGGGTAATGAATGGCGCGCCCATCTGGGCCGCGACAGCAAGGTGAGCCTGGTGGTGGACGGCGCCGACAGTCGGGTGCCGCCCGCGGTGGACGAGCTGGCGGAAACAGCCGGGGGTGAGGTGATTGGCGAGCTGCCCATGGACTGGCAGCACCGCCTGCTGGCCATGAATGCCGGGTTGCCGATTCAGGAACAAAGTCCACGTAGCCGTTACAGCCGCGCAGCACAACGTCTGGTCAGCAAGCTCGAGGCGCAGCCGGACAGCCAGGGCGGCGACAGCTGGTGGCAACGGATTCGCAGCCAGGGCTGAAGCCCGCTGCACTAATACTGCACTGACCAGGAGTCGAGAGTGGCAGGACGCATTGACGCGGAATACCAACAGCTGAAGGACCGCACCCACCGGTGGGCGGTCGAGCGGCTGGATGAGGAAGGCATTGAGGTCAGCAATGCCAACCGCGAACTGCTGTCTGAATTTATCCGCACTGCGGTGAACCAGCACATCGCCCTCAATCGCGTCCCGTTATCCACCCAGGACCTTAACCAGCTGGTGAAGGATACGCTGGATGAGGTGCTGGGATTCGGGCCACTGGAGCCCTTGCTGGCGGACCCGCGCATCAACGATATTCTGGTGAATGGTCCGGACAGTGTGTTCATCGAGGTGGCCGGGGTGTTGCAGAAAGCCCAGGTGCGCTTCATCAACGATGACCATGTGATCCGGGTGATTCGCCGGATGCTGGCCCCATTGGGGCGGCGCCTGGATGAGGCCAGTCCCATGGTGGATGCGCGCTTGCCGGACGGTTCGCGGGTCAATGCCATCATTCCGCCGCTGGCCCTGAATGGTCCCAGCATCAGTATTCGGAAATTTACCCGTAACCATCTCAGCGCCGAGGAGATGATCCGCAGCGGCTCACTGACCCAGGCCTGTCTGGATACCTTGATCACCGCGGTGGAGACCCGCCGCAATATCATCATCAGTGGGGGTACCGGTACCGGTAAAACCACCATGCTGAATCTGATCAGCCAGTACATTCCCCGTGAGGAACGCATTCTCACCATCGAGGATTCTGCCGAGCTGGTGCTCAATCATCCCCATGTGGTGTCACTGGAAACCCGTCCGGCCAATACCGAAGGCAAGGGGCGGGTGACGGCCCGGGAATTGGTGATCAACTCCCTGCGCATGCGCCCGGACCGGGTGATTCTGGGCGAGGTGCGTTCCCACGAAATCATCGAGCTGCTGCAGGCCATGAATACCGGTCACGAAGGCTCCATGAGTACCATCCATGCCAACAGCACGCGGGACGCACTGGTGCGGATCGAGACCCTGTTGGCGGTGAGCGGCTACGAGGCCAGCGAAAAGGCGATTGGTCGCCTGATCGGCTCGGCGCTGGATGTGATTATCCAGCTGGAGCGCCTGCCGGATGGTCGACGCCGGGTCAGCGAGGTGGTGGCCCTGACCCCCACCGATGACGAACAGTACAACCTGGATTACCTGTACCGGAGTGAGGCGTGAACGCGGCCGCGTTGCTTGGCATGGCCCAGACGCTGGGCATCATCGCGGTGATCACCGTGCTGGTGCAGCTGCTGTGGTTCCGGCAGCGCGAAAAAGGCCTGCTCAATGACAGGGTGCGTCAGCGGCTTCAGCAGCGCACGGAGGTGGCGGTGGAGCCTTCCCAGTCCCGGGTGGCCAGCAACGCCCTGGAGCGCTTGCTGTTGCGTGCGGATATTCGCCTGTCCCGTACCCAGCTTGCCCTGCTGGGTGTGGTGACGTTTATTCTGGTGGCGCTGGTGCTGGCCAGCAGCGGTGCGATTCCGGCTGTGGTGGTGATGCTGTTCATTGTGGCCAGTGCCTGGCTCTATTGGCGGTTTCGCTTTCAGCAGCAGCGCCGCAGCATTTTCGAGGCCCTGCCGGGAATCATGGATTCCACCCTGCGCTACATGGATGCGGGCCGCTCACTGGAGGCGGCCTTGCTGGAATCGTTCAACGATGCGCCGCCGGTGTTTGCGCCGCTGACCTTTCGTTTGCGCAGTGCCATTGAGGCAGGCCGGGATTACACCGGTCTGTTTGATGATTTTTCCCAGCTCTACAAGGTGCCGTCGCTGGTGATGGTCTCCATCGCCCTGCGAACCTCCACCCGGTTTGGTTCTTCGGTGCGCCCGGTGCTGCAGCAGGTGGCCGGCTCCCTGCGTTCCCAACAGGAACTGCGCCGTGAATTCATGGCGTCCACTGCGGAAACACGCTTTACCGCCGGTGCCTTTACCCTGCTGCCGTTGGGCATGGCGGTCTACATGATGCTGATCAACGACAAATATGCCGAGGTGTTGCTGGAGACGGACACCGGGCACACCATGCTGATTATCGCGGGCATCCTGCAGGGCATGGCGGTCATCGTCATCTGGCGCATGGTGCAGGGGGTGGGCCGTGAATAATGTCTGGCTGATCCTCTCCCTGTTGCTGGTGGTGTTGTCGGTGTGGCTGCTGTTCCGGGCCCGGCACTGGGAAATGCAGGCCAGAGTCAGCCAGCGTCTCAATGATGCGGGCACCCGCAGTAGCGAGGCTGGGGGCGGCCGTTTCTGGTTGTGGCGTCTGTCGGCGGCACTGACCGAATCGTCCCTGGCGGCCAGTGACTACCAGGAAATTCGCCAGGCCATGGCCGGCATGGGCAAGAGCCGGGAGCAATCCCAGGTGATTTATCTGCTCACCTGCTGGGTGTTGCCGGTGCTGGTGGCGCTGGTGGGTTTTCTGTTCTTTGGTGCCATGGGTGGGCTGTTGCTGTCCGTGGCCGGGTTTATCGTGCCGCGGCGGACCATTCGCAGTATGGGGGCCAATGCGGAACTGCGCCAGAATCTGGAGGCGGTGGAGCTGTGCCACATGACGCGCATGCTGATGGAGGCCGGGATCTCGCTGGAACGGGTGATGCGTATTATCGGGGTGCAGGGCCGGTCGTTGCTGCCGGTGCTCATTCCCCGTATTGATCGCTTCAACCGGCTGATGCAGTCCGGGGCGGAGCGCACCCAGGCGCTGGATGAACTGGGCGAAAACAAGCGTATTCCGGTCTTGCGCAGTTACGTGGTGCTGATGAAACAGAGCAGCTTGCTGGGCTCCGGGGTGTCCACCAGTCTGGACCAGATTATCGAGGAGGCCCAGAACGTGGAACGAAACCGTATCCGGGAGGAAACCAACCGGATCGGGGCGAAGATGACGGTGGTAATGATGGCCTTCATGCTGCCGGCGCTATTCATTCTGATCGGCGGGCCAGCGGTGATTTCCATCGCTGACGCGCTGGCGAGATAGTCAAACACGAAAGGACGAGAGTGATGCCAATGAGAGGCTGGGTGTGGATGGCGGTAGTCATGCTGGCAGGGTGTGCCAGTCAGCCGGCTGAGACAACCTCAGAGAGCGCCGTGGATACCAGTGGCATAACCTGTAAGGAGGCGGTGCAGCCGGAGCAGCGTGTGGATCTGGAAATGATCGATACCCTGATGGGCAAAGGGCGTAACCATGCGGCGCTGGCCCGGTTGGAAAGCCAGTCCATGGACGGTATCGATTACTGGCTGCGCTACGGACAGCTGCTGGCGTCCACCGGCAAGCTGGATGAGGCCGAGCAGGTGTTCCGTGACCTGGTGTTCCAGTGTGTCGATGGTCGTAGCCGGCACGGTCTGGGGATGGTGCAGCTAAAGCGCAATCATGTGAATGCGGCGCTCCTGCATCTGGAGATTGCCCGCAATCTGTCCCCGGCCTCTGCCCAGGTGCGCAATGATTATGGTTATACGTTATTGCTGGCAGGGCGCTACCAGCAGGCAGCGTTCGAACTACGCACGGCGCTGGAGCTGGCCAACGGTCAGGGGCCGGTTCGTCAGAATGTTGCGGTGGCCTATCTGTTAACCGGTGACGAGGCGGGTCTTGAGGCGTTGAAATCAGAGTATGGCTTTTCTGCTGAAGAAATGGAGTATGCCCGCGCACTGCAAACGCAGTTCGCCAAGGCCGGCCAATGAGGGTAGAGCAATGAAAGCACAATGGTTGATGGTGGGGCTGGCGCTGCCCATGGTGGCGCTGGCTGACGCCCCTGAACAGTTTGCATTCGGGGTGTCCGGTCAGGTGGTTAGCAAGCCGCCTGCTACGGAGACCGAGTGGTTGCTGGAGCAGCAACGCACGGCCAATCAGACAGCAGAGAGCGAGCTGTCATCTCACTTGTACGTGGATAGCCAGCGTCGTCTGGCTGAATCCTTCCGCATCCCGATTCCGGAAACCTTCGGTGAGCAGACCCGGGACGATAACTGATCGCCGCCGCCAGCGTGGGGCGCTGACCGTTCTGACCCCGCTGCTGCTGTTGCTGGTGGTGATCCTGTCGGTGATGGCGCTGGACGGCGCGCGCCTGTATAGCCTGCGTGGCGAGATGCAGGCGCAGGTCAATGTGGCCGCCCAGGCGGGGGCGTCTGCGACCCAGAGCTGTGGTGGTTTTGCACCGACGACGGCGATGATTCGCCAGCGTGCCCTGGCCGCGGCCCAGGCCCAGGGGTATAGCGCAGACGCCGACGCGCTGACGGTGACCTCCGGTGTCATCGAGGCCCCCACAGGCGACAATGTACTGGCCTTCCGGCCGGTGAACTTTATCGAAGAAAGCAACGCGGTGCTGGTTTCCTATACCCGCAGAGAACCCATTTCCATACTGCTGCCTGAATCTGTGTTCGGCACCCTGGATATCACCGTCAATGCGGCGTCCCGCAAGGAAGTGGTGGCGACCCTGAGTGCTGCGGGCAGTACCGCCAGCGTCGATTCCGGCATTGTGGGCGGGTTGCTGGGGGCGGTGCTGGGTGACCCCTTCTATGTGCTCGACCCCACGAGCCTGGATAGCTTGCGTAACACTACGGTGTTGTTGGGCGATGTGCTGACTGAGACCGGGGTGGCGGATGTGACTGGGCTGCTGGGGCTGGATGGCCGCACGCTGGCGGCCGCCCTGCGTGATATCGGCGGGATCTCCAGCCCGGTGGGGCAAACCCTGGATGACCTGCTGGGTGCGGCGGGGCTGGAGACGGTGTCGGTGAGTGAAGTGCTGGAGGTGGTGGAAGGCACGCAGGTGCCGGCCAACAGCGAGTTTCCTCTCTATGACATGCTGATCAGTCTGGTGTTGAATGTGGCGGAATCCCAGCAGGATGCACCGGGCGGTTTCCTGGCGGTGCCGCTGGATGTGGATCTGGATCTGGGCGCGGTGGCCAACATTGATGCCAGTGTACGTCTCAATGTGGGCGAGGCGCCGCGCATCGTGATTGGGCCGGCGAGGCAGGATGCCGACGGAAACTGGGTGACCCGTTTTTATGCTCCGGATATCCGCTTGCAGGTACTGGCGGATGTGCAGCTGTTGTCCCTCGGTGGTCTGTTGTCCGGGGCCAATGTCTACCTGCCGCTGGCGGTGAATGTGGGCGGCGCCGAGGGCGAATTTGTGTCGGCGCGCTGTGCGGCGGGCAGTGTGAACCAAGTGGAGATCGGGGTGAACCTGAACCGCAGTGTGGCCAGGCTGGGTACCGGCACCATCGACACGGACACAGGGGCAATTATCCCGGAAATCGGTGATCTGGATGTGCTTGGACTGCTCGGGTTGCAGGTGCTGTCGGCGGATGTGTTTATTGATGGTGAGGTGCCCGGCATCACCGAGACCAACGTGGTCATTTCCGATGAATATCCGCTCTACTGTGGCGAGATGGGTTGTAGCGAAGACACCTATCAGGACACCGGGGATGGTGTGGGCGGACTGGACCTGGATCTGGACTTGCAGAATGTGGCGTTGCTGGGCTTGCCTGTGCAACTGACCCCGTTGCTGAACCTTCTGGAAGGGCTGCTGGCGGATGTGGTGCAATTGCTTGCCGGCTCTTTGATAAATCCTTTGCTCGAATCCCTGGGGCTGGGCCTGGGGGGCGTGACGGTGACCCTGACCAATGCCACCCAGGGCAGCAGCCAGGTGATCGAGAATGTGCCGGTGGTGGCGGGGGACTGATCAGCTACGAGCTACGAGCTACAAGCTACGCTTGGATAGGCAGCCTCCGAAAAGTTGCCGGGTTTTCTACGAAGCGACTCTAGGAACCGGAGTGCAACGTAGGTAACAGCCGCAGGCTGGCCCGTAGGGTGAGCGGAGCGAATAAGGCATCTTGAGGCGCGCACCGTGCGACGCACGGAATCGACCGCAGGGCGATCAGGCATTTCCGGGCTCGACAGGTCCCAAAAGAATGATCTCCCTTCGGTCGTTTCGTTTCTCTCGGTTCGCACCTCGGCGCTCCCAAGAACAACACTCCGTAGTCATTTTTAGTGAACTCTGTGGTGAATCCGCTTTTGATCTTCGCATTCCGCATGTTGCGTGAAGCGGGCAAAAAAACGGCTCATCGCGGATTAGCGGGGAGTTGCGACTACCAAGGCCTTCCCGTAGGAGCGTCGCTCGCGGCGCGATTCCGGACCAGGATCAAAAGCGGATTTACCACAGAGATCACGGAGGAAACCCATTTCTGTCTCAGTGATCTCAGTGGCCTCTGTGGTAAAACTGGCTTAGCTGCTTATGTGGGAAGTTCAGCGTGCTGAACGAAAGCTGCTGTAAACTAGGGCATGCTACCAGAACCTTCGTTCAGCAAGCTGAATCTCCCACCAGACATCGATTTCACCTAAGGAGTAGTAAACCGCTGGAATCGCGCCGCGAGCGACGCTCCTACGGCACAGGCTTTGTGTAAAGCCTTCCCTCAAATCCGCGAAGCGGGCAAAAAAAACGGCCGCATAAGCGGCCGTTTTGGATTGGGGGGGGTTATGCCGTGGCGTGGCGGTAGCGGGCCAGTTGATCCGCGAAGTCCTGCAGGGCGGCGATGCCGGATTCCCGGGCATCCTGGTACCACTGCTCCAGCGCCTCCACCATCTCGGCGGAATTGCGGCTGGTCTGGGACCAGATATCCTGCAGACGCAGGCGGAACTGGTAGATGGCTTCCAGGGTTTCGTTGCTCTGGGTCAGGTTGACCAGACGCTCCTGCTGCTTCGGCTTGATCAGTGACAGGTCCTTGTGGAACAGGGCATGGGCGCGGGCATACAGATCACGGGTGGCCTCACAGGCCCGTTCCCGCTCCTGCTTGAATACCGGGGCGATCACGGTCTTGCGGTAGTTGGCCATGACCTGGAAACGGTGCTGCATGACACCGCGCAGGGCCTCCAGATCAATACCTTTGGCGTCGTGATCGATCACCGGTTTCGGGGCCACCTTCTTCACTTTCGCCAGCCCCAGCATTTCGAACAGACGAATCCAGGCCCAGCCCGCATCGAATTCGAAGCGGCGCACGGACAGTTTGGCGGAGTTCGGATAGGTGTGGTGATTGTTGTGCAGCTCTTCACCACCAATCAGGATGCCCCAGGGTGAGATATTGCGGCTGGCATCGGCGCATTCGAAATTCCGGTAGCCCCAGTAGTGGCCAATACCGTTGATCACGCCGGCAGCGAACACCGGGATCCACATCATCTGCACGGCCCAGATGGTGATGCCGTAGACGCCGAACAGGGCCAGGTCGATCACGGCCATGATGGCAACGCCGCCCATGGGGAAGCGGGAGTAGACGTTGCGCTCCAGCCAGTCGTCCGGACAGCCCGCGCCGTATTTGTTCAGGGTTTCCTGATTTTCGGCCTCTTCACGGTATAGCTCGGCGCCTTCGCGCAGCACCTTCTTGATGCCTTTGACCTGTGGGCTGTGAGGGTCATCTTCGGTTTCGCACTTGGCGTGGTGCTTGCGATGGATGGCGGTCCATTCCCGGGTGTTCTGGCCGGTGCTCAGCCACAACCAGAGACGGAAGAAGTGCTTCAGGACCGGGCTCAGTTCCAGTGCCCGGTGAGCGGAGTAGCGGTGCAGGTAGACCGTCACGCTGACGATGGTGGCGTGGGTCATGGCCAGGGTAATCAGCACCAGTGCGCCCAGACTCGGGGCCAGCAGGCCGTGTTCAATAAAATCTAGCATCAGGTTCATACAGGTAGAATTCGGAGCTTGTTATTGTGCCCAGTCAGGGTGACGGTAAGAAGACGCCGAACGGGTCAAATTCGGACTTTCGCCCGCTTTATCGACCGGACGGCGGCATCGCCGGGATAAAGGGGGGCTGTGGCCGGCTAAATCCGCTTTTCCAGCAGCAGATGGCCTTGCGGATCCACCCGGGCATCCCAGCCCGGCGCCAGCCAGGTGGTACCCACCGCTTCAGCGATCAGGGCCGGGCCGTGAAGTCGCTGGCCGTTGCCCAGGTGCTCCCGTTGGTAAATGCTCACCTCGGCATCAATGCCGGGCAGGCGGTCGCGGCGCAGGGGCTGGCCCGGTTGTGTCGAACGGGCCGGAATGGACGGGGCTGACCGGGCGGCCTGACATTGGACGCGCAGGTTGACCTGCTCCACTGGCAGGCCCAGCCGATGGCCAAAGCGGCGTTCGTGGGCCTGGTGAAAGGCCTGCTCGCGCTGGCCGGCATCTTCCTGCCAGGGGATCTGCAGCAGGGAAGACTGTCCCCGATAGCACATGTCCAGGTAGACCTGGTAGCGGATCTGGTCGGCGGCGACGCCCTCGGCCTCCAGTTCCTGGCGCCCTTGTGCCTGCAGGGTGTGGATTTCGTTCTGACAGTCAGCGTCGGAAAGGCCCTCGGGAAGGGCCTTGAGCAGTTCGCGCTTGCGGGGGGCATAGACCAGCCCTTCTGCGGACAGCACCCCGGCTCGTTGCGGCACGATGGCCCGGTGCATCCCCAGATTGTCGGCCAGATCGCAGACATGCAGGCCGCCCGCACCGCCGAAGCTCATCAACGCAAAGTCCGCCGGGTCATGCCCCTTCTGGATGGAAATGACCCGCAGGGCCTGGGTCATGTGCTCGTTGGCCAGCGCCAGCACCCCCTCCGCTGCGGCCTGGGTGTCCAGCCCGAGCTGGCTGCCCAGGGAGGCCATGGCCTGTCCGGCGGCGGCCACATCCAGTGTCAGGGAGCCGCCCAGTGCGAAATCCGGCTGCAGGCGACCCAACACCACATTGGCATCGGTGACCGTCACCTGCTGGCCGCCGCGGCCGTAGCAGGCAGGGCCGGGATCCGCGCCGGCGGATTGGGGGCCCACGTGCAGCAGCCCGGCGTCGTCCACGTAGGCCAGTGACCCGCCACCGGCGCCTATGGTGTGCATGTCTACCATGGGGACCGCTACCGGGTAAGGGCCGATCCGGCCTTGCTGGGTGAGCCGGATATCCCCGTCCAGCAGGGCCACATCCGTGGAAGTGCCGCCCATGTCGAAGGTCATCAACTGGGGTTGCTGAAGCTGTTCACCCAGCCGCTGGGCTGCGGCCAGACCACCGGCGGGGCCGGACAGCAGCAGATTGACGGCCAGCTCGCGGGCCTGTTGGGCCGCAATGGTGCCGCCGTGGGACTGCATGATGGCCAGCGGAGCCGGCTTGGTGGCCTGTTGCAGCCGCTGCAGGTAGGCGGCCACTTTGGGTGATAACCAGGCATTCAGCCAGGTGGCCATGCCGCGCTCATACTCTCCGCGGGTGGGAATGATGTGGTGAGAGGTGCTCACGGCCAGCCCGGCCTGGCGGAGGGCACCGGCTATGCGTTGTTCCTGCCGGCCGTCCAGGTAGGAAAACAGCAGGCAGATGGCCACGGATTCCGGATCGTGGGCGTGGATGCGGGCAAGCAGTTCGTTCAATGCCTCATCGTCCAGCGCCTGGATTTCCTGGCCGTTGGCATCCAGCCGGCAACCGGCGCCTTCACAGGGGAGAGTGGTGAGTACACCGTCCTGGGCGGCCGGTGTCAGATTGTACAGCTCCGGCCGGTTCTGCCGGCCGATACGCAGGATATCTTCGATACCACTGTTGGTGACGAACACCGTGCGGGCGCCCTTGCCTTCCAGTGCCGCATTGGTGGCGACGGTGGTGCCATGAACCACGGCCAGTTCACCGGCTGCCATGGCCTCTGCCAGCCCCATTTCGCGGATGCCCTGAAGAATCGCCTGCTCCGGCGCAGCGGGGGTGGACAGGACCTTGTGAATGCGCGGCTCGCCGTCACCCAGCAGCACAAAGTCAGTAAAAGTACCGCCGGTATCGACGCCGAGCCAGAAGGAGAGAGGCATATCAGTGAACAGTTAACAGTGAATAGTGAACAGCGAAAACAGGGGGCAACGTCGATGCCCGCTGGTGCTACCATACCGGAAGCGGGTGGATTTTAACTATTCACTGTTAACTATTAACTGTTCACTGCTTTTTCCCATGCCCGAATTACCCGAAGTTGAAACTACCCTGCGGGGTATCCGTCCTCACCTTGAAGGCCAGACACTGCGTGAGGTGGTGGTGCGTGAGCGGCGCTTGCGGTGGCCGGTGAGTGACGAGTTGCTGACCCTGCGTGATGTGCGGGTGCTGGGGCTGCGGCGACGGGCCAAGTATCTGCTGATTGCGCTGGAAGGCGGTGAGTTGCTGATTCATCTGGGCATGTCCGGCACCTTGCGGGTGGTGGATGCGACGGTACCGTTGCGCAAGCATGACCATGTGGATCTGCTGATGGGCAGCGGCAAGGTGCTGCGTTTCAATGACCCCCGCCGCTTTGGCACCGTGCTGTATCAGGCTGGTGATGTGCCCCATGCCCTGCTGGCAAAGCTGGGACCGGAGCCGCTCAGTGAGGCATTCAACGGTGAGTGGCTGTTTCAGCGCTCAAGGGGCCGCAAGGTGGCCGTGAAAAGCTTCATCATGGATAACGCCACGGTGGTGGGGGTGGGCAATATCTACGCCCAGGAGAGCCTGTTTCTGGCCGGGATACATCCGTCCCGGGCGGCCGGGAAGATATCAAGGGCTCGCTATGAGCGATTTGCCGAGGCCATCAAAGTGGTTCTGGCCAAAGCCATCGAGGCAGGCGGGACGACCCTGAAAGACTTCACCCGGGCGGACGGGCAGCCTGGTTATTTTGCCCAGTCCCTGAACGTGTACGGCCGGGCGGGAGAGCCCTGCCTGCACTGCAAGGCCTTGCTTAAGGCAGACCGCCACGGCCAGCGCAGTACCAGTTACTGTCCGCAGTGCCAGCGTTGATCACGGAATGAGCAATTTGCGTATTGCCGGGTTGTCCGCAAAGGTGTAGATTGTGATGCAATTGTCGGAATATTAACGACTTAGCTGAAACAATGTCAGCGATACTTTAACTATAAGAACTTCATAGAGGGACTGACCATGAAGCGAGCAAAGCGCCCGGTACTGGCATCTGTTCTCGCCTCCACCCTGATGCTGACCGCGATGGCGCCGATGACGGCCTTCGCCGGATCTTCATCTCAGGATCGCCCGGGGGAAATGGCGATGATTGCTGATTCGCTGATCGCGCGTCCGGTACTGTTTGCATCGACGGTGGTGGGGGCAGGCTTGTGGCTGGTCACTTCCCCGTTCAGTTTGCTGGGTGGCAACGTGGGTGAAGCCGGCGAAGTGCTGGTACTCAACCCGGGCAAGAATACCTTTGTCCGCTGCCTTGGCTGCACACCGGCACAGCATGAAAGCCTGAAAGCCGAAAAGGCCACCCAGGCTGCCAATGAAGAGAAGGTGGCTGCTGCGGAGTAAATCCCCGCGCGCCCATGCTTCATGAAAAGGCCATCCTGCAGGGCAGGATGGCCTTTTTTATGCCGCTCTGCGGCTGCTGCACGCATCACGCATCACGCAACATGCGGAAGGAAAATCGGGGGAACCGAACTGTAGGAGCGAGCCTGCTCGCGATCCGAGCCCAAGCGAGGAAATGAGTTTCGAGTAACGAGAAGCGAGTTTCGAAAGCCAGAACCGCAAAACTCGTTTCTGGACCCGTTTTTTTGATCTTCAAAACTCGTTTCTGGAATCCTTACCTCGCTTGGGCTCGGATCGCGGTCGAACGACCGTTATTCGCTACGCTCACCCCTTCGGGGCCGCACTCCGTGCGTTACTCCGCTGCGACGTTCCTGCAGCGGGTATAGGAGTGTTTCATCGACGCCAAAAGGCGTCAGGCGTCAGACGAGGGGCCCGGGGGGCTCATCTTGATGCAGTTGTTCTCGCCGCACAGATCGCCGAACAGGGTATCGCACAGGTACTTGACCTTGCTGTCCAGGGCATCATCGTCGAAGGGGTTGCTTACCATGGGCTGCCAGTTCAGGGCATTCAGATGCAACTGAATATGACGCATGAACATGCGGTAAGGCTCATTCAGGGCATACATGTCGAGAACACCCTCCGCATTGATCAGGGTGTGCATGCCCATACTCATTGCCCACTGACCAGAACTGAACGTCAGAGGGGCCAGACCATGGCTCTCCAGTTCGCCCTTGTCGATGGCATCGGCGACGACGGATTCCACCATACGGCCGATGGGCATGCCGGCTTCCATCATCTGTTCGCGGCGATGGGTGGATGAGGCCAGCCAGACCACCTCGGTCATCACATACTGTTCCAGACGAAAGTGTTCCGGGTGATGCTGGGCGAACAGGGTGTAGGCCACCGCAAAACCGAGCATCTTGTCACGGGTGCACAGATCCGACTCGGCGACCCGGCGGAAGTATTCCTGGCGGGTGCCGGTGAGCTCGGTGCAAACGGCGATGAGCAGATCTTCTTTCGATGCGAAGTGATGATAGAGCGTGCCAGTGGCAAAGTTGCAGCTGCGAGCGATGGCCGCCATTTGAATCCCGAGAAGCCCTTCGTTACAGAGTTGCTGCCGGGTGGCTTCGATAAACAGCTTTTCCCGCTCAGCGAGGGCCTGTTCGCGGCCGCTTCGTGTTTTGATCATGTGTGTTGTCTTCTATCCCTGATTGTTCTGTCTTGGCTGTCTCTGGGTAAGCAAGGATTCACTCAGAGATCTCTAAGCCTGAGTGTTCTTTACACTTTTTACAATGTCTCGTTCGCGGTTTCCAGCACGCTGTTCAGGTGCAGGATGCCGTTTGGCGTACAGCGAAGCCGTTCATCATCAATCATCAGCAGGCCATGCTGCTGTAGTTTGCTCAGTAGCGGCAACCATTGTGCCGGATTTTCCCCCGTGGTTCGTTCGAGGGTTTGTAACGAGATACCATCCATCAGCCGCAGGCCGTTGAGCAGGGCCTCAAAGCGTCTGTCGCTACCATCGATGGTCTGGGCCTGGCGGCGGGCGTGGGCCGGCGCGGCCAGATAGTCTTCCGGTTTGCGGGTTTTCTGGTGGCGAGTGAGCACCAGATGACCCTGTTCATCGAGCGTGCTGAGTTTACTGTGGGCGCCGGCGCCGATGCCCAGGTAATCACCAAACTGCCAGTAATTCAGGTTGTGGCGGCAGGCCTTGCCCGGTTGGGCAAAGGCGGAAATTTCGTACCGCTGAAAGCCGGCCTGCGCCAGCAGGTCAAAGCCGGCCTGTTCGGTATCGGCCATGCTGTCACTGTCTGGCTGGGTGGGGGGCGCACGGTAGAACACGGTATTGGGTTCGATGGTCAGTTCGTACCAGCTCAAGTGGGAGGGCTTGAGCGAGATGGCCTGTTCCAGATCTTCCAGTGCCTGCACCTGGGTCTGGCCCGGTAGTGCATGCATGATATCCAGATTCAGGTTGTCGAAGCCGGCTGCACGGGCCTGTTGTGCTGCGGTAATGGCCGCCTGGGCATCATGGATGCGGCCGAGGGCCTTGAGATGATCATCGTTGAAGCTTTGCACGCCAATGGACAGGCGATTGATACCCGCCGCCCGGAATCCCTCGAAGCGCGCCGCTTCGGTGGTGCCCGGGTTGGCTTCCAGGGTGATCTCGGCATTGTCGGCCAGCGGCAAGCGGGCGCGAATTCCGGCAAACAGCAGTTGATAGAAGTCTGCCGACATTAGACTCGGCGTGCCCCCGCCAATAAACACCGTCTCCACCGGACGCTCGCCGGTCATGGCGAGATCCTGCTCCAGATCCAGCAGCAATGCGTCCAGATATTCCCGCTCCGGCAGCTCTCCCCGCTCATGGGAATTGAAGTCGCAGTACGGACACTTGCGCACGCACCAGGGGGTGTGGATGTAGAGGGAGAGGGGGGGCATGAGTATCAGTTAACAGTGAATAGTTAACAGTGAACAGCTAAATTCACCGGCTTGGGGTATGGTAGCAAACCGTCCGGGCGAAGTGTGTGTTTTGCCTTCGCTGTTCACTATTCACTATTAACTGTTCATTGTCTTTTATGCATATCTGGGTTGATGCCGATGCCTGTCCCAGGCCGGTGAAAGAGGTGTTGTTCAAGGCGGCGCAGCGGGTGCAGGTGCCGTGTACGCTGGTGGCCAATCAGCCCGTTGCTGTGCCGCGCTCGGCTCTGATTCGCGCTATTCAGGTGGGGCAGGGGTTTGATGTGGCCGACAATGAGATCGTGCAGCGTTGTGAGCCGGGGGATCTGGTGGTCACCCAGGATATACCGCTGGCCGCGGAGGTGGTGGCCAAAGGGGCAGAGGCGGTCACGCCACGTGGCCACTGGCTGGACAAGGATACGGTCCGTGAGCGTTTGAACATGCGGGACTTCATGGAAGAAATGCGCTCGGCGGGTATGGAAACCGGTGGTCCGAAATCCTACTCCCCACAGGACAAGGGGCGTTTTGCCAATGCCCTGGACCGTTGGCTGGCCCGTCAGAAGTAGAGCATTAACCCTATCTCGCCCCACTGCTCGTCGTCGCCACCATCCCGGCGCACGTCCTCACCGGCCCAGCTGTATTGCCAGCCGGCGTATACGTCCAGATGATCACGGGCTGACCAGTCCAGCGCCACGGCGGCTTCGGTATTGTTGAGACCGTTGTAGGCCTTGCTGGCATAACCATGGTCCAGTGTCTGGGTGACCCGGAGGCTGGCGATCAGCGGTTCAGCCAGTGCCTTTTCTGCTATCAGGGATAATCCATAAAAGCTGCCTTCTGCCCGTCGGCTCCAGGTGCCGTCCAGGGCCACACTGACAATCCGGTTCAGTGGCCGGCTTACCCCGGCGCCCACTTCAACATCGTCCGGATCGTCAGGGTGAAACTGCAGATAGGTCACGTTGGCGTAGGGGCGCCAGTCTCCCAGCAAAGGGGCGTATTCCAGGTAGAGGTTGTTTTCCCGGTAAGGACCGCCTTCCTCCCAGGCTTGCCAGACTCCGGCAGACAGCCCGGCGTTGACACTGAACAGGCTGGAGCCGGGCAGATTATCTCGCCCTTCGGTGACATAACGGCTCTGCCACTGTGTTTGCAGATCCCCCTGAATACCCAAGGCCATGACGTGCGCCGGCAGGGTCAGAAGCAGGAGTGAGCGCGGTAAATAGGGTAGGTGCACGCACGGGTCCTTGTGTCGTGAGACGATTTTTTACTTTAGCAAAAGGGGGAGTAAGGGAGGGTGAAGGATCGTTAACAGTTAACAGTTAACAGTTAACAGTGAACAGTGAACAGCGAAACCCTGAAGCCCCTGACGAAGCCGCGTAGGCGCCCAGGCAAGCTGGGCTCCTACAGCGCGAATGAGCGATTGATCCCATTCGGCCAACGATTGGGCTCTCCTGCAAAACCAGGAATCTTAAGTCAGCTGCGCCAGCAGTTTTTCCATCGCCTTGCCGCGATGGCTCATGGCGTTCTTTTCTTCCGGGGGGAGTTGTGCGGCGGTACAGCCTTTTTCCGGGACAAAGAAGTGGGGGTCGTAGCCGAAGCCCTGATCGCCTTGCGGTTCCAGCACGATTTCGCCTTCCCAGGTGCCCTGGCAGATGATCGGGGTGGGGTCGTCCTCGTGTTCCATCAGTACCAGTACGGCCACATAGCGGGCGTCACGGTTCACATCGGGAAGATCGGAGAGCAGTTCCACCATCAGCTTGTTGTTCTTGGCGTCGCTGGCGCCGACGCCGGCAAACCGGGCCGAGAACACGCCGGGCGCGCCGCGCAGGGCGGCTATCTGAATGCCGGAGTCATCGGCGATGGCGGGCAGGCCGGTATATTTGCAGGCATTGCGTGCCTTGATGATGGCATTTTCCACAAAGGTGGTACCGGTCTCATCGGCTTCCGGTACCTCAAACTCGCTCTGCGCCACCACTTCGATGTTCAGTGGGGTGAGCAGATTCTGCAACTCGGCGAGTTTTTTCTTGTTGCCGGAGGCGAGGACTAGCTTTTCCAATTTTCACTCCTTGGGTCGTTCGCAGCATGCATCACGCAACACGCTTCACGCAAAACCCGGTCGCAGGTTCTATCTACGTTTGAGCGCGGAGAAGACGCTACCACTTTGGGCAAGCCCCTTCCGCGTTGTTGCATGATGCGTGGTGCGTGCAGCGGCTCTCTACGCCTTCACCCGATAAATCGCGATTTCTCCGAACAGATTCGGCCACAGGCGGGCGAGGATACCGCTGCGGTGATCCCGATTGATGACCTGGCGTTCCAGGATATGGATGCCGTTCTTGTGGCAATGGGTTTCAAAATCCTGAACGGTGCACAGGTGGATATTCGGGGTGTTGTACCACTGGTAGGGCAGTGCCGAGGACACCGGCATGCGCCCCTTGAGCCCCAGATAACTGCGCACTTTCCAGTGGCCGAAGTTGGGGAAGGTGATGATGGCTTCGCGGCCCACGCGCAGCATTTCATTGAGGATCTGGTCCGGCCGCAGGACGGCCTGCAGGGCCTGGGTCATTACCACGTAGTCAAAACGTTGGTCCTGGAAGTTGCCGAGGCCAGCATCAAGATCCTGTTCCAGTACGTTGACGCCTTTTTCAAAACAGGCCGCCAGATTGTCTTGATTGATCTCCAGGCCATAGCCCTTTGCCTGTTTGTGCTCGCCCAGCCAGGCCAGCAGGGTGCCGTCGCCACACCCCAGATCCAGCAGCGTGGCGCCCTGGGGAATCCAGTCGCTGATCAGTTGCAGGTCATCACGCATGGGCGGCCTCTGCAGCATTGGCGGTGTTGTCGATGCGGTTGTCGCCGCCCTCGATTTCGTTGGCGACCCTGTGCATATAGGCCCCGAACAGCTTGGTGTATTCCGGGATGTCCAGCAGGAAGGCATCGTGGCCCTTGGGCGTATCGATTTCGGCGTAGCTTACGTCGCGGCCGGCGTGCACCAGACCGTTGACGATCTCGCGGCTGCGTTCCGGCGCGAAGCGCCAGTCCGAGGTGAAGGACATGACCAGGAATTTGCAGCTGGGCTGGGCCAGAGCGGTTTCCAGGTTGTCGCTGAATTCCCGGGCGGGGTCGAAATAATCCAGGGCCTTGGTCATCAACAGGTAGGTGTTGGCGTCGAAGTTGCGCGAAAACACCTCACCCTGGTGGCGCAGGTAGGATTCCACCTGAAATTCCACATCGAACCCGAAATGGAAACGGCCAGCCCGCAGGTCCCGGCCAAATTTCATGCGCATGGCGTCATCACTGAGGTAGGTGATGTGGCCGACCATGCGCGCCAGGATCAGCCCCTGGCGGGGGTAGGTGTCGTGCAGATAATAGCGCCCGCCATGGAAATTCGGATCGGTGAGGATGGACTGGCGCGCCACTTCGTTGAAAGCAATATTCTGTGCCGACAGTTTCGGCGCTGCCGCAATCACCACCGCGTGGCTCAGGCGTTCAGGGTAATCGATAGACCACTGCAAGGCCTGCATGCCGCCCATGCTGCCGCCAATAACGGCTGCCCAGCGCTGGATACCGAGCACGTCGGCCAGACGAGCCTGGCTGTTCACCCAGTCCTTGATGGTCATCATGGGGAAGTCGGGACCCCAGGGCTGACCTGTCTCCGGATTGATGGAGGAAGGGCCGGATGAGCCGTGACATCCGCCCAGGTTATTCAGGCAGACCACATAAAAACGGTTGGTATCAATTACCTTGCCTGGGCCGATACAGGTATCCCACCAGCCTGGGCGCTTGTCGTCCATGCTGTGGTAGCCCGCGGCATGATGGTGGCCGGACAGGGCATGGCAGATCAGCACCGCATTGGAAGCGTCGCGGTTGAGGGTGCCATAGGTTTCATAGACCAGTTCATAGGCAGGCAGGGTTCGCCCGCACTCCAGTTCGAGAGGGGTATCGAAACGATATGTTTTCGGTTCAACCAGCCCGACGGAATCGGCAGGGATCTGTTGCGGCATGATGACTCGCTTGCGTCTGTTGCCGCAAAGTCTAAAGCTCGCCCGGTGGCCGTGCAATCGGCCACCGTCGAGAACACCTTTTCCGGCTCAGGTCAGAGGGCTGTAATCAGCCTCCTCATGGTGCTGGCGGACATCAATATGGTCATCCAGCGCCTCATGGACCTGATTCCGGTGCATCTTGCGATCCACATCCACGATGACAAGATAGTTGCCACTCTTGACCGACTGGATGTAGGGCATCAAGTGGTGGTTGGGATGGGAAATGCCGCGCAGGCCACCCACCCAGGCACCGAAACAGGTGAAGAACAGTGCCGTCAGAGCCCAGATACCCAGGTGGGCATCAATGCCCCAGGGGTCGGCAAAGGCCACGGCGTAACCCGCGATCAGGCCAATAATGAAGCCCCGGGTAGCGCCGCTGTAGCCATCGGCCATCAGGTCGGTATCCTCCCACGGGGTGGTGCTGTTGATGCCCAGTCGCTCCAGCTCACCGTTGTCGCGGGCCATCACGTGCACCCGGTCACCACCGAACCCGGCATTATCCAGGCGATGCATTGCGTTGCGAACCTGCTGAAGATTGGGGACGAGATAGTAGATTCTGTACATACGCGATTCCCTCCTTCGTAATGGGTTACTCCACGCTAGGCGTGGGCAAGTGAAGAAGTGATCAAAAGATGATCAGGAACAGGTGAAGCATGGCAAATCGGGAATTACTGGACAAGCTGTACGCCCAGGTGGCCAACGATGAGGATGCCCGTACCTGCAAGGACATCAGTGAGGATGCTTGCCGCGAGGTGCCCGGGAATTTCTTTCGCATTATCACGGCCAATGCCCTGACCAAAATCGGTGATCTGTTGATCAACCCGAAAACCGTGCTGGCCTGGTTGATCACCGCCGTGGGCGCACCGGCCTGGCTGGCCGGCTTTCTGGTGCCGATCCGCGAATCCGGGTCTCTGATACCGCAGTTGATGATTGGCGCGCTGGTGCGGCGTTATCCGGTGAGAAAAGGCTTCTGGGTGCTGGGATCTGCCCTGCAGGGGCTGGCGGTGCTGGGCATGGCCGTGGCGGTCTGGTGGCTGGACGGCATGCAGGCCGGGCTGGCCATCATTGCTCTGTTGATCCTCTTCAGTATCAGCCGGGGATTCTGCTCTGTGGCCATGAAGGATGTGCAGGGCAAGTGTATCCCCAAATCCCGGCGTGGCCGGCTCACCGGGTTGTCTGCCACCCTGTCAGGCGCTATTACCTTTGCGCTTTCGTTGCTTATTTTCCATGGCGATGAGGATCCCACGCGGGCGTTTTACAGCGCACTGTTGACCGGGGCCGGGGTGGCCTGGCTGTTGGCCGCCTGGGTGTTCTTTACCGTGGATGAATACCCGGGGGCCAGCGAGGGTGGACACAATGCTTTTCGCGAGGCGCTGGGCAGCTTGCGGTTGCTGAAGACCGATGCGCCCTTTCGTCGTTTTGTGATGACCCGGGCGCTGCTCATGTCTTCCTCGCTGGCGTCCCCGTTTCTGGTGTTACTGGCCCAGGATCAATCCTCTCTGCCGCTGCTACTGGGTAGCTTCGTGCTGTCTTCCAGCCTGGCCAGCACTGTCAGTGCCACGGTGTGGGGCTACATGGCGGATACCTCCAGTCGCAACGTGATGATTCGTGGCGGCGGCCTGGCCGCTGTGATCTGTGTGCTGGCGGGCAGTTTTGCCCTGTGGGGCCCGACGGTGTCCTGGCTCCACTGGTTGTTCCCGCTGGCCTATTTCATTCTCGCAATCGCCCATGCCGGGATCCGCATTGGGCGCAAAACCTATCTGGTAGATATGGCCGGGGGCACCAAACGCACGGATTACACCTCGGTAAGCAATACGGTGATTGGTGTGCTGTTGCTGGTGGTTGGGGCGTTCAGCGCGGCGGTGGCCACCCTGGGGAATGACTGGGCGTTGCTGGTGTTGGGGGTGATGGGCGCGGTGGGAGTGTTCAGTGCGTTATCGCTTGAGGATGTGTGACAGGAAGGCGCCACTGAGTATGATATGCGCTTGTTTTCTTAATAATCGGGGAGATAAAAATGAAAAAAATCGTCATGGCAGGTGCCTTGTTGCTGTCGGTTGGCGTGGTGCAGGCGGAAGAAACGGCCGGGCCACAATTCTTGCTGGGGGGGGCGCTTTCCATTGATCGAAGCAACTTTGCCGACGAACTGGATGATGATCTGGCCGGACTGGGCTTTGATATCGATGATGATAGCGGCCTGGCGTTGGGCCTGGATCTGTACGCGGGATTAAGTTTCCTGGAGGCGTCCAGTTTCCGATTCGGCTACCGCAAGTTTGGCCAGCAATCAGCGGAAGTGGGCATTATTGGCTTGCCTGGTTCTGCAACAGCAGAACTGGATGCGGATGGACTGTATGCCGCTGTGGATCTGATGTTCCCGGTGAGTGAGTCTTTCTATCTGGGCGGAACCGTTGGACTCCAGAAATGGGATCTTGATCTGGACGTTGAAGGTATGACGGAAAGTGAAGACGGCAGTGATCTGTTTTATGGGGTGCGTGGCAAGGTCTTGTTTGGCGATCAGAGCGGCGCCATGACCCTGTCCATTAACCGCTACAGTTTCGAGCTGGAGGGTTCGGATCTGGAATACACCCCGGTCTCGGTGGGTGTGGAGTTCTACCTCTAAGCCAGATAAGCCTCACGCTGCAGGGCGCGGGCAGGGCCGGCCCGTGCCCTTTCTTCCACGAGGTTCGCATGGCGGAATTAACGGCCTTCAGTCCGGCAGCTACCTTGGGGTTGTATCGTGGGTTGAGCTTGTAGCTTGCCGCTCAATCCTTCTCGAACAGTAAATCCCATACCCCGTGGCCCAGCCGTTCGCCGCGGCGTTCGAACTTGGTTTCCGGGCGCCAGTCCGGGCGTGGTGAGAACTGACCATCGCCAGCCAGGTTGGTGAAGCCCTCTGCTGCGTTCATGATTTCCATCATGTGTTCTGAGTAGTTTTCCCAGTCCGTTGCCATGTGCAGTACGCCGCCGGGTTTCAGCTTTTGGCGAACCCGTTCCACCCAGGCGGGTTGTACGATGCGACGCTTGTGATGCTTTTTCTTGTGCCAGGGGTCCGGGAAGTAGAGCTGCACCCGTGCCAGGCTGTCATCGGGGATGCAAAGTTCCAGGATCTCCACCGCATCATCGCAGTAGCTGCGCAGATTGGTGAGGCTCTGTTGCTCGATTTCCATCAGCAGGGCGCCGACGCCGGGGCGGTGCACTTCAATACCAATGAAGTCCTTGTCCGGATCCGCTTTGGCCATGGCGGCCAGGGATTGCCCCATGCCGTAGCCGATTTCCAGTACCCGGTCCGCGTCGCGGCCGAATACGGCTTGTGGATCCAGCATGCCCTGGTCCCGCTCCAGGCCGAAGGTGGGCCAGAGCGTGTCGAGGGCATTGCGTTGCCCGGTGGTCAGTCGGCCTTCCCGGAGTACAAAGCTGCGCACCTTGCGCATGACCTTGCCGGTTTCCGGGTCCTTGTCCTGTTTGATGAAGTCGAGCATGGAAAAATTCAGCGTCAAGTTGAAAGTTGAAAGGCGCGAAGATGTGCCATGCACACTTTGCCAGGGTCGGCACTCCGCGTTGCGGATGCTGACAGGTAATCGGGCGTGATTGTAGCAGAAAGCGGTGAGAAGGCGCGTTCACGTGCCCTTCATGGGGAAAAGCTGATCATGATTTTCGAAACATACTTCCCCAATATTTACCCCTTGGCACTGACCCTCCCCCGGCAGTGCCATTTTTTTGGTTCATGGTGGGTTAGCGGAAAGTGGCCGCTACCAAGGCCTTCCCGTAGGAGATTCTATGTTGTCCACCCCTTTTATGAGGCAGGCATAGATACGTAGTCAGTACGGCTCTTCATCAGCGCGAAGGCGATACGGACCAGCTTACGTGCGAGGATGACCAGGGCCTGCGTTTTCGCCAGGCCACGGTCGAGATAACCTTGGTAGACACCCGCCCAGCGGGCGCTTTTACGAGCGGCCATGGCCGCACAGTAAAGCAGTCTGCGGGTCTCTGAGTCGCCTTTTTTGGTCAGCTTGCGTTTTCCCGTTCTGGTGCCGGAGTCCTTTACATGGACATCCATCCCCAGGAAGGCGACGAAGGCGTCGCTGTTGCGGAAGTCTCCTCGCAGGAAGGCCATGACCAAGGCGTAAGCCGTCAGATCGCCCACACCTTCCAGAGATTTGCAGCGTTGTACCTGATCGCAGAGCCCTGCCTCTCTTACGGTGTTGCGAAGATGCTTCTGGATTAGTGTATCCAGACTGTTGATCTGTGAGATCAGCCTTGTCAGGCTCGCCTTGAGAATCTTTTCGCCACCCAGGCTCTGTTGGATCATGGTTCGCGCCTTGATCAGCGCCGCGCGGCGGCGTAGCAGTGTCTGCAGTGTTCGATACGCCTTGGGCGGCGGGCTCCAACGGCGCAGATCCTCCTTCTCTCTCTGCAGATGGCGGGCAAGCAGCTGGGCGTCAGAGGCGTCTGTTTTAGCTCGGCCGCCTGTTCCCTTGCGGTAGCTGCTGAGACGTGAAGCATCAATGACGTAAATGTGGTGCCCTTTGGCATGGGCCAACTCGATGACTGCCATGTGGTAAGTCCCTGTGGCCTCAATGGCGATCTCACAGGAGCATGGCAGGCTCTTGAGCCAGTGTTTAATGGCTTTGGGGGTGTTCTCGATGGTGAACGTCTGGCCCTGGAAATGAATGACCAACTCGGCCTTGGCGACGTCGATGCCGACGATAGATCTTGCTACTTGCATTGCCACTGAACTGCCCCTTGAGCTAGGTTACACATGCTTGTCGGGGCGCACCTAAACGCTGGCTTGCTGGTATCGTCGGTCTGAGGTGCAACTCAGCCGATGGATTCTTTATCGGCGTATGAATAGGTGCGGGGTGGGGCCAAGTCTCCTACCGTCTGTACCCTGAGGTCAGATGCGTCGTTGGTCCCTCCACCCCGGCAAGTCCTGCATCATTGCAGGAGAGGCATTCAAACATACAAGCGTCGGTTATTCGCTCCGCTCACCCCTGCGGGGCCGCCTTGTCAGGCGTTCCTTCGCTGCGCTCGGAGGCGGCGCGATTTCAGACCGGGATCAAAAACGTTTTCACCACAGGGGTCACTGAAACCTCGGATCGGGAGCCGTTGCCAGAACCTTCGTTCAGCAAGCTGAATCTCCCACCAGACACCGGTTTCGCCCGGGCGAAATAAAGCGCTGAAATCGCGCCGCCAGCGACGCTCCTACGGAAAGGTGGGGCCTTCCCGGAGATCCGCGATGAACTTTTTTTTTGGCCGCTCTGCGGCTGCGAGGGATAAGAAGCGGGTTTCGAAAGGCGAAACCGGCATCATGGAAGAGGTTTGGGATTTGGGCTTCGAGGTGCGTTTCTGGAATATTTACCTCGCTTAGGCTCGGATCGCTCAGGCGAGCTGAGCTCCTACAGCGGGGTATAGCGAGGGATTTACCGACGCAAAAAGGCCCGCCCGGTTACGGGCGGGCCTTTTTGCGTCAGGCGTGCCTGTTGCGTGCAGCGTGCTGCGTCTCCTATTTGCTCAACCCATCCAGCGGGGAGGAGGCTGAGGCGTAGGCCTTGCGGGGCATGCGGCCGGCGAGGAAGGATTCGCGGCCGGCCTCAATCGCTTTCTTCATGGCGGAGGCCATCAGCACCGGCTTCTGGGCGTGGGCCACCGCAGAGTTCAGCAGTACCCCGTCACAGCCCATTTCCATGGCGATGGCGGCATCGGAGGCGGTGCCTACACCGGCGTCGACGATGATCGGCACCCTGGCTTCTTCCATGATCAGACGGATGTTGTGGGGGTTGAGAATGCCCAGGCCAGAGCCGATCAGGGAGCCCAGCGGCATCACCGCCACGCAACCCATGTCTTCCAGTTCTTTTGCCACGATGGGGTCGTCGTTGGTGTAGACCATCACCTTGAATCCGTCATCGATCAGTTCCCGGGCGGCGGTGAGGGTGTGGGGAATATGCGGATACAGGGTTTTCTGGTCACCGAGGACTTCCAGTTTGACCAGATCATGGCCATCCAGCAGTTCCCGGGCCAGCTTGCAGCAACGCACCGCGTCTTCGGCGGTGTAGCAGCCGGCGGTGTTGGGCAGGATGGTGTACTTGTCCGGGGTGATGTAGTCGAGCAGATTGGGCTCGTCGGCGTTCTGGCCGATATTGGTGCGGCGAATGGCCACGGTGACGATCTCGGCGCCGCTGGTTTCGATGGCCTCGCGGGTTTCGTCAAAATCCTTGTACTTGCCGGTGCCGATCAGCAGGCGGGATGAGTAGGTTTTTCCGGCAATGGTAAGCAGATCGGACATTCTGGCCTCGTTCATTCGGTGTGTGGTTAGCAGTCAGGCACGGTGGCGGGTAAATGAATCAACCGCCACCGATAGCGTGGACGATTTCCACGATGTCGCCTTCCTTCAGCGTAACGTCGCCATGCTGGCTTTTGGGGATGATCTCCCGATTCACCTCCACGGCCAGACGGCGGCCGGTGAGTTCCAGCTGACTGACCAGATCGGCAATGGTGGAGCCGTCCAGGGTGAGCGTATCGCCATTTACAGTGAGCTTCATGATCTTGATCAAGCGTGTTTGAAAAGGGACCAGGCCAGCATCAGCCAGCCGATGATCAGGGCGGTGCCGCCCAGCGGGGTAATGGCGCCGAGCCACTTCTGTCCGCTGAGCACCAGTATGTACAGGCTACCACTGAATACCAGCATGCCGGCAAACATCACCCAGCCGGCAGTCACCATGCTGGAGGCACCGAAGGTCTTGGCCAGCAAGCCGGTGAGCAACAGGGCAAGCGCATGGTAGAAGTGGTATTCGCTGGCGGTGGCCCAGGTGGCGAGCATGGATTCGTCGACACGGGCTTTCAGGCCATGGGCACCAAAGGCGCCGAGGATCACGGCCAGCGCGCCGTTGATGGCGCCAAGAACAAGCAGGATTTTCATTCAGGGCTCCGCAATGGCGGTCAGAACAGGTGCCGCCTCGGGTTGCACAGTGTACCGGAATTCTTTCGCCGGCGGGTATATTCGCGGGGGGGTTGGGGAGCAGTTGAAAGTTTAAAGTTGAAAGTTCAAACGCGAAGCTGTGCTGGTGCCGTGTTCGGACGGTGTTGCTTCGCGCTACGGCGTTGCAAAGTTGGGGCTCGACAAGAAGAGCGGGTTAAAGGCTGCTGTGGGAGCTCTCTGTGCCCTTTAGGGTATGCCTGCAAGTGATGCAGCATCTATCGAAGGCAAATCGCTTGCAGGCATACCCTAAAGGGCACAGAGAGCTCCCACAGCAATTTCATCATTGGCATCAGGCATCAGGCATCAGGCATCCGCAGAGCGGCCACAAAAAAGCCCCTCATCAAGGGGCTTTGGCGTGTTGCCTGTTGCGTGAAGCGTGCAGCGTCTCTTTTTACGCCATGGCGTTGCGCAGCTTCTTGATGGCGTTGTTTTCCAGCTGGCGGATCCGCTCGGCGGAGACGCCGTACTCGTCGGCCAGTTCCTGCAGGGTGGCTTTCTGGTCGGCCAGCCAGCGGCGCTCCAGGATGTCGCGGCTGCGGTCGTCCAGGGCCATCAGGGCGGAACCCAGCTGACGGGTTTCGCGGTCCTGCTGGTCCTGCTCGGCGATCAGGTCAGCCGGGTCGCTGTTGTCGCTGTGCAGGTAGGCCGCCGGAGAGACCACGGTGTTGTCATCATCATCATTGGTGGGGCCGTCGAAGCTGGCGTCATAGGCGCCCAGGCGGCCTTCCATTTCCTTCACCTGATCGGCGGTGACACCCAGATCATTCGCCACTCGCTGGGCTTCTTCCATTGTCAGGCGGCCGAGACGCTTTTTCTGGCCACGCAGGTTGAAGAACAGCTTGCGCTGGGCCTTGGTGGTGGCCACTTTCACGATGCGCCAGTTCTTGATCACGTACTCGTGGATTTCCGCCTTGATCCAGTGCACAGCAAAACTGACCAGACGTACCCCTTTGGTGGGGTCAAAGCGTTTCACGGCCTTCATCAGGCCTACGTTGCCTTCCTGAACCAGGTCACCTAGGGGGAGGCCGTAGCCGCTGTAGCTGCGCGCAATGTGGACGACAAAGCGCAGATGAGCCAGCACCAGGTTACGGGCGGCATCCAGGTCCTGTTCGTAATAAAGGGCCTCAGCCAGTTGGTGTTCTTCGTCTGCGCTGAGTACCGGCACGGCATTGACGGCCCGCATGTAGGCATCCAGGTCATTACCCGGGACGGCCAGCGAAAGCGCCTGTGCTTGAAATGAAGGGTTGGTCATGCGCAATGTCTCCTCGTGAAGACGTCATTTAATTCCGTTTGAGCCCGATATTAGCACTCGTTTCTATAGAGTGCTAATCGACCCAAAAGTTCCCTGTGATCAGCAATTTCGATGGGTTTCGGAGGGCGAGCATTGAGAATAGCGGGTTTGGATGAACAGGCTGTGAAGCGGGGCGCAGAATCAGCTACGAGCTACGAGCTACAACGCGATTAGAGGGTGGAGGGCTGGGAAAGTTCCGGACTTAGCGCTGGTATCCTTGTGGTGCGCGGGCAGGGCGTTGCCGTTTGGCAGGGCCTGACCCGCGTCTCGCAGCTGACAGCTCATCGCTCACAGCTGCTCTTAGAAGTTCGGTTCGATTTCGCCCAAGTGTCGTCCTACCGCCAGCCAGGCGCCGAGCAGGCCGAGAATGCCGCTGAACAGGGGCATGACAAGCAGGCTGGAAGCGGCCATTCCGGTTAGTGAGTCTTCACTGTTGTAGAGGGCCAGTAACTCGTCGATAGGGCCGCCGAGCCACCACAGGGCGCTTTGGACCAGAATCATGGCGACCACCCCACCGGCGAACCCATAGCAGAACCCGGTATAGAGGAAGGGGCGCCGCACGAAGCCGTCGGTGCCCCCGACGATCTTCACCACCACGATTTCATCCCGGCGGCTCTCGATGCCCAGGCGGATGGTGTTTACCACCACCAGCACCACGGCGGCGGCCAGGGCCAGGGTGAGGGCGGAAATCAGGCGTTCGCCCAGTTCGATCAGGGCATGCAGGCGGCGCACCCATTCCACGTCCAGTTGCACCAGATCCACGCCATCCTGCTCGGCCAGGCGGTTTTCCAGGTCTCCCAGGGTCACCGGATCGGTACTGTCAGGAAAGACCACGATCAGGGGGGGCAGGGGGTTGTCCGGCAGGGCCTGAAGTACATCGCCAAAGCCGGACAGGGCCTGAAATTCTTCCAGAGCCTGCTGGCGGGTGATGACTTTGGTGTCGTCGATGTGATCAAGCTTGAGCCATTCGCTGGCCATCTGTCGCTGGCGATTTTCCGCCACGTCCATCTCCAGAAAGACAGACAGGTGGGCGTTGCCGTCCCAGCTGCTGGTGATGGCGCGGGCATTGTCCAGCAGCACGGCCAGGCCGGATGGCAGGGACAGGGCAATGGCAATCACCAGAATGGTCATGGCGCTGCTGGCACGGCTGGCGTTCAGGCGTTGCAGGGCGTCCCGGAAGGAGTCGCGGTGATGGGCGCGCCAGCTGCGAAAACGGTCTGCCAGGGAGGTGTTGGCGCTCTGGGCACCCACTACCCGGCGTGGCTTTTCGGCTTTCTGGCGTTGCGGTTTGAGCGGAGTTGCGCGCCGGGAACCTTTATTGGCCGCCATGGAATTCCTCCCCCTCATCGCCATCGTGGATCAATCGCCCTTCGCGCAGGGTCAGCAGGCGATGGTTATAGCGGGCGATGAGGCTCAGGTCGTGGGTGGCAATGAGCACGGCGACCCCCACACGGGCGAAGTCCTGAAACAGGTCCATGATCTCTTCGGACAGGGCCGGGTCCAGGTTACCGGTGGGCTCGTCCGCCAGCAGTAGCGGGGGCTTGTTGACCACGGCGCGGGCAATACCCACACGTTGTTGTTCACCGCCGGAAAGCATGATCGGGCTGAGATGCTCTTTTTCCAGCAAGCCCACCTTGTCCAGTGCAGCACGTACCCGCTTGCCGATATCCGCGCGGGAGTAACCGGCGATGATCAGTGGCAGGGCCACGTTTTCGAACACGCTGCGGTCGAACAGCAGCTGGTGGTTCTGGTGCACCATGCCGATCTTGCGTCGCAGCAGGGGAATGTGGCGATTGCCAAAACCGTTCAGGTTCTGGTTGTCCACCAGCACCTGGCCCTGGGTAGGGCGTTCGATCATCATGATCAGTTTCAACAGCGTCGACTTGCCCGCCCCGGAGTGTCCGGTGAGAAAGGTGAGCTGCCCGGCGGGGAGCGTAAAACTCACCTTGCTGAGCGCGTCTTTGCCATTCGGGTAGCGTTTGCTGACCCGGTCGAACTGAATCATTGTGTCTCGCTTGGGCTCGACCGCTGCACGCACCATGCAACAGGCAACACGCGGCGTGATGCGTGATGCTTGTTGCGTGAGGCGTTAACCAGTCACATCTTCAAACAGCGCCTGGACGAATTCTTCTGCGTGGAATGGTCGCAGGTCTTCCAGGCGTTCCCCTACGCCGATAAAACGGATCGGCAACCCCGTGCGTTTAGCCAGTGCAAACAGGATACCGCCTTTGGCGGTGCCGTCGAGCTTGGTCAGTGCCAACCCGGTCACGCCGGCGGCATCACGGAACTGTTCCGCTTGCTGGATGGCATTCTGGCCGGTGCCGGCATCCAGTACCAGCAGGACCTCGTGGGGGGCATCCGGGATCAGCTTCTTCATTACCCGGGTGACCTTGGTCAGCTCGTCCATCAGGTTGCCGCGGGTGTGCAGGCGGCCGGCGGTATCGGCAATCAGCACGTCCGCATTGCGGGACTGGGCAGCCTGTACCGCGTCATAGACCACCGAGGCCGAATCGGCGCCGGTGTGCTGGGCGACCACCGGAATGTCGTTACGCTCGCCCCACACTTGCAGCTGCTCCACCGCCGCGGCACGGAAGGTGTCACCGGCGGCCAGCATCACGTTTTTGCCCTCGGCCTTGAAGCGGCAAGCCAGCTTGCCGATGGTGGTGGTCTTTCCGACCCCGTTTACGCCTACCATCAGGATCACATAGGGCTTCTTGCCGGTGTCGATCTGCAGTGGCTGATCCACGGGCTCCAGCAGTTTGCGCAGTTCATTCTGTAGGGACTCATAGAGGGCGTCGGCGTCCACCAGTTCTTCGCGGCTGACCTGGTCGGTGAGGGCCTCAATGATCACGTCGGTGGCTTCCACGCCCACATCCGCCACCAGCAATTGGGTCTCGATTTCCTCGAAGATCTCGTCATCGATCTCCTTGGCCCCCACCAGCAGGTCCGCCAGGCCCTTACCGAGCCCCTTGCGGGTCTTGCTCATGCCTTGTTTCATGCGGGCCCAGAAACTGCCGCCATCATCGGCGCTGTCGGCGTCAGCCGCAGCAGGTGTGGCCTCAGGCTGGGCGGCCACGACTGCGGGGGCTGGTGTGGGCGCCGGCGTCGGGGCCGGGGCCGGGGCCGGCTGTGGCTCCGCTGCTGGCTCGCCGGCCGGTGCGGGGGAAGGGGGCGTCTCCGTCTGCGGAGAATCCGGGGAGGGCGTTTCTTCTACCCCCACAAACATGCGCTTCCAGAAGCCGGTTTTCTTCGGCTCCTGTTTGCCACTGTTATCGTCGCGGGAAACTTCGTCGCTCATGATCAGTCATATCCAGGCAAGAAGGGGTGACTTCCCCTTCCTAAACAATCAGGCTGCATAGGCGGGCCGTTTAGCCGGTATGCTATGCCGGCAAAAAAGGTGCCCGCTTGCAGAAACAGGCACTCACTGACGGAGTGCGCGGCTATCCTACCATAAGGAGTTGTTCAGGGGCTCCATATCGGCAAGGGTAGCTGCTTCTACGGCGGTTTTTCGCCGGGCGCATGATCATGGGATAGAGAATGAAAAAATGGATACTTGGCCTGTCGCTGGGCCTGTGGGCGGGTCTGGCCGTTGCGGCGCTGCCAACACACAATTTCACGCTGGATAATGGACTCAAGGTGGTGGTGCGTGAAGATCACCGCGCCCCGGTGGTCACCGTGATGGTGTGGTTCAAGGCCGGCAGCATTGATGAAGCCCCGTTTGAAACCGGCCTGGCCCACGTGCTGGAACACATGATGTTCAAGGGCACGGAAAAGCTGGGGCCGGGCGATTTTTCCAGGCTGGTGGCCCGCTATGGCGGCAGTGATAACGCCTTTACCAGCTATGACTACACCGCCTATTACCAGCAGTACGAAGTGTCCCGTCTGCCGCTGGCCCTGGAGCTGGAAGCGGAGCGGCTGGCCAACCTGAAGATCGATGACGACGAGTTCTATCGTGAACTGCAGGTGGTCATGGAAGAGCGCCGCATGCGCACCGATGACAACCCCAATGCACTGGCGTGGGAAAAATTCCAGGCGGTGGCGCGGCCGGGCACCGGCTACGCCCACCCGATCATCGGCTGGCGTTCACTGCTGTCCCAGCTGCAACCGGAACAGGCGCGAAGCTGGTTTGAGCGATTCTATGTGCCGGGTAATGCCACCCTGGTGATTGCCGGGGATGTGACCCGTGAGCAGGTGGAGCCGCTGGTGCAGCGTTTCTTCAGTGGGCTGCCTGCCGGCACCACGCCGCCGCGGCCAAAGCAGACCGTGAATCCCCCCGCCGGTGAGCGGCGCCTGGATCTGGTGTTGCCAGTGAAGGTGCCAACACTGTTCATGATGTACAACGTTCCCTCCCTGGTGACCGCACAGAACCAGCGCGACTTCTATGCCCTGACCATGCTGTCGGGTGTGCTGGATGGGGGCATGAGCGCGCGTATCGAAACGGATCTGGTGCGTGGCCAGCAACTGGTGGCCGGTGCGGGGGCTTCCTATTCCGGGATCCAGCGCGGTAATGGCACCTTTACCTTGCAGGCAGCACCGAATCCCGGTGTGACACTGGACCAGGTAGAGGACGCCCTGCGTGCTGAAATTGAAAAACTGCAGACCACCCTGCCCAGTGAAGCGGAAATGGCCCGGGTGCGTGCCGGTGTGCTGGCGGATCAGGTCTATGAGAAGGATTCCGTGATGGGGCAAGCCATGGAACTGGGCACCTTGAGCACACTGGGCCTGGATCTGGATCTCTCCACTGCCTTTGCTGATGAACTGGCGAAAGTGACTGCGGAAGATGTGCAGCGGGTGGCCAGGGAATGGTTGGTGCCGGAGCGTCTGGCGGTAGGGCATGTGCAGCCGGAGCAGGGGGAAGGCCAATGAGCAAGCAGTTGAAAGTTGAAAGTTTAAAGTTTAAAGGCGCGAAGATGGTGTCTGGACTGGGGCTGGTGTCTGTGCTCCGCGCTGCAGCTGTTGTCGTTACGGTCCTGCTGAGTGCCTGTGCTTCCCTTAACTCTTCTGAGGATTTCCCCACAACTGAAGCGCTGGTGGCGGCCAGTGAGCCGGGGGCGCCGGTGCTGGATATTCAATCCTGGCAGACCGCAGAGGGGGCAAAGGTGTTGTTTGTGCCCAGTGATGCGCTGCCCATGCTGGATATCCGGCTGGTGATGGATGCCGGTAGTGCCCGTGATGGCGGTGCGGCGGGGTTGGCATCACTGACCAGTGCCCTGCTGGGTGAAGGCGCAGAAGGACTGAACGTGGATGATATCGCCCGCGGTTTCGAGGATCGCGGCGCCCGCTTTTCGTCCAGTAGTTACCGGGACATGGGCATCATCAGCCTGCGTACCCTGTCTGATGAGGAATACCGTGAGCCGGTGCTGGACCTGTTTGGGCAGGTGATTGGTTCGCCGTCATTCCCGCAAGCCGCCGTGGACCGCATCCGCACCCAGATGATGCAGGGGCTGCGTATGGAGCAGCAGGTGCCAGGCCCCCAGGTGCGCAAGGCGTTCATGGCGACCCTCTACCCGGGTCACCCCTACGGTACCGCCAGTGATGGCACCCTGGAGAGCCTGCCGGCGATAAAGCGAGATCAGCTGCAGCAGTTCTACGATACCTACTACGCAGCCGGCAATGCCGTGATTGCCATGGTGGGGGCCGTAGATCGCCAGCAGGCGGAGGCGATTGCCGCACAGATCAGTGCGGCCCTGCCTGAGGGGGAGGCGGCTGAGGCCCTTGAGCGCGCCACGCCTTTGGCCCAGCGTCAGCAACAACATATCGATTTTCCCTCGGCCCAGACCAGCATCCTGTTGGGCAACCAGAGCACCTGGCGGGGCAACCCGGATCATGTGGCGTTGTATGTGGGCAACATGGTGCTGGGGGGCGGTGGTTTTGCGTCCATCCTCACCGATGAAGTGCGCCAGAAGCGAGGCTATGTGTACGGTATTGGCAGCGGTTTCTCTGCCATGGCGGCGGGCGGGCCCTTCCAGGTGTCCTTCAAGACCGGTAACGAGAATGCGGACCAGGCGCTGAGCCTCACCCTGCAGCTGATCGAGGAGTTTGTGGCCAAGGGGCCCACGGACACCCAGCTGGAAGAGGCGCGCACCAGTATCCTTGGCAGCTTTGCCCTGGGGACCGCAGACAACAGCGACATTATTGGCCAGTTGGGCGCCATCGGTTTTTATGATCTGCCGCTGGATTACCTGCAGCAGTTCAGCCAGCAGGTGCGGGCGGTTAGCGCGGAAGATATCCGTGCAGCGTTCGGCCGTGCCCTGGCGGTGGACGATCTGGCCATTGTCAGTATCGGGCCAGAGGCGCCACAGATCGTGCCTGTGGATGCCCCCGAGGACAGCGACACCGGGGAGACTGATGAGGTTGGCCGTGGCGAGGAATAAGCGCCAGGGCAGTGCCGCCAGCAAGGGGCAGGTACGGATTATCGGTGGCGATCAACGCGGGCTGCGGCTGCAGTTCGTGGATCATGGCGGCGATCTGCGCCCGTCCTCTGACCGGTTGAGGGAAACCCTGTTTAACTGGCTGCAGTTCGAGCTGCCGGGCCTGCGCGTGCTGGACCTGTTTGCCGGCTCAGGCGTGCTGGGGGCGGAAGCGCTCAGCCGCGGGGCGGCGGAGGCCGTGTTGATCGAAAAGCAGCGTGATCGGGTAACGGACCTTCAGCGGCAACTGCACCCCCTGTTTGCAGAGCGTATCCAGGTCCATTGCCATGATGCCCTGCGCTGGTTGCAGCAGCGCGCTACGCCCTTTGATTTGGTGTTTGTGGATCCGCCCTATGATCTGGGGCTGGCGGAGCCGGCCTGTGCAGACCTGGAGTCTCGCGGCTGGCTGGCGGAACACGCCTGGGTTTATGTGGAGTCCCGTCGCCAGGCTGCGGTACCGGCTGTGCCCGCCGGCTGGATCCTGCATCGTGAAAAACAGGCCGGCGAGATTCATGCCCGGTTGTTCCGGCGAGGTCAGGAGCCAGAGCGCGGCTAACACTGGGCTGGCCGCATCGGCTGTCGGAAAGTGCCGCAACTTCAATGCCGAGAGTGTGGCTTTCTTAACGTTTTAGTGACGCCCGTTCGTCCAGATTTATGGATGGATGGGCGTTTTTCATTCTGATCCTGTCCAGGATCATAATAATGTGACTTTTATCACAAAAAAATGTCACGAGCCGTCGATGTTTGAGGGTGTGGATACTTTCGGAGACAGGTCATGGATGAGGTTAGCAATGCCCGGATTCCCTTGAATCAGGACCGCTTTTTGCGACAGCTGTTGGGTAATCTTGCCGAAGCCATTCAGGATGTGGCCGGGCTGGAACAGGCAGAGGGGCTGGTCTCTATTGTCGGCCAGAAAATTGGTGACGAAATCAATGCGGGCTACCGCTCTGCGCTGGCGGCGCCGGCGCTGGATAAAGCGCAGATAGCCGCTGTTCTGGTAGATCTAAAGCGCCGCATCGGTGGCGATTTTTATGTCATAGAGCAGGACGATGACAAGATTGTGCTGGGTAACTGGCGCTGTCCTTTCGGGCGTTACGTGGAAGGCCGCCCGGCTCTTTGCATGATGACATCCAACGTGTTTGGTGTGATTGCGGCAGAAAATACCGGCTACGCGAGAGTGGATATCACCGAGGCCATTGCCAATGGTGATGCACAATGCCGCGTCATCGTCAGCCTCAAGCCCCATGAGGGCGCTGCCGGGCGAGAATATTTCTCGGCGGACAACTAATCATGGTCACCAAGGAATGTCTGGCCATTCTTGATGCCATCTCCTTGCCGGTACTGTTGATGGATGGAGAGGGGAGGGTCAAGGTGATCAATGCCCATGCCCGCACCCTGTTGAAGGACGAGACGCCTGACAGTGTCTCCGCCATTATCAGGACGGATGTTCAATCCTTCCTCAAGACTGTGCGCCGCAATCGTCACTGCGCACACCTGGCAACCCGGTTGGTGGAGCCCCTTGCCGATTACTACCCGGCCAGTTCCCGTGTTCGTCATGGTGATGAATGGCAGGATTGTTATCTGATCGAGCTGTTTCCGCGGGACTTGGCGGTGGGGGGAATGAGTCGTCTTTCCGAAACGCGCCGGCGTGAAGCCTCGCTGCAACGCAACTATGTGCGCGCCCGGGAATCCGCCCGCGCGGCCCTGACCCAGGCTAACCAGGACCCGCTCACCGGCATAGCCAACCGGCGTGCATTTGATCAATGGCTGCAGCAGTTGTGCCGGGATGCCCGGCACCAGGCGTTTCCGTTTTCGCTGCTGCTGATCGATCTGGATTTTTTCAAACGCATCAATGACAGCCACGGCCATGACGCCGGTGACCAGGTGCTGTGCGCGGTGGCCTCACTACTGACGGCCTCGCTGGTGCGCAAGGGGGACCAGGTTGCCCGTATCGGCGGTGAGGAGTTTGCCGTCCTGTTGCCCAATACCGACCGTCGGGGGGCGGAAGATGTGGCCTGGCGTCTGGTGATGGCCATGCGAAATGCCAACAAGTGTGACCATAGAGACCACCAGGCGCCGCCATGGATCCCGGTGACGTTGTCCATCGGGGCCGCTAGCTGGCTGCCGGGGGAACCGCTGACCACGTCCCTGCTGATGCGGGAAGCGGATCAGGCGCTTTATCTTGCTAAGGAGCAGGGTCGGGATCAGGCGGTCACCATGAAAACGGACAGTTGATCACCCTGAAAAGGGTAAAAATGGCACAACCTGCACTAGAGTCCCAATTTCTGCTGTCACATATTGGTGACAAGACAGGAGGGTTCAATCATGGCGCAGAACAATGTGCAACAAAACGTGCAACAAAAGACAGCCATAAAGAAAGTAAACCAGAGCGATATTCAGCCCCGGCGGATGGATTTCGAGTTTGATCCTGACATGCCTCGCTACTGGTTTGACAATGACCAGTTCAAATCCACGTTGCTGACATCCCTGTCCTGTACCTTCCCGGAAGGGGAGCGCTTTTTTGTGCGCTCTGTACGTCACTTTCAGAAGAACATCCAGGACCCGTTGCTGCGTGAGCAGGTGAAGGGGTTCATTGGTCAGGAGGCGCATCATGGCAATGAACATGATGCCTTCAACGATTTTATGGAATCCAAGGGCGTGCCCACCAGAAAAGTGGATGCCTTTGTGAAAGACGGCCTCAAGTTCATGGCCAAGGTGTTATCCCCGGAGCGGCAGCTGGCCAAGACCTGTGCGCTGGAGCACTTCACTGCCATGCTGGCGGAAATGATTCTGGAAAACCCGGAATTTATCGAAGGCATGGATGAACGCATGGTGCCACTGTGGTTGTGGCATGCCATCGAGGAGAGCGAGCACAAGGCGGTGGCCTTCGATGTCTACAAGGACCAGGTGGACAGCTACTGGGTGCGCAGTTCCGAAATGGCTTTTACCACCGTGGAGTTTCTCAGCTTTACGGTGTTTCACTACTGGCAGCTACGCAATGAGATGGACGATCCTACCGACTGGAAATCGGTGATGAACGGGTTTAACTGGTTGCTGGGCAAGCCGGGTTGGCTGCGCAAACTGGGTAAGTCCTATCTCGCGTATTACAAGCGCGATTTTCATCCTGGCAAGCGTGACAGTACGCACCTGCGCAGGCGTGCCCTGATTCGGCTGGCCAACATGATGGGGCGCCCGGAACTGGCCGCATAATCGCGGCCGTTTCAGTTGGAGTCGTTGCGTTGCCCGGGGGACTATGAATCCTTCACGCCTCCCGTGTTAGGGTCGGAGTAAGACTTCACAGCAGGAGGTGGCCATGCGCTGGTTAACGGCCCTGAAACGTCGTCTTTTTCCCTCGCCGACGCCCCACGGCGATGACCGGCCCGAAGTGAACCATGTGGACTATCATCCGGCCCATGAAGGGGAGACCCCGGATGATCTGCACCGTGGCCGGCATCGCATCAAGGAAACCTTTACCCGGGCCTGTTGTCACCACCGAAAATGCACCTGTTGAGTCCCCAAGCCCGCCAATCTAGGCATGAGGAGTGATGTTTGGTATTTCCAAATGAGTGACGAATAACGACGAGTGGCGGGCTTGGGGACTCAACCCGGAGGGCTGATCCCTTTTTCCGCCCAGCAGCGCCATCCGATGTTTATGTAGAATGACTACACGGCACATCGGCTGACACTACTGGGCGAAAAAATGCATTCAGCAGGAGCCTTTTCGGTGGTGGCAACAGGCCCTGTCACTGGGATCTGGATTACCTGCCCCGCGAAGAGGTGGAGGCACTGCTGGAAAAGCAGAAAAAATCCGGGCGATAAAGGTGTATCAACCCAAAGACGTTTTTACCACAGAGATCACCGCGTTCACTGAGGAAAGAGAGAGTTTACAGCCAAACCTGGAGAATTCGCGCGCCCGGAAATGTTCAGGGAGCGCCCCTGCTTCCCCGTTTATCCGCGATGAACCAGAACAGGCAGGGTGTGATTACTCTGTGTACTCCGTGATCTCTGTGGTAAATCCGCTTTTAACCTTTGCGTGCCGCATGTTGCGTGAAGCGTGATCCCGCCGCAGAGCGTCTTCAGGAAGGGCGAATCACGCCTGCTTCGGCAAACCGTTTGGAAACCCGCACCACAATATCGCTCTGGAAGGCCTTTTCGTAATGGACATCCAGCACGTAGGCCTTGGCGCGTAATCGAATGGCCAGTCGATAGCCCACTTCGATCTCTTCAATGGCGAAGGTGACCGGTTTCTTCAGGTAGGCGAAGCGGCTGGTGAAAATGACTTCTTCAATGATCCCCTTGGCCTCATCCAGGTCTGCATCCAGGGCAACGTGGAAGTCGGTCACCACCATCATGTCCAGCTCGCCGGCGTTACCGGAGGCAACCACATCGGTAATAAAGCGGGAGTTGGGAATGGTGACCAGGTTGTCATCCAGGGTTTGTAGCCGCACCGTGCGCAGACCGATGGAGACAATCTCACCATACACATCGTCGAAACTGACCCGGTCGCCCACCCGGAAGGGACGGTCGAACAACAACAGCAGACCGGCCACCAGGGATGCGGCAATGTCCTTGAGTGCAAAGCCCAGCGCCACCGCGACGGACCCCCCGGCAGCCAACATGAATTCCTTGGGCGGCTGCAATACGCCCACGATCAGGGCAATGGACCCGACGGTGTAGAGAATGAAGCCAATCAGGGTGGTGATCTGCAGGATCATGAAACGCCGGGTGGGCAGTTTCTCGGTGATCTTCTGGCTTGCCTTGCTGATCCCCCAGTTCAGGGCCCACAGCACGAAGCCACCGATGAACAGCAGCAGGATGGCGTAGACGTTGAACAGCTCAACCACTACCGCCAGGTCGTTGACGATATTTCCATCATTCATTGAGCAGGTTCTTCCTTGTCAGGTAACTGATCACCGGCTGATACCACAATGGCACCAGACGGTAGCGGCCGTCTTCTGCCTTTTGCAGGAAGCCGGCATCGGAGCCGCCTTTCAGTGCATACCGCACCACGTTTTCCGGCAGGCAGGTCACGCCACTGATCTCATGGCTGGAAAGCGTACCGTGGGTAGCAATGGCGGCGTACACGAACAGGGCGTTCTCTCCCATGCTGTCCAGCACTCCGGAGGAGGGCGGCGTTGGCAGCCCCACCAGGACTTCGCGCCCCTGTACCTTGATGGAGGTGAGCCATAGCCGCAGGGCGACCAACGGATTACCGCGGCAGGCATCCCACAGCAGGCTGAAGTACCGTTGTTCGGCGTTGCGTACATTGCCCGCTTCCGGCCCACGGGATGACAGCAGCACTTCATCGTAGCGAACCTTGTAGCCGCTGAGATGGTTGCGCGACAGGACCAGGGAACGGATATCCGACTGGGCCCAGCGTTTGACCTTCACCACGTTGCGGAACTGGTAATCGCGGCCGAAGACATTGCACAGATAAGCCCAGCTCTGGTTGTTAATCAGCAGTAACCAGAACACATTGTCGAGTCGGGCATTGACCAGGCTGAGTACCTGGCGCCAGCCTTCCAGCCCCCCTTGCTGGGCGAGAAAAAAGTTTTGTGCTTCATCAAGGACCACCAGGGTGGGTTGGCGTTCCTCATCACTTTTCACTAGTGCAGCCGGGCCATGCTCGCCGAGATCCACCTCCAGGGTTTCACCCACCAGGGCGAGAATATCGGCGGGGTCGGTGGTCCGTGCGGGCACCTTGAGGTCGAGGATGTTCAGGCCCTCGCAACTGGCCTCCAGGGCGCTCGTGAGCTTGCGGATGCTGATGCTCTTGCCGCTGCCTTTCTCGCCGGCCACCACCAGGGAGTTTTCATCGGTCTTGTTTTCGTGCCAGCGCAGGATGCTTTTTTCCACGGCACCCACCAGGCCGGTGTCGATAAAGGGCAGTTTGCTGCCTTCTGGTACATCCTGGGCAAACCAGCGTTCATAGTGGACCTGCACATCCTCTTCGCTGTCCTGGGGCTGGTCACTGTCCTCGTCACTGCTAATGCGGGTACGCAACCGGAACCAGCGTGCCTTGAAGCTCATGTACCAGTCGAAGTCCACCAGCACCCGGTCCACGAACCCCACCAGGAAGCTGATCAGCGCAACGGGCAATAACAGCGGAGCAAACAACGGGAACACCCTGTCACTGAGCAGGCGTTCGGCAATGGGGTCGAGCCGGGAAGGCAGGATAGCCTGCAGGCAGACCAGGTAATCCTTGCTGCGCAGGGCCAGCAGGCGGCTCAGGGCAAGGTACAGGCAGACGATCAATATGGCCTGCAGCACATAGTAGAGCAGTGACGGCCCGAGGCTTTCCCAGATCACCAGCAGAGGCAGCCAGGGAAGCATCAACCAGCGGGCAACACTGCGCGAGTGGTCCAGCACCTGTTGCGCCTGCTCGCCGCTGAGGTAGGTGCCGGCGCTCTGTGCCACACGGCCGATCAGCCATTCCCCCAGCAGACACAGCAGGCCGTAGATCACGTAAAGGTGGGCAAAGGGCAACAGCCAGAACAGAACCTTGGTCGAGGGCGCGTTCAGATGCAGGCTGAGCTGATCGAGAATGAACCACAGCAGAAACCAGGGGAGCATGGGGGCAATGCCACTGATTAGTCGGCTGGCGTTGCGCACCCAGCGGCGTTCGCCGCTGCTTTGAACTACCTTGTCGTGCAAGGCCAGAGCCCAGCCACGGCTACGTTGCGCCAGCTTCACCAGCATCACAAAACCGGCAATGCCCAGCACCAGAGCCAGAATGTTCTGTACCAGGGGAAGATAGCCGTTGCCCCGCACCGGAGCGTTCAGGTCGTAACGAACCAGTACCAGGGTATCCAGCGCACGCTGACCGATACGCTGCACTTCGCGCGCCAGCAAGGCAGGGGCGCCAGTCAGCCCACCGTTATCCGCAATCTGTTGAATCAGTTGCCGGCGTTGCCAGATGTCACCGCGCAGGGTGCGGATCTGTCGTTGGATATCCAGCCGGGTTTTCACCAGGGTGCGATATTGCGGGGTAACGGGAACCGGTGCGTCCAGTGCCGGCGAGTTGTACCAGAGTTGATCCAGTTCTGCCCGGGCCTGATTGGCAGAGGCCTTGTCCAGCGCCGGGATCAACGCCCAGGTGCGGGCAATATCCTGTTGCAGCAACAGTGCCCCCTGCTGGATGACGGGATCAATGTCGCCGGCGTTCAACAGATTTTCCAGGCTATGGTACAGCTCGGTCAGTGCCAGCATGACCCGGCGCTGGGTCGGGTTGCGGTCGGTGATCTGGTGACGCAGGGTCAGCACGGCCTGATCCAGTTTGACCAGCTGACGTTGCAATGCCTTCAGGTCGCTGGCCAGCGTCTGGCAGTCAGGTAACTGCGAAGGGCGTACAGGGGGAGAGGCCGGCAGGCGGATCTGTGGACTGTCCAGTGGCTGGCCGATCAGGGTTTCGATCTGTTCGCGGGTGGGCACCTGACCATCGATAAATCGCTGCAGCTGCTGCTGGTCATCCTGCAACTGCTGATGTTCCCGCTCCATGTTCAGCAGCAGTTCTTCCGCTTCCTCGCAGGCGGGGTTTGCCGCTGCCTGCAGCGACAGAAGCAACAGCCAGCAAAGAGTCAAAAACCCGGGCGATATTCTGTGTTGCGATCCCATTCGCGCTTCCTGTGTCCTTGAGGGCCCGGAGTTCGGGGTGGTAGCTGATCCCATTGTAGGAAGGGGGGCGGTTGACGTCACCTTCTGCATACGAAACGGTTATAAGAACCATAGAGGAATACCACAGGACAGGACAGATCCCGGTGCTATAGTCAGGGAAAGGCTTTCATAAAGGATGTGATGATGAGTGATCTGACAGTCAGTGCCCTGATGGGAAAACATCCCACCGCGATTGCCCTGGGCACAGAGCTCACCCAGGTGGTGGACAAGTTGCTGCAGCACAAGGCCACCGGGTTGCCGGTGGTGGATGAGAGCCAGCGGGTGGTGGGATTTGTGTCGGAACAGGATTGTCTGCGCAAGCTGCTGGTGTCCAGTTATCACTGTGAGGGCTCATTGATCGTGGATGAGTTCATGCATGCGCCGCCGCTGACCGTTGCCGAAACCGATTCCGTAGTGAATGTGGCGGAATTGATGGTGACCCAGAAGCCCAAGATTTATCCGGTGGTGGATGCCCAGAACCGGCTGGTGGGCATGCTCAGCCGTCACCAGGTCCTGAAGGCATTAAAGGACACGCGTCGCGCCTGCGAAGTTTGATTTTACGCCTGATGCTGGACGCTGGATGCCTGACGCTCACAGATAGGTGCTGCCTGTTTTTGGTGTTCTTTGTCAGGCGTCGAGCCTCCGGCGTTTACCTTGGCCCCTGCGTACAATTTTCCGGATTGCGGCGCCGTTAGTCTTCCGATTGAAAACAATAATTCGGGAGAGTTCCTCATGCGCGATCTACAGACCTTTCTGTCCGACTACGGTGATAGCCACCGTAACCCGGTGAACCAGTGGGTACATATTGTCTGTGTGCCGGCGATCTTTGTGTCCACCCTTGGCCTCTTCTGGTTGGTTCCCCTGGGGCACTGGCTGGGGCTGGAAGGCGCGCTGGCCTACTGGGTCAACGGCGGCACTCTGCTGGCTGCGATCTGCATGCCCTTCTATCTGCGCATGTCCGCAGGCATGACTCTACTCATGAGCATCTGGCTGGTATTGTCGTTGCTGGCCATTGTTGCCGTGGATCGCAGTGCGCTTTCCCTGGGCTGGACCAGTGCGGCGGTGTGGCTGGTCGCCTGGGCGGTTCAGGTGTGGGGCCACAAGGTGGAAGGCAAGAAACCCTCCTTTGTGGATGATCTGGTGTTCCTGCTGGTGGGGCCCATGTTTGTTTCCATTGAGTTGGCGCACAAACTGGGGCTCCGTCGGGAAGTTGGGAGCCTCTGAGCAACGCCTCGCTATTTCGGCCTGATTGGCAGATTGTCGGCCCGGCGTTCGCCGGGCATTATGCCGGCATGACTGTTTCTCCGTCGGCCATCGAAACCCGTTTGCTGTCGCCCCTGTATATCTGGCCGGGCGGCTGGCTGGTGCTGCTGTCCGCCATGGATAACCGCCCGCATCAGCATGTGGCGGCGTCCCTGCTGGTCGCCCTCGAAGGCAGCCTGCAGGTCAATCGTGATGGCGTGCTAATTAAACGGCCGCTGGTGCGGGTGCCCCCAGAGGTGCCCCAGTCGTTGCACAGTGACACCCCGTTGGCGGTGCTGCATCTGGACCCCGATGAACCTGCCTGGTGGGCTTTGCGCGAGGCTGACGAGGAGGCTGCCTTGCCGTTAGCCCAACTGCGGCAGCCATTGATGGCGCTGGCGGATGGTCAGGTTCATGAGGACATGGCAGCCGCCTTTATCCGCCAATTGAGAGCCCCGCAGCCGGTGCATATTCCCGACCCGCGCATTGTCGCGGCTTGCCAGGCGTTGCGTGAAGACAACAGCCTGGATCTGGAATCCCTGGCGGCCACCGCCAACCTGTCCGTGTCCCGCTTTCGCCGCCTGTTCAGTGAACAGCTGGGCGTTACCTTCAAGCGTTTCGTGCTGCATCTGAAGTGCCAGCGGGCCTTGTCCCTGTGGGAAAGCGGTATGTCGCTCACCGAGCTGGCGGTCGCCGCAGGTTTCTACGATCAGCCCCATCTCAACCGTACACTTCGGGCCATGTTCGATGCGCTGCCGTCGCGGTATGCTCGGGGGCAATCGGTGCAGGTGGTGGACCTGTCTGACCATACAAGAACAACCTTCATGGAGTGACCATGCAATATCAGGACATCACGACCGACGTGTCGGAAAACATTCTCACCATTACGCTAAATCGCCCCGAGCGTCTGAATGCTTTTACCCTGCGCATGAAAGACGAAGTGGTCCATGCCCTGGAAGCGGCGGACAGTAACGATGAAGTACGAGCTATCATTGTGACTGGTGCGGGCAAGGTGTTCTGTGCCGGCATGGAAATGGAGCCGGAAGGTGGCGGCAACCTGTTTGGTTATGATGATGCAGAAGGAATGAATCCGCCGCTGGAAACGATTCGTGATTCCGGTGGCGAGTTGTCCATGGCCATATACAACAGCCGCAAGCCGGTGATCGGTGCCATCAATGGCGCTGCAGTGGGGGTGGGCATCACCATGACACTGCCCATGGATATTCGCCTGGTAGCCGCCAACAGCAAGATCGGTTTCGTATTTACCCAGCGCGGCATCACCCCGGAAGCCTGTTCCTCCTGGTTCCTGCCACGGGTGGTGGGGCGTCAAAAGGCGCTGGAATGGGTGCTCAGTGGCGATATCTTCATGTCCGAGGAGGGCGCCGAAGCCGGCCTGTTTCACAGTGTGCATGACAAGGGGGAGGTGCTCGATGTGGCTCGTTGCATGGCGAAAAAGCTGATCGCCAAGAGTTCACCGGTGGCGGTGGCCCTGGCGCGTCACATGCTGTGGCGCAACCCGGAATTCGAGACCCCCCTGCAAGCTCATGTGGTGGAGTCGAAAATGATCTACTGGTCCCACTCTTTCTGGGACGGTCGAGATGGCTTTACCGCTTTTCTGGAGAAGCGTGCACCGCGTTTCGAAACCGATCTGGCGGATGTGCCGAAGCAATTTGATTTCTGGCCGCAACCTCCGCTTGAATAACCCGTTTGGACTGGCCGCCATGGGGCGGCCATTTTTTTGCCTTGCAGGGAGAGAGAAATGAAGAAAGAAACGGTATCCATCCATGGTGGCTTCGACGGTGACCCGCAGACCCATGCGGTGGCGGTGCCGATGTACCAGACCACCAGCTACTATTTTGATGATACCCAACACGGGGCGGATCTGTTTGATCTAAAAGTGCCCGGCAATATCTACAGCCGCATCATGAACCCTACCAATGCGGTACTGGAAGAGCGGGTGGCCATGCTGGAGGGGGGGATCGGTGCGCTGGCCATGGCCTCGGGCATGGCCGCTATTACCGCAACGGTGCAGACCCTGGCCCGTGCCGGGGACAATATCGTGTCTGTCAGTCAGCTGTACGGCGGCACCTATAACCTGTTTGCACACACCTTGCCGAATCAGGGTATTGAAGTGCGTATGGCGGACGGCCGGAACCCTGAGGCCATTGCCGCGGTGATCGATGAAAAGACCAAAATGGTGTTCTGTGAATCCATTGGTAATCCCGCTGGCAACGTGGTGGACATGGCTGCGCTGGCGAAGGTGGCCCACGCAGCCGGCGTGCCGCTGGTGGTGGATAACACCGTTGCCACGCCGGCGTTATGCCGTCCGTTCGAGCATGGTGCTGACATCGTGGTGCACTCGCTGACCAAATACATGGGCGGGCATGGCACCACCATTGCCGGCATCATCGTGGATTCCGGCAAGTTCCCCTGGAAAGATAACCCCCGTTTTCCGCAGTTCAACGAACCGGACCCCAGCTATCATGGGGTGGTTTATGTGGAGGCCATGGGGGAGGCCGCGTTCATTGGTCGTGCCAGGGTGGTGCCGTTGCGCAATATGGGGGCGGCGCTGTCTCCCATGAATGCCTTCCTGATTTTGCAGGGCATCGAGACCCTGAGCTTGCGAATGGAGCGTCATTGTGAAAACGCCATGAAGGTGGCGGCGTTTCTGCGTGACCATGACAAGGTGAGCTGGGTGAACTTTGCAGGTCTGGATACGGACAAGGATTACGCTACTGCGCAGCAGTACATGGACGGTGGTGTGCCGTCATCCATTCTCAGTTTCGGAATCAATGGTGGCCGCGATGCCGGCGCCCGGTTCATTGATGCGCTGGCAATGATCAAGCGGTTGGTGAATATCGGTGATGCCAAGTCCCTGGCCTGTCATCCTGCCACCACGACTCACCGCCAGCTCAACGATGAGGAACTGAAAAGCGCCGGGGTCAGTGCGGACCTGGTGAGATTGTCTGTGGGGATCGAACATATCGATGACATCCTGGCAGACATCAGCCAGGCGCTCGACAAGGCCTGATCAACGTTGTTCACGAAACTGGGCCGGTGTCATGCCGGTCCAGCGTTTGAAAGCCTTTGAAAAAGCACTTTCATCAGAAAAACCCAGTGACTCGGCAATATCGCTGAGACGGGTCCCGTCCTTGAGCTGCTGCTCCGCCATGCCCTGCAGCAGACCGTCACGCAGCAACTTGAAACTGCTGCCTTCCTCACCCAGTTTCCGTACCAGATGGCGGCCGCTCATGGACAGGTTGTCGGCCACCTTTTCCTTTCCCCAGTGAGGGTTTTGCCGGAGCAGGTGCGTGACCTGAGCGCTGAGGGATTGTTCGTCGAGGGAGTCCAGTACCTGGTCGGCGAGGGTGCGCAGGTGCTGGCACAGTGCCGGGTTGGCATAGATCAGTGGCAGTTCCAGGGCGTCGGCGGGAATCACCAGACTGTTGCGATTGGCAAGAAACCGCACCGGCACATTGAGCAGGGTTTCATAGCGCCGGTTGTCGTCCAGGGCGGCATGGGCGAACTCCAGACGGCGGGCTTTCAGCTTGCCCCCGGATGACCAGCGCGACAATTGCAGCAAGGAGGCCAGGGCGGCTTCCACCCGCTCCTGCTTGCGCACCTGGTATTGGGGTTCATAGGACACAATGCATTCGTCCCCCTGAATCTCATAATTGAAGGTGCCGCCCTCGCCCACGATGGGGTAGTAGTCGATCAGACTCTCCATGGCATCTGCCACCGTGTCACAGCTCATTAGCACCATGCCCGCGGTATCCAGGTGCCCCACCTCCAGTGCCAGCCCGAAGCGTACCCCCACCAGGGCATCATCGGCCTGGCTGCAGAAGCTTTCCCATATCTCCCCCTGCAATTCCAGGCTCACCCGTTCCTGCTCGGCAAAGGCATTTTGCAGCGTATCCGGCAGGGAGAACCCCAGCTTGGCGGCGGCCTGACTGATGGCCTGGGTATAGCGCACCGTGACGGTGGGAGCGTGCGACATGGGTTGTCCTGTCTGGGGAGCCTCTGAGTAACGCCCTGGTGCTCTGCGCTCCAGGCGTAATTCAGAGGCTACCTGGGTTAATGGGTCCCGAATTAACCGTGAGCGGGTCCTGAATTGGCCGTGAGGTGGCAGCCCGCTGTCCCTAGAGTGGGCATCATAACAAATTCTGAGTGTAGCTCAGTAAACAAACGCAGGTGACAACATGTACGCAGTGATAGGGGCCGGCCCAATGGGCCTTGCGACCGCCCGCAACCTGAAAAAATATGATATCCCGTTCATTGGTTTCGATCTGCATTCCGATGTGGGCGGCCTGTGGGACATCGACAATCCCCACAGCACCATGTACGAGTCCGCGCACCTGATTTCATCTAAGGGCATGACGGAATTCAAGGAATTCCCCATGGCCGATAGCGTGGCGACCTATCCGCACCACAGCGAGATGAAGCGTTACTTCCAGGGCTATGCCCGTCAGTTTGGGCTGTATGAAAACTATGAATTTTCTACCCGGGTAGAAAACGTAGAGCGTGATGGTGAAGGCTGGCAGGTGACCACCAGCAAGGACGGTGAGCAGCAGACCCGACGTTTCGACGGGGTACTGATTGCTAACGGCACCCTGCACAAACCCAACATGCCCAGGCTGCCGGGTAAGTTTGATGGCGAGCTGATGCATTCCAGCGAATACCGCAGCGCAGAGGTGTTTGAGGGCAAGCGCGTGCTGGTGGTGGGCTGTGGCAATTCCGCCTGTGACATTGCCGTGGATGCGGTGCACCGCGCCGCCAGCGTGGATATGTCCGTGCGTCGTGGTTACTACTTCCTGCCCAAATTTATCGCTGGCAAACCCACCGACAGTTTCGGTGGCAAATTTACCCTGCCACGTCTGGTGAAGCAGAAGGTGGATGGTGCCCTGATCCGGATGCTGATTGGCAAACCCAGCGATTACGGCCTGCCGGACCCGGATTACAAATTGTACGAATCACACCCGGTGATCAATTCCCTGATCCTGCATTACCTGGGGCACGGTGACATCACTCCCCATGGCGATATTGCGGCAGTGTCCGGCAATACGGTGACCTTTGCGGATGGCCAGTCCCGGGTGTACGACCTGATCCTGATGGGGACGGGCTACAAGCTGGATTACCCCTTCATTGATACGGCTGAACTGAACTGGAAAGGCCATGATGCGCCGCAGTTGTACCTGAACGTGTTCCACCCGGAGCATCGCAACCTGTTCATCATGGGCATGGTGGAAGCGGCCGGTTTGGGCTGGGAGGGGCGCAATGAACAGGCCGAAATGGTGGCGTTATATCTGCGCGCCAAGGCCAGGGGGCTGCCCGAAGCCGAAGCACTGGAAAGGAAAGCCACCGCGGAGGCAGGCAAAAATCTGGATGGTGGTTTGTCTTATCTGAAGCTGGCCCGCATGGCGTACTATGTCCACAAGGACACTTATCGCAAGGCGGTGGGCACTCACATCAGCGATCTGCTCCAGGGGGTGTGACATGGAAGTGCACTTTGGCAGCAATAATCTGCTGATCCTCAACGTCATCCTTGCCTTCATGATGTTTGGGGTATCCCTGTCGCTCAGCACTGACGATTTTCGCCGGGTGCTCAAGCGCCCGGATGCACCTATTGTGGGCCTGATTGCCCAGTTTGTGCTGCTCCCGGCAGCCACCTGTCTGACCACCTGGTACTTCGATGTGGATCCGCAGCTGGCATTGGGGATGATTCTGGTGGCGTGCTGTCCCGGCGGTTCGTTCTCCAACATCATGACCTGGCTGGCCAAGGCCAACGTGGCGGTGTCGGTGAGCATGACCGCGGTTTCCAGCCTGGCCGCCATGTTCCTGACCCCGTTCAACTTCGCTCTGTATGGCTACCTCAATCCCAATACCCGCAGTGTGCTTACCGAGATTCAGCTCGACAGCATGGAGATCCTGATACTGGTGGGGCTGGTGTTGGGCCTGCCGCTGGTGGTGGGCATGTTGGTGGGCAAGGCGTTTCCGGCCTTTGCCCAGGGTGCACAAAAGCCCATGCGGGTGATCACCTTGCTGGTGCTGTTCCTGTTCGTGGGTGTGGCGTTCGGCAACAACATGGATGTGTTCATGGCCACGGCGGACCGGATTGTCGGTCTGGTGGTGCTGCAGAACCTGTTGGCACTGGGACTGGGGGCCATGGCAGCCGCGATCACCGGACTGCCTCGCAATGATCGGCGGGCCATCACCATGGAAGTGGGCATTCAGAATTCCGGCCTGGGGTTGGCGATTCTGTTCACCTTCTTCCCGGACGCCAGCGAAATGATCCTGATCGCTGCCTTCTGGGGTGTCTGGCACCTGATCAGCGGGCTGGTATTGGCCGGTATCTGGGGGCGCAGCAGCCAGCGCGTATCCGCCGGGGAGGAGGCCACATGCAAAGACGCATTCTGATCACCGGCGCGGGCGGCTATATCGGCAGCCTGTTGGCGCGGCGTCTGGCCGAGCGACACTTTGTGGTGGGAGTGGATATCCGCGAAGACCCCTCCGCTGTTTTCCCGTTTCATGTGATGGATGTGCGCGATCCGGCGCTTGCCGATCTGGTCCGTGAGCACGCTATTGAGCAGGTGGTGCATCTGGCGGCCGTGCTGGAAGATTCCGGCGATCGTGAGCGCGATTACGATATTGATGTGAATGGGACCCGGAACGTGCTCGAGGCCTGTGTGCAGAACAGTGTACGCCAGTTGGTGGTGACCAGTTCCGGCGCCGCCTATGGCTATCACCCGGACAATCCTGCCTGGCTCGACGAGCAGGATCCGCTGCGCGGCAATGCGGAATTTGCCTACTCCGATCACAAGCGTCAGGTGGAAGAGTTGCTGGCGTCCTATCGTGAGCAGCATCCCCGGCTGAAACAGTTGGTGTTGCGCCCGGGCACCGTGCTGGGCGCGGGGACACGCAACCTGATTACCCGGTTGTTCGAGGGGCGGCGTTTGTTGGCGGTGGCCGGTTCCCCGTCGCCGTTCGTGTTTATCTGGGATGAGGATGTGCTCCACATCATCGACAAGGGCGTTAATGAAGAAGCCGCAGGCTGCTTCAATCTGGCCGGTGACGGCGCCCTGAGTATCCATGAGCTCGGCGCCATACTGGGCAAGCCGGTCATCGCTATTCCTGCCGCGGTATTGCGTACCGGGCTGTGGATTGGCAACAAGCTCGGGCTTACCGGCTATACCCCGGCACAGATCAATTTTCTGCGCTATCGCCCGGTGCTGAGCAACCAGCGGTTGAAGAGCGAATTCGGTTATCAGCCCAGAAAGAGTTCCGAAGAAGTGTTCCGTTTTTATCTGGCGGGGGCACGGGGGAGGCAGTCCACATGAAAACAGTACTGATCACCGGTGCAGCGTCGGGGCTGGGCTGGGCCCTGGCCCGGCAGGCCTATGTCTGTGGTTACAGGGTGATTCTCACCGACATGAATACGGTGTTGCTGAATGCCAGGGCGGAGCAGCTGGCCGATGACTCGGATCAGGTCATTTGCCGGGAACTGGATGTCACTGACAGCGATGCTGTCATCATGCTTGGGCAATGGCTTGAAACCCAGCCCTTCGGGCTGGATCTGTTGATCAACAATGCGGGCATTACCCATCGTTCAATGGCGGAAAAAACCGCGTTGCCGGTGTTTCGCAAGGTTATGGCGGTAGATTGGCAGGCACCGGTGGAGTTGTCGCTAACCCTGCTGCCGCTGCTCAAGAAAAGCCGGGGAAGTATCATCAATATCGGCTCCATGGCCGGCTGGATGCCCGTGCTGGGGCGGGCCGGATACTGCAGCGCCAAGAGTGCCCTGGGGCAGTTTTTTGAAGTAATGCGCGGCGAGGTCGCCCGTGATGGCGTTCATATCATGATGGTATACCCCAGCTTTCTCGATACGCCTATCGAAACCAATGCGCTGGGGCATGACGGCAAGCCCGCGGGCCATGCCCGTTCCATGGTAGGCAAGATGCAGACACCGGAAGCGCTGGCCGAGCGCGTATTCCTGGCTCTGGACAGGAAGCAGAAACGGCTGTTTCCGGACCGCTTCACCTGGTTTGCCAGTCTGCTGTGGCGTCTGGCTCCGGACCTCTATCAGCGCATGATGGTGCGCAAGTTTGCCACCGAGCTGGAGCAGTAGCATTGGATATTGCCGTATTGTGGCCCTGGCTGTTGCTGGGGGTGTTCATTTTCTTTGCGTTTACCACCGAAGCCATGACCGGGTTCGGCAGCATTGTGATTGCTCTCTCTCTGGGGGCGTTGGTGTTGCCGATTCCGGAGATCCTGCCGGTGCTGGTGCCTCTCAATATTGTCATGAGCAGCACCCTGAGCTGGCGTCACCGCCACAACATCCACTGGCCTACCCTGTGGAAACTGATCCTGCCGCTGATGGTGCTGGGGACCCTGGCCGGCTATGGCCTGCGTCCATGGCTGGGTGATGAGTACCTGCGTCAGGGATTTGGCGTGCTGGTGCTGTGGTTCAGCAGCCGTGAATTGTGGCGCATGTTCAAGGGGATTGAGGTGCGTAGTCATGCGCCTTGGTGGTCACGCTGCTGGATGTTCCTGGCAGGGATCACCCACGGGCTGTTTGCCTCCGGGGGGCCTTTGCTGGTCTATGCCCTCAGTGGCCTGCAACTGGACAAGCAGCGTTTCCGAGCCACCCTGATTCTGGTGTGGCTGTCACTTAACAGTCTGCTCACCGTGGTGTTTCTGGTGGATGGTACCCTGCTGCCGGCAGCACCGAAGATCGGCGTGCTGGTGCCGGTGGTGATTGCTGCCATGCTGCTGGGCGAATGGCTGCACCATCGCGTCAACGAGGAGCGCTTTCGTCAGGCGGTGTTTGTGGTGTTGTGGATCACCGGCCTGATTCTGATGCGGCCCTAGGCGCTGCGCGCCAGCGATGAGCTACGAGCTACCCTTGATTGGAATAAGAAAGGCCAAAAGGTCCCCGGATTCCCTGGCTTCTACGAAGCCGCTGTAGGAACGTAGCGTAGCGGAGTAACGCACGGAGTGCGGCCCCGAAGGGGTGAGCGGAGCGAATAACGAGCCTGCTCGCGATCCGAGCCTAAGCGAGGTAAGGATCCCAGAGGCGCATTTAGAATAGCCAGGAACGTAGCGCAGCGAATAAAGCCAGCGTATTGGGCAAAGGGCGATTAGGCATTTCCTGATTCGACAGGTCATAAAATGACAACCTCCCTTCGGTCGCCTCGCTGCGCGAGGTTCGCGCCTCAAGTGGCGCTCCTACAGCCTTTTCAGAGATTTGCAGAAGGCGCCTGGCCCGCTCGGTCAACACGTTGGTTCTTCCGTGGGTCTTCCCGCCCTTTTCCTTCCCCCGTGCATCATGCTATTGATGCCCTTCCTGATTCGTCTCCCGAGGAGCCTGCATGTCTTCAGTGGAAATTCGCCCGGTGACCGGTATTGCGGTGGAGCCCTGGCTGGATGAACTGGCACAGCTGCGCATCGAGGTATTTCGGGATTTTCCCTACCTGTATGACGGTGATCTGGACTACGAGCGCCGCTATTTGGATCTCTATGCCCAGTCCGATCGCAGTGTCTTTGTGCTGGCGCTGGAGTTCAACAAGGTGGTGGGGGCCGCCACGGGGTTGCCGCTTCGCGAGGCCGATGACGCGTTTCAGGCGCCGTTCCGGATGCTGGGTGCGGATCTGGCCACTATCTTTTACTTCGGTGAGTCTGTCCTCAAGAAAGACTGGCGTGGCCAGGGAATAGGGCATCGCTTCTTTGATCTGCGCGAGCAGTATGCCGAGGATTTCGGGTTCCAGGAGACCACCTTCTGTGCGGTGCAACGCCCCGAGGATCATCCGGCCCGACCGGCTGACTATCGTCCACTGGACGCCTTCTGGCGCGGGCGGGGCTATTTCCCCCAGGATCAACTGGTGGCGGATTTCGACTGGACGGATCTGGGCGATCGCCAGCCTTCCCACAAGCGCATGCAGTTCTGGATGCGCAGCCTGTAGACATTGGCTGGCCTCGGGCCGCCCCATGTCCTGACCCCTTCCCGGAGTGCACCAGCGCACAGAATTGACAGAATAATCCATGCCTACCCCATCTGGGGGATTGTCCGGCGGGGGATCTCCTCTACCATGCGAACTTGAGCCTTCGTTATGCAATACCTTGCTATAAGGCTCTTTTGGGATAAGGGGATAACAAGATGGAATTACAATACAAGGTCTCGGTCTTCGCCGAGCGTCTGGTTCGTCACATCATGATCATCATACCCATGGCCCTGCTGGCGGCGGCGGTCGCGGTAGTGGTCGCCGGCTGATTGCCCGGCCTGCGCCGGGTTCTCTGCGCGCCCGCAACACTGATGGGGTCAGTGTTGCGGGCGTTTTTGCATCAGCACCACGGGGTTTTCGGCCAGGACCACTCGCCAGCCTTGCTGCCGGGCCAGCCATTGAAAGGTTTCCGGCTGCCAAAAGCACACATGGGTTGGGTCTCGTCGGTAGTGCCAGTTTGCGAACGCGGCATCATCCACAAGCCAGCGGGTCATGATGCCCAGCCAACCCCCGGGTTTTACATGATCGGCAAACCATTGCCATTCCCGGGCAGGCTGATGCAGATGCTCAATCACTTCTGTGCAGGTGACAAAGTCATAGTGATGAGCCAGCGGTGACCGGTCCGTGGCATAGATCGGATCGTAGGTGTCACAGGGGAACCCGTTTTCTGTCAGCAAGGCGGCCAACGCCGGCCCCGGCCCACAACCGAAATCCAGTCCGCGGGCTCCGGCCGCCAGCCGCTCCATGAGCGGATCTGCCAGCTGTGACAGGAAGCGGCGGTAACCCGGGTCATCCGGGCGGTTGTCGTGAAGGTCGTACTGGCCTTTCTCCTCCTCGGCAGAGGGTAGCCTGTCCGGGTGCTCCAGGGTCAGCTGGCAGCATGGGCAGCGAAAGTACTCTCGGTCGCCAACCTGGGCAAAGGGCGCTGCCGGGGTGTGACACAGGGTGCAGGCAATCATGCGGTTTCCAGCCACTGCTGTAGCCGGGCAAAGGTGCGGCTTTCCTCGATCATGGTCATATGGCCCATCTGCCAGAACTGTTCGCGGGTCAGCTGTGGTGCGTCCGGGTACAGGCGGTTGGCCAGGGCGCTGTCCACGGAGACCAGCCAGTCGCCCTGGGGCTGCGGGTGCCCGGGTTCGCTGACGCTGCCGGCGATGAAGAGTTGCCGGACGTCGGGGTCCAGTGGCACCTTGCTACTGGGCTGAACCTCATCAATGGGGCGATGTTTCCACTGTTCCTCGAGCACATAGCCAAAGCGCAGATCGCGGATGCCGTCAGAGCGCAGGTTGCCCAGTCGCATGAGGGGCTTTGACCAGGGGGTGGTGGCCAGCAGGCGGTTGGCATTGTTGCCGATCCGTTCCAGCAGGGCGCCCTGATGGGGAGAGCCCAGGCAGGCCAGCTCGGACACCCGTTTTACCCAGTGGTCCTGCCGCTGGCGCCCCTGATGCAGGGCGCTGCGCGCCACCAGCCCGCCCATGGAGTGGCCAATCAGGATCACCCGCTTTGGCAGGGCGGAGTGGGCAAGCAGTCCTGCCAGCTTGCGGCCATTGTCAGAGATATGCAGGCCGGTGTTGTAACGCAGATACCGCACTTCTGCATTCAGGTGGCTGCGGGCCCACTGGCTGAAGCCGTCGGCGGCGGGGGTGTTCCAGCAGGCATCGTTCATACACAGCCCATGGATAAAGATCACCAGCGTGTCGGTTTCTTCCGCCAGTTTCTTCTTGGGCAGCAGGGTCATGGGCAGGGCATAGCTGCTGTTCTGCTCCACCAGCAATTGCCCGAAAATACCATTGATGATGCTCTGCAAATCCAGGCTGTCGCGCAGTTCCCGGTTGGGGTCAGCCAGCAGATCGGCGATGCCCGCCGCATTGCCGGCCTGACGAAAGCCGTAGCGGATCAGGTTGTAGACCATGGGTGCGGGGGTGTAATCATGGCCACGTATCCCGAAGGGATTGGCAATGGCTCCGTGCATGTCCTGCACCACCTGGGTAATTTCGTTGCCGAAGCGGGTGACCAGCTGGGCCAGTCCGCCCACTTGATGTCCGACTTTTCTCATTTTCTTCTCCCCGGTCAGGACTGTGTTCATAGCGGTTCGCGGCCGCACCTGTCACGGTGTCATTCGTAAGGCTTCGTAAAATGCCGACATTCTGTGGGTCGGTCTGTGGTTGGTGCGCGGCTACATCTGTAGGGTAGTCACTGTTCGAATCACTGACACCAAAGGAGTGAGTCTATGCGTATTTTCACTAAAGCGGCATTGGCCGCCATTTTTGCCTCCACTGCCCTGCTGGTAGCCTGTGACACCAATGACGGCCCGGTCGAAGAGGCCGGCGAGAAAGTGGATGAGGCCGTAGAGAGCATGGATCCCCAGGGCCCCATGGAAGAAATGGGTGAAAACCTGGATGACGCAGCGGAAAGCGCTGAGGATTCCGTGGACAGCATGAAGGATGCAGCGGAGCAGTAAGTAACGCAATACGCTGCATGCAGCGTGCATCAACGCGGTACAGGTTGGTGTATGTTGCGATAAAAAAAGCCGCGCCCGTATCGGGCGCGGCTTTTTTTGTGGTTCATTGCGGATTTGAGGGAATGGCTCGCAACACGACCCATGCCGTAGGAGCAACTTTCCGCAATTGCGCGATGAGCCTTTTTAGGGAACCTCTGAATAACTCCTTGCATGCTCAGCGTGGCCTGAAGCGTGCAGCTGTTGTGTCTTGTCTCGATGGTCAGGGTGGTTCCCTTTCCGACAGGCAAGGCGCAGCAGATGTGCGCTTCAGGCCGCGCCTTTATGCCTGAACGGGTGCTCTCGGGTCTTCCAGGCTGGCCCGCACTCGTTGTTGCGCTTCCTTTGAAGGTGAAGAGCCGATGGATGGACATACACCTTCAAAAGCGCGCCCCTCTTTACCTTTGCCGAGGGGGCGAACCAGCCTGAAAGACTGAGTACGCAAGGAGTTATTCAGAGGTTCCCTAGCTATGAGCTTTCAGTTGTCGGGCTCATTATTCCTTTGGGTCCGGTTTTCCTCGCAGCTTGCCGCTCGCTGCTGATAGCTGAATTTCAGGAGTCAGCGACAGGTGGCGTCCAGTTTTTCCAGCGCTTCCATTTCAGGGGGGGTGATCATCAGCGCATAGCGTTGCTTGAGCGCGCGCCAGCGTTTCCCGTATTCGCACCAGTAAGCACGGTTGTCGGGCAACCATTGATCCGGGCTGCTGGCCCCCTTGCTGCGATTGGCGCTGGCGGAGACCGCCAGCAAATTGTCGGGGTCGTTGGCGAATTGCTGGCGCAGGCGTGTGTCCCATTGATCTCCGCCGTGGCCGTGGGCATGACGCAGCGGCACCAGATGATCCATATCCAGAGCGCTGGCGTTGTTGAAGACGGTATTCGTGTACGGGTCATACCATTCGCCGCTGGCCACAGTACATTGCTGTGAATTCGTAAATGTCACTGGTTTACGACTGCGCAGGATCAGCATTTCGGCCCGGGTGTCCTGGCAATCCCGGTCATCATCGCTCCAGTGTGGCCAGGCTTCCCGGTCATACAGGCTGCTGAAGCTACGGCCTTCCTCGCGGGCTTCCTGTTCGGCCTGTTGCTGTTTGCGGTGGGCCTGTTCGCATTGGCTGCGGTGGCAATGGTATTGCCCGCTACGGCTATCCGTGTGGCCGCCCTGACGATCGAGACCGCCGGGGTGGGCGTTAAGAATTGCCGGACTGGCAATAAGAAACAGGGCTATTAGTGCGCGCAAGTGACTATCCGTAAGGCTAAGAATATTTGCGTAAAGTATCAGCAGAATGTGGGTAGAGGCGATGATTTGAGTAATCAATTTTGTGAACTGGTTCCTGCAATTTACCCCGACGAAACAAACCGCAACGCGGTACTACGAAAAGCCACATTTTCGCGCTGGGGTGGGGACGAGGTGGTGGTTAGGCTAGGGAGCCTCTGAATAACTCCTTGCATGCTCAGTCTTTCAGGCTGGCTCGCAATCTAGGCGCGCTTTTGATGGCATGCTGGTTGCCTGTCGAAAAAGCGCAACAACGAGTGCGGGCCAGCCTGGAAGACCCGGAGGGCGCGGCCTAGAGCGCACATCTGCTGCGCCTTGCCTCTCGGAAAGGGAGCCACCCTGACCATCGAGACAAGACACAACAGCTGCGCGCTCCAGGCCACGCTGAGTACGCAAGGAGTTATTCAGAGGCTCCCTAGTACCGCTCCCCGGACCGGACGTTAGGAGCCTTTGAATAATGCCTCGCTCGCTCGAGGTCTCGCTGAGTACGCAAGGCGTAATTCAGAGGCTCCTTGAGCAGGCTGGGGGTTCGTTTGTGCGTTCGCGGCAGTCTCAACCGAAGTACCAGGAGCTTATCTATGACGTCCTCCCGCTCGTCCAGCGACACAAGCCTCAATGGCCTTGCGCTCGAAGCTGTGGAGCATCGCCTGCAGGCCTTGTCGGAATACCTTGCTGTTTACCGTGCCGGGTTGGCGTCCGGTGTGGGCGGTTGGCAGTGGCGTCAGGTCCGGGTATTGCGCAGTGATATTGCCCGGCTTCAGGCATGGTGGTGGTACCTGAGCGGTCGTCAGCGGGGAGCGAGTTGGGTGCCCTGGCTGGACAGGCTGGCTGCCCTGCTGGTACCCATGCTCCCTCTCAGAAAAGTGAAGACTCGTCGTCGTCATGCGGCACGTACCATGCGCCGTATTGGGAGTCACAGCCTGGTGCAGCGCGCCTATCTGAACCTGGAAGAAGATCTGCAGGGCCAGTTGCTGACCCGCCGTCTTACCGCCAAACAATTTCCCGGCCGGGTGACCGAAGCACAGATCAACCACTCGGAAAGCCGCCTTGCGCAGGCCGTGCTATTGAGTCGGGAGTGTCTCCCGGAATCCCGTCATGTGGCGATTTGCTGCGAGCTGCTGCGGGCCGTCATGGTGATCCGTCAGCGGTTGGGTCTGCCATTGCCGATGGCGCGGGTCATGGAGCCTTGATGGAAGCGGATGTGATGGTGCCGTCCCTGGACAGCATGCCAAGGATATTCTCTCTGTCGGATTTGAAGCAGCAGCTGCCGGGTGGGCGCGAGCATGCTCTGGATGTGACACTGCGTTGGCTGGAGGCAGGGGTGATCCGTCAGGTAGCCCCGGAGCGACCCGTGTTCTATCGTGTGATCGCGGGCGAGCCCCTCTCTGAAGCTGAAGTGCTGCAGGCCCTGATGCGGACCTTCCCCTCCGTGGTGATCGTGGCCGGTTCGGCGCTGTGGCGACAGGGGGTCAGTACCCAGCAGGACAATACCCTGGAATGTGCCATCGCCGAGCCGGTAACGGACTGCAACCTGAGCCATGTGGGACTGCACTCCCGTCCTGCGGGCTGGTGGTCAGTGATGCGTCAGGTGGGCGGGCTGTCTGCGGAGGGCCGGTTCGGGGTGACCATGCTGAGCCCGGAAATGGCGGTGGCGGATGCGGCAGCATTCCGGGATGTGTGGATGCCGGATCGTGATGGCATCGACTGGAATCGGCTGTCCACGGCGCGCCTCAGTACGGCCACAGAGGCATTGGCGCCACTGCGCACGGGTAACTGACGGATCGTTTCAGGGTGAGTCATTGACGCCTGCCGGTTCCTCATATCTAATGAGAACTATTTACAATTACCCGCTCATCCTTATGTGGTTTTCCTTGCTGGCCTCGCTCTCTGCGGCGGCCCTCATCTATCTTTCTGATCGCCAGCAGCGCTGGCTGGATCGGCCGTTGCCGACCGTGGTGCGTGCCCTTGGTGTGTTGATGGCACTGGCGTCCGCCGCCTTGTGGGTGCTGACGCTGGGGTTGGGGGTGGGGCTGATGGTGGCCATGTGGCTGCTGCTGCTGGCGGTGCTGCTGATGTCCCTGTGGGCCGGCCATTACCGTGACAGCTTCCAGAAAGTGAACGGCAAACCGGGCGGTGTCCGATGAGGGCCCTCGCGGTGGTGTTGCTGTGCCTGCCCCTTGCCCTGATGCTGACGGGGTTGGCGGCGGCATGGGTGCCGGTGCCCTGGCAGGACTGGCTGGTGTTGCAGTTGCTCCTCGGTACGCTGCTATGGATGGGGCTGAGCCTGCTGGCGGCGATGGTGGAAAAAACCTGGCCTGTGCTGGTTGGCTTGCTGCTGGCCAATGGTGCTGCCTGGCTTGCGTTACAGGGCACCGGGCTTTATGGCGGTGCGGCATGAGCGGAGGTGATGAATGAAAGCTGAGCGCCTGCGCCGCTTTATCGATTTGCATGCCTGGGTGGGCATGGTCAGTGGTCTTGCCTTGTTTGTGGCGTTCTTTGCCGGCGCCATCAACGTGTTTCATCATGAGCTGCATCATTGGCAGGAAGCCCACCAGGGGCATGAGGCGGCTGCCGCCCCGGCGGACCCAGACGCGTTCCTGCAGCAACTGGTCGAGCGCTTCCCGGCAGCGGCCGAGCGCATGTTCTTTCTGCCGGATGACGACCCGGGGGCCATGTGGTTCCAGCCGGGAGAGGGGGAGGCGCCGGGAGAATGGCGCACCGCCCACGCTTCCAGTTTTTCCGACGATGGCCGCTTTCATCAGGCGCCAGGCTCGGAGCTGGCGGACTTCATCAACGAGCTGCACTACGAGCTGGGTATTCCCGGCAACGGTGGGCTGATCAATATCGGCATGACCTTGATGGGCTTCATTGCGGTGTTGTATGGCGTGGCGCTGTTCAGCGGGCTCGTGATCCACTGGCCAAAGCTGCGCAAGGAGCTGTTTGCCATCAGGCATCAGGGCAACCTGCGGCGCTACTGGAAGAACCTGCATAACCTGATTGGGGTGCTGAGCTTTCCGTTTCACCTGATCATGTCGGTGACCGGGGCGGCCATGGGCATGTTCACCGTCATGGCCATCGTCATGGGGGTCCTGGTGTTCGGTCCGCAGCTGCAGGGCGTGATCCAGAAGGAAACCGATATCTGGCCGGCGGTGGAAAGTGAGGGCGAATCCGTTGCAATGGCGCCCATGGCGGACTACCTGGCGGCTGCCGACAATGCCTTGCCGGGCATGGATGTGGGTTGGGTGGAGATTCGTGGCTATGGCGATGCTGCGGGCTGGATGGATGTGGCGGGCTCACAGCCAGGTTACCTGGGGCACCATGCCCACGTGGTTCTGGATAACACCATGAAGCCGCTGCGTGTCAGTGCGCCGGGTAATCGCACCTTCAACTTTGCGGCGATTTCGCCAGTTTACTCCCTGCATTTCGGGGATTACGGCGGTACTGGCGTGAAGCTGCTGTATTTTGCCATGGGGTTGCTGGGGGCAGTGCTGTTTGTGTCCGGGAACATTCTCTGGTGTGAGCGCCGCAGTGACCGCGTCGGGCCCTCTCGCAGTTCCGCGTTTCTGCTGCGCCTGACCCTGGGGCTGTGTTTTGGGGTGGTGTGCGGCATCGCCGTCAGTTTCCTGGTCAGCAAGCTGTTGCCCTATACCCCCTGGGGAGCCCTGGTGGCCTCGGCGGAACGACAGGTGTTCTGGGGGCTGTTGGTGGTGCTGGTGGTGTGGAGTCTGCGTGCCTCGCCGTTGCGCTTCAGTGGTCTGATGCTGCGTATTGCGCCCTTGCTCTATCTGGCCATCCCGGTGGCGCAGTTCGCAGTGGAAGGGCGGCATGCCTGGCAGGCGCCGGATGTCTTACTGGTGAACCTGGTGGTCCTGGCGGTGGCCGCGAGCCTGTGGGTTGTTCGTCGCCAGTTCCGCAGACGTGTGCGTCTGGCTGATCCGCACCCGCTATGGGTGGGCAGGGTGACCCGCGAGCACCCGAAGCGCCTGACCGAGGCCGAGCAGGGCCGCTAGCGGCGGGCAGGTTGGGTGATGAAAGACCGTGGTGAACGGTCTTTATGCGCCGCTGGTTTCGTTCAGCAAGCGGAACTTCCCGCACAAGCAGTAAAGCCGGTTTTGCCACAGCGGGCACAGAGTTCACTGAGTGGGGCTTTCTCTGCGCGCTCTGTGTCCTCTGTGATAAGGGTTTTGTCTTTTGCGTGTGGCGTGATGCATGAAGCGTGTTGCAGCCGCAGAGCGGCCTACAAAAAAGCCGGGCAAAGATGCCCGGCTTTTTTGTGTTCCGCGTTCTGTGTGGATCAGAAGCGGTAGGTGGCTTGCAGGGCCAGGCCGTGGGCGCTGTTCTCGAAGTCTGCGCTGTAGGTGTCCTGGGTCACGCTGCCTTTCTCTTCATTGATGTAAGCGTAGGCGGCATCGATGGTGAGGTCCTCGGAAACGTTCCAGCCTGCACCCAGGGTGTAGATGTCGCGGTCGCTGACCGGAATCCGCACGGTGCGGTGCTGGTCGTTGGTGGGGGACTCATCGAAGGCGTAGCCAGCGCGGATCACCCAGCTCGGGTTCAGCTGGTAGGCGCCGCCCACGGCGAAGGACCAGGTGTTTTCCCACTCCAGCTCTTCGGTGATGGTGCCAAAGCTGGGCTGGAACATGGCGTTGATGCCGCTGTTCTCCACCTCAATCCCTTCCAGGCGGCTCCAGCGGGTGTAGGTGGCGCCAGCGTACAGGGCCAGCGCATCGGTGGCCTGATAGCTGAAGGAGGTGTCCACGGATTCCGGCATGGTGATGTCCAGTTCGGCATCATACTTGCCATCCAGAACCGTGTTGATCGGTGCGGGGGTGCCGCTGATGGTGGTATCACCTTCCAGGCTGTAGTTCACCTTGGAGTGATAGGTCAGGCCCCAGTCCAGGCGGTCGCTGATCCCGAAAAGTACGCCCAGATTATAACCGTAGGCAATGTCATCGCCTTCGATTTCCACTTCGCTGTCGGGGGCGCCGACGTAGGCCGGATTAATCGTGGCAAAAGCGGCGCCCGGCACGTTGCTGGTCAGCTCACCGGAGATATGGTTGATGGTCGGACCGAAACCCACAGAGACGCGCTCGTTGAACGCATAGCTGATGGTGGGCTGAAGGGTGACGACCTGCACCATGCTGGTCACCCCTTCGTAACGGCCCTGCCAGCCATTCTCATAGTCGCTTTCTACGCCAAAGGGCGCGTATACGCCGATGCCGGCGTGCAGCTTGTCGTTGATTGGGCTGACGTAGTAACCAAACGGAATGGTGGAAAAGGGCACCATGTCGCCATCGTTAGTGCCGGAGACAGGCAGGCCGGGGGCTAATTGACCGCTGGCATCGCTGATATCGGTGCTGGCATCAATAAAGGCCAGACCGCCGGACACCTCGGCGCGCTCCAGGCGGCTCATGCCGGCCGGGTTGCCGAACAGGGTGCTGGCGTTGGCGGCGGTGGAGGCGCGCCCTGCGTAAGCGGAGCCGGCGCTGGAGGCGCTCTGCTCGTTAAGTGCAAGGCCATTGGCCATTACCTGGCTTGATGCGGCAGCAATAGAGGCCGCCAAAATCATCTTGTTCGAATACTTCATCATAGCTTTCCCGAGTTATGAGATTTGCGCGCGAACGGTAGCACTGAGATGTCGGCTATGGCTATGGGGTTGCTCGGAAAAATGTGCCGTTTGTCGCTAAAATTTATTAATTTTGGCGTAAACATGCTGTTTAATGCTGTGAAGATGCTTCATGTTTACATTGTATAATGTTGTGGTTGGTGGAAATTTGACCGGCCTGGCCGCGGCATGGCATTGGGTAAAAGCGGTGGGGAAATGGCGGTTACTGGCCGAGTAATTGCCGACGGTAGGCGCCTGGGGGAAGATCGAACCAGTCACGACAGGCACGGTTGAAGGCGGATTGTTCAGAGTAGCCCAACAGGCCGGCGATCTGGCTGAGTTTGAGATTGGGTTCCTGCAGATACTGCCGGGTCAGGGTGAAGCGTTCCTCGCTGAGCAGCTGCTCATAACTGGTGCCCTCCCTGGCAAGCCGCCGTTGCAGGGTGCGCTTGTGCATGGACAGGTGCCCGGCGATGGTGTGGCTGCTGCAGTGCCCGGTGGGCAGCAGGGTGTGGATCAGCCGCACCACATCTTCACTGAGCGTGCGGGCATTGGGGGCTTGTTGGGAGTCCAGATATTGCTCGGCCAGTTGCCAGGTCTGGTGATCCGCACTGGACAGGGGCAGGGCATAGGTGGATGGCGGCAGGTAGAAGCCGGTCCAGTCCTGCTCAAAAAACGCCGGGCAGCGGAACATGTGCCGGTAGGCGTCCTCGTCGGCATGGCGTGGATGCCTGAAATGCACGGAAAGCGGCCTGAAATGCTCACCACAGAGCAACTTGAGCACTTGCATGGCATTGGCCATGCCCAGTTCGTGGGGTTGCACCCGGTATCCCTGCTCGCGCACATCCACATGGTAACGAAACTGCATCACCGGCTGGCCCTCTCGTATTTCCTGCCTGCTTTCCACACTCAGTGCCGGTGAATGCAGGTGAAGGTAGCGGCTGATGCTGTGGATAGCTTCCCCCACGGTTCTGGCGCTGCGGGCAATCACGGACACCGGGCCGAGGATATCCATGCCCTGATATTCGGCCAGGCTCATACCGAAGGCCGGATCGTTGAGGGTGCGGGCGGTATCTTCCAGCAGTGCGATGAAGTGCTTGAGAATCAGGAACCCCTGGTCCTCCCGCCGTGACGCTGGCGGGATATGGTGCCGGGCCAGCAACGGCAGGGGGTCGCCGCCCCGGCGACGCACCTGTTCTTCATAGCCCCACAGGTTGGTGGCGCGGATCAGGCTGGGCACGGATCGGGTTTTCCGGGATGTGGTGTCAATGCACTGCAATTCATTGGGTTGTTGCCCGTCAGGCTGTCGCGATACGTCAAAAAAATGTCCACATTCGTCAATATTGTCAAGCCCGGCTTCTGGAATAGTCATGGGGTAGAGAGCGAATAGTAATAACAAGGAGACGGCCATGACCGCCCAGCACTACGACATCATCATCATTGGTGCCGGACTCTCCGGCATCGGTACCGCCTGCCATATCGCCCGCCAATACCCGGGCAAGAGCATGGCGATTCTGGAGCGCCGGGAGCAGGTGGGCGGCACCTGGGATCTGTTCCGTTATCCCGGTATCCGCTCGGATTCCGACATGGCCAGTTTCGGCTTCAACTTCAAGCCCTGGTATTCCGACAAGGTGCTGGCCAAAGGTGGCGATATCCGCAATTACGTGGCGGAGACCGCGAAGGAATTCGGGCTGTATGACAAGGTGAAATATGGACTCAAGCTGGAAAAGGCGCAGTGGTCCAGCGGCGAGCAGCAGTGGACCATTCCCGCTCTGCATGAAACCAGCGGCGAAACCCGCACTTTCACTTGCAGTTTTATCGTCAACTGTGCCGGTTACTACAATTTCGACCATGGCTACCGTCCTCATTTCGACGGCGAGGAAAACTTCAAGGGGCAGATCGTGCACCCCCAGCAGTGGCCGCAGGATCTCGACTACCGTGGCAAGAAGGTGGTGGTGATCGGCAGTGGCGCCACCGCCATCACTGTGGTGCCCGCCATGGCGGAAACCGCCGCCAAAGTCACCATGCTGCAGCGCTCCCCCAGTTACATCATGGCCATGCCGGATACCGATGTGATCTCCCGGGCCATGAACAAGGTGCTGCCGAAGAAGTGGGTCTTCAATATGACCCGCAAGCGCAACATCCTGTTTCAGCGGGGGCTGTACCTGGCGTGTCAGCGCTGGCCGAACAAGGCCCGCAAGCTGCTCATCTCCCACATGAGCAAGCGCGCGCCGCATATCGATGTGAAGCACTTTACCCCGTCCTACATGCCCTGGGACCAGCGCCTGTGTGCGGCGCCGGACGGGGATTTCTTTGCGGCGCTGCGCTCCGGCAAGGCGGACATGGTCACTGACCATATCGAACGCTTTGACGACACCGGTATCGTGCTGGCTTCCGGCCAGCACCTGGATGCGGACATTATTGTCACGGCCACGGGCCTGGATGTGCAGCTGATGGGCGGGATGCAGCTTGAGCTGGATGAGCAGCCGGTGGATCTGACCCGGAAGATGACCTACAAGGGCATCCTGATTCAGGACATTCCCAACTATGGCTGGATTTTTGGCTACACCAATGCGCCCTGGACGCTGAAAAGTGATATCGGCGGCCAGTATCTGTGCCGACTGTTCGCGCAGATGGAAAAGACCGGTGCCACCGTGGCCACCCCGGTGGACCACCACAACAACCTCACGGATGTGGGCATGCTCGATGGCTTTGCGCCGGGCTATATCAGCCGGGCCAGGGATCGCATGCCACGCCAGGGCCGGGGCGGTCCGTGGAAGGTCACCATGCACTATGGCCATGACAAAAAGCTGCTGACAGAAGCTCCGGTTCAGGATGGCATCCTGGAATTTACCGGCCCGCAAGCGGCCGCTGACAACAAGGTCACGCCATTGCGTGCCTCTGCCTGAGGCCCTGTTGCGATGATGTCTGACCGGGGAGTACGGAGCCCTGGCGCTGTTTTGGGAGAGAGACAATGAAGAGCAACAGCAGACCGCCGGTGTTGCTGATCCATGGCATGTGGAGCGATGGCAATACCTTGCAGGCGTTGCGTGATGCGTTTGTGGCGCAGGGTTATCAGGTGGAGGCGATCACCCTGCCTTTTCACCGTACGCTGGCCGAACATACCACCGCCAGTCTCGCCAGCCTGGCCCGGGCCCGCTTGCAGGATTACGTGGCGTTTCTGGTCGAGCATGTGCAGAAGATGGACGCAGCGCCCATTGTGGTGGGGCATTCCCTGGGCGGGCTGCTGGCCCAGCTGCTGGCCGCGCGGGTGCCCTGTGAGCGGTTGATTCTGTTGTCCTCTGCTGCCCCCGCCGGGATTAACGGGCTGGGCTGGTCAGTGTTCCGTACCCTGGGCAGAAACCTGTTCCGGTTTCCGTTGTGGCGAAGCGCCACCCGGCTGGGCCTGGCCAATGTGAAGTACGGTATCGGCAATGCACAGAGCGAGGCTGTGCAGCAGGACATTCTTTTCGGCTGTGGCTATGAGTCCGGCATGGTGACCTTCCAGTTGACGCTGGCAGCGTTCAGCCGCAAGAGCTTTGCCAACGTGGAGCCCGATAGTATCCGTTGTCCTGTGCTGATCATCGGGGGTGTGGAGGACCGTATTACCCCTATCAATGTGCAGCGCAAGATCGCCAGCCGTTATGGCGAGCGCTGCCAGTTGGTCGAGATTCCGGGCTGTGATCACTGGACCGTGGGTGGTCGCTATTTCCGCGAAATCCGTATAGCTCTGTTCGATTGGCTTGACCCGTCGGGGTCGGCAGTGAAGAGTGATGATGTCCTGAAAGCCAGTTAGTGTCGTGCGCTACAACAAGCCGCTTTGACGGTGCCGCACGCGACCGGCGGCCCGGCAGGTGAGAGTGCGTCTCTTGCCGTCCGGCAACCGGTTACCCGCCTCCTCCGGCTGCGTTGCTGGTGGAGGCGTTTTTTTGGGTTGCGGATTGGCGGGAATGGCTAATTGCAAAGACCATTCCGTAGGAGATTCTATGTTGTCCACCCCTTTTATGAGGCAGGCATAGATACGTAGTCAGTACGGCTCTTCATCAGCGCGAAGGCGATACGGACCAGCTTACGTGCGAGGATGACCAGGGCCTGCGTTTTCGCCAGGCCACGGTCGAGATAACCTTGGTAGACACCCGCCCAGCGGGCGCTTTTACGAGCGGCCATGGCCGCACAGTAAAGCAGTCTGCGGGTCTCTGAGTCGCCTTTTTTGGTCAGCTTGCGTTTTCCCGTTCTGGTGCCGGAGTCCTTTACATGGACATCCATCCCCAGGAAGGCGACGAAGGCGTCGCTGTTGCGGAAGTCTCCTCGCAGGAAGGCCATGACCAAGGCGTAAGCCGTCAGATCGCCCACACCTTCCAGAGATTTGCAGCGTTGTACCTGATCGCAGAGCCCTGCCTCTCTTACGGTGTTGCGAAGATGCTTCTGGATTAGTGTATCCAGACTGTTGATCTGTGAGATCAGCCTTGTCAGGCTCGCCTTGAGAATCTTTTCGCCACCCAGGCTCTGTTGGATCATGGTTCGCGCCTTGATCAGCGCCGCGCGGCGGCGTAGCAGTGTCTGCAGTGTTCGATACGCCTTGGGCGGCGGGCTCCAACGGCGCAGATCCTCCTTCTCTCTCTGCAGATGGCGGGCAAGCAGCTGGGCGTCAGAGGCGTCTGTTTTAGCTCGGCCGCCTGTTCCCTTGCGGTAGCTGCTGAGACGTGAAGCATCAATGACGTAAATGTGGTGCCCTTTGGCATGGGCCAACTCGATGACTGCCATGTGGTAAGTCCCTGTGGCCTCAATGGCGATCTCACAGGAGCATGGCAGGCTCTTGAGCCAGTGTTTAATGGCTTTGGGGGTGTTCTCGATGGTGAACGTCTGGCCCTGGAAATGAATGACCAACTCGGCCTTGGCGACGTCGATGCCGACGATAGATCTTGCTACTTGCATTGCCACTGAACTGCCCCTTGAGCTAGGTTACACATGCTTGTCGGGGCGCACCTAAACGCTGGCTTGCTGGTATCGTCGGTCTGAGGTGCAACTCAGCCGATGGATTCTTTATCGGCGTATGAATAGGTGCGGGGTGGGGCCAAGTCTCCTACCGTCTGTACCCTGAGGTCAGATGCGTCGTTGGTCCCTCCACCCCGGCAAGTCCTGCATCATTGCAGGAGAGGCATTCAAACATACAAGCGTCGGTTATTCGCTACGCTCGGTGGTGGCGCGATTCCAAGACCAGGATCAAAAGCTGTCTCACCACAGAGATCACCGAGAAAAACAGGTTTTCACTCTGTGTGCTCTGTGGCCTCTGTGGTAAATGTCGTTTTTCAGGTTTGGGTTATCGCGCCGCCAGCGACGCTCCTACGGAAAGGGGGAGGCTTGAATCGGGCTTTTCCCGAAATTCCGAGATGAACCTTTATTTCCCCTGGTCTACAGCCGCATTCGTTCAGCAAGCTGAACTTCCCACACAGGCAGCAAAGCCAGCCATACCACAGAGGTCGCAGAAATCTCTAAACCCCGCCGTAGGTACGTTGCGCAGCGAATAACACCTCTTTAGGTGCGAACAGAGCCGCTGTAGGAGCGGTCGTTCGACCGCGATCCGAGCCTTGGCGAGGAATGGATACCAGAAGCGCGTTACTCGAGCCCCGAATCTTTTTTTACCTCGCCCAGGCTCGGATCGCTTGCAGGCAAGCTCCTACGGAAAGAACAACAGCACTGCGCAATCCGAACGCTGTGTCCTGTGTGGTCAAATCCGCCTTGGATCTTTCGATTTTGACGTGCCGCGGGTTGCGTGAAGCCTGTTGCAGCCGCGGAACGGCACAAAAAAAGGCCTCTCGAATGAGAGGCCTTTTTATATGGCACGCCCGAGAGGATTCGAACCTCTGACCTTTGCCTCCGGAGGGCAACGCTCTATCCAGCTGAGCTACGGGCGCAGAACTTGTTGCACAGCGGTTGGGGGCCGTTCGGGCGCCCTGGCTGTGCAGGCTGGAACTTGGGGATCCAACGGCGGCGAATGATAGCCGGTTGTGGCGGTGGCGTCCATGGATGGGGTGCATCCGCGGTGGAGTTGGTTATAATCTGCGCGCCGCACTGTTCTGGTGCGGCAACGTGCAGCAGGCTGCCTCTTGCGGGTTTCCGGTGGCCTTGCTCCCTGTACGAGCCCGATGCATGACGGAGAGTCTGATGAACGTCTATTGGGTGGTGTTGTTGCTGGCGGTATTCGTGGAGATTGCCTGGGCGCTGAGTCTGAAATGGATACAGACCCATCCTGGGGTGTGGTCCATTGGGGCCGCACTGATTCTCACCGGCCTCAACATGTTGATGTTGTCCTATGCCATGCGCGGCATTCCGGTAGGGACCGCCTACGCGGTGTGGACCGGGCTGGGTGCGGTAGGTATCACGATCATCGGTATTCTCTGGTTCAGTGATCCCCTGAGCGCGGCGCGGCTGGCCTTCATGGCGCTGATTATTGTCGGGGTGGTGGGGCTGAAGCTGACCGGTAAAGCGGCTTGATTGTCCGGCATGCGGCCGGATCATGTGGACGTTGGCGGCCTTTTAGTGTCGAATGCGAAGGGTTGGCATTTTACAATGTTTTCCCGCTAACTCTTTGATGAATCGGTATCTTTGCAACAGTCGCAAGCAGCAAAGTGATGGAGAAAACCGTGCGGATTGCTTATCTGGAAGATGATATGGCCCAGGCCGAGCTGGTGACACACTGGCTGAAGGAGGCGGGGCATAACTGTCTGCATCATTCCAGTGGGCGGGAGTTCATGTCCATGCTGCGGCGTGACACTTTCGACATTCTCCTGCTGGACTGGGAAGTGCCGGACATGAATGGCTATGCCGTTCTGGAAGAGGTCCGTGCCAGTGGCAACCGCACCCCGGTGCTGTTTGCTACCCAGCGTGATGATGAATCTTCGATCGTCGGCGCCCTGTCGCTCGGCGCAGATGACTACATGGTAAAACCGACCAAGCAAGCGGAATTGCTGGCCCGGATCACCGCCCTCGGGCGCCGGGCAGGGGTAGCAGAAATGGATGAAGAAACAGCGCTTACGGTGGGCCCCTGGACAGTGGATCGTGCCCGTCGGCAGATCCTGCTGGACGAAGAACCGGTGAAACTCACCGACAAGGACTTCGAGCTGGCCTGCTACCTGTTTCAGAATGTGGGTAAACTGATGAGCCGTGCGCACCTGCTCGAAAAGGTGTGGGGTATCATGACGCCGATCGAATCACGCACGGTGGATGTGCACATTAGCCGTATTCGCCGCAGCCTGCAGATTCGTCCGGAACGTGGCTACCGTATCAAGACGGTGTACCAGCATGGTTACCGGCTGGAGCCGATTGAAGAATAAAGAGCAGATTATTATTCAGGAAGGGGATACATGAAGGGCTGGTTGTGGATGGCGCTGCTGTTGGGATTGTTGTCGTCTGCGGCAAGCGCGCAAGATGATTGGCACTATACCCTTCGACCCGGTGATTCCCTGTGGAAGATCTGCGATCGCTTTGCCCAGCAGCCGGATGCCTGCTGGCGCGAGCTGGCGGCCTATAACGGCCTGGCCGACCCCCATAGCCTCCGCCCTGGCGACAGCCTGCGGGTCCCCATCGACTGGCTCAAGGAAAAACCCATCTCTGCCACCGCCCGTGCGGTGAGCGGAGAAGTGCTGCTGTATCCCGCGGCGGGCGGTGAACCGGTGATCGTTCGCGAGGGGCAGGCCATTGCCTTTGGTGACGCCCTGGAAACCGGCCGCGATGGCAGTGTGCGCCTGCACTTCGCCGATCAGTCCGAGGTCATGATCAAGCCTGCCAGTCTGTTGGTGGTCAATCAGTATCGTCGCTTCCTGGGGCAGGACGGTGAGCAGACCCATCTGCGCCTGGAGCGTGGCAGTATCCGTAACTCGGTGTCATCGCAGGATCAGGAGGAAGCTTCTTTCAAGGTCTACACCCCGGGTGTGGTGGCCGCCGTGCGCGGCACGGAATATTACCTGTCCGTGGACGGCGCGGAGACCACCCGCAACGAGGTGCTGGAGGGGCAGGTGGATGTGACCGGCCGGGAGACCACCCGGGAAGTTACCCAGGGCTTCGCCACCCTGGCCCCGGTGGATGAGCCGCCCATTGCCCCGGTGGCACTATTGCCCGCCCCATCCCTGGCGCTGACCACCACTCACAGTGGGGCGGAGGCCGTGTGGCCTGCCCAGGCAGAGGCTCAACAGTACGCGGTGGAATGGTATCAACAGCCCGGCGGAGAACTGCTGGGCCAGCAGTTTGTGACTGAAACCCGCTGGCAGCAGCCGCTGGGGGTAGGCGAGTATCGGCTGCTGGTGCGCGCGGTAGATGCCCATGGCCTGCGCGGTGAAGAAGCCTGGCAGGATATTCAGATCACCCCGCCCCCGCCACCGGCCCCTGAGCCGGCCCCCGAGCCGGAACCGGAAGAAGAAGCGGACTGGGATTTGTGGGTCTTCCTTGGCGGGCTCGCACTGATGTTGGCGTTGTAAGGAATGAAGCGTCGCCTGACACTGGATCAGCGTCGTTATCTGGCCGAGCACGTTTCCGTGTTGTTGCTGGTGGCGGGCCTGAGTGTGTTGCTCAGTGTCAGCGGTGCCCTTTCTTTCATTGATCGTTATATCTACGACAGCCTGCTGCAGACCCTGCCTGACGAGCCTGCCAATGATGTGGTGATCGTGGGGATCGATGAATACAGCCTGCGTGAAATCGGCCGCTGGCCCTGGGACCGCAAGGTGCATGCCCAGATTATCGACCGTCTGACCGAGATGGGGGCCCGGGCGGTGCTGATGGATCTGATCCTGTCCGAACCGGACCTGAACAACCCGGCCTCCGACCAGGCCCTGGTTGAGGCCATGACCGCCAACGGCCATGTCTACCTGCCAGTGCATGTGGAGCAGTTACGGGCCGGGGGCCAGCTGATCGAAGTGTTGCCCCATTCGCCCTTTGCCCGGGCTGCCGCCGGGCTGGGGCATGTGGACCTGGAGCTGGATGCGGATGGGGTGGCCCGTTCCGTGTACATGCGCTCCGGCATTGGTCAGGCCTGGTGGCCGCACATTACCCAGACCCTGCTGGTGCATGAAGGTGAGTTGGCCGAGAACCGTTTTCCGTCCGGTCAGGGAGAAGAATTTTCCGGGCTGGCCAATGTGCGCCGCTACCACCGTTATATCCCCTTCGTGAGCGGCCCCAACAGCTATCCCCAGGTGTCTGCGGTGGAGTTGCTGGAAAACCTGATTCCTGAACAACTGATCCGCGATCGCATCGTGCTGGTGGGGGCCACCGCTGCGGGGCTCGGTGACATGCTGCCCGTTCCGCTGGCCAACAACGGTGAGCTCATGGCCGGTGTGGAGATCAATGCCAACCTGCTTGATGCCCTGCGTGAAGATCGCCTCATCCGTGAACTGAACCTGCCCAGCGTGCTCATTCTCAGCGCCCTGCTGGCCTTGCTGGCGCCGCTGTTGCTGCCCTATGTGTTGCCGCGCTGGAGCATCCCGCTGGTGGCCGCGATCATGTTGTCCTGCATGCTGGTGAGCATGGTCATGCTGATTACCCTGCGGTTGTGGTTGCCGCCGGCGGCGGCCATGACCGCTGCCTTGATGGCCTACCCGCTGTGGACCTGGCGTCGGCTGGAATACTCCCTGTCCTATATGCGCAAGGCGCTGGAGCGACTGTCGGAATACAGTGAGCTGAATCGCCGTCTCACCCGCGCTGCCTCCCTGGAGCAGTTGGGCCTCATGCTGGACAAGGTGTTGCCGGTAAAGGCCTGGCAGCTCAATGGTCCGGATGGTCAACATGCCGGTGGCGCCGCCCTGGCAGCCCCGGAATGGAAGGGCTCTCTGGCGCGCCAGTACCGCTTCCGTCACGAAGGGCGTCGTTATGAATTGCAGGTGGTGTGGCACCAGGGCCTGGATGCCGATACCTATGATTACTGGGTGCACGCCATGCTGGTGCGTATCCGCTCCGGTGTGCCCAGTGCCGGGCCGCGCTATGAAGTACTGGAAAACCATATCGAACGGCTGCGTCGGGAAGAGGAGCGGCAAGAGGCGCTGACCCGTTTCTTCCAGGTGACTCTGGCGCAGATTCGTGAAGGTGTGGTTATCACCGACGCCTGCGGCTGCATCGTGTTTGCCAACCCCCAGGCGGCCCTGTTGCTGGGAGTGGATGCCGGGTTGCTCAACAGCGGGGATTTTCCGGTAACCGACATTGGCCGGGAGTTGGAGCTACGCGAGCATGGCTGGGATGAGCTGCTGCGCCGCACCCTTGCCGAAGGCCGCAGCCAGCTGGAATGCCGTAACCGTCAGGGGGCAGATCTGTACCTCGACATGCTGTTGGTCCATGCCGGTGACAACCCGGGGCGGATGATGATCCTGTCCTTCAAGGATATCTCCGAGGTGAAATCGGCCTTGCGAACCCGCTCGGAAATGCTGGATTTCCTATCCCACGACCTGCGTTCTCCCATGGTCTCGGTGCTGGCGCTCACCGAAAAGATGCGTCAGGGCAGCGCCGAGGGCGAATTGCCCCAGTTTCTGGATAACGTGCAGCACTACGCCCAGAAGAACCTGAACATCGCCGAGCAATTCCTGCAGCTGGCCCGTGTGGAAGCGGTGGAAAGCGTGGAAATGAACGAGCAGGACATGCTCGACGTGGTGGAAAGCGCCATTGATCAGGTGCAGATCCAGGCCCAGCAGCGCGATATCGTGCTGCGCTTCGATTACGACCCGGACCAGGATGTCTGGGTACAGGGCAACAATGAGTTGCTGGAGCGTCTGGTGGTCAATCTGCTCACCAACGCTATCAAGTACAGCCACCAGGGCAGCTCGGTGGATGTGCGCCTGTATGCCGAGAACGCCCAGGTGTGCTGCGAGGTACGGGACCGCGGCGTGGGTATTCCCCCGGAATTCCAGACGCGCCTGTTTCAGCGCTTCAGTCGGGCCAGCACCAGCGGCGGGGCCGGCGTGCGCGGCGCCGGCATGGGGCTGCGCTTCGTCAAGGTGGTCACCGAGCGCCACGGCGGCGACATCCGGGTCAGCAGTGTGGTGAACGAGGGCAGCCGGTTTACCCTGTGTTTACCCCGTATTGACATGGGGTGATGGAAGATCAGCTGGTGTCGGATACCTGACGCCAGACGCGAAAGGCAGAAAATCGGTAGCTCAACGTCTACGGTCTACGCCAGCGACCCCTGCAAACCAGGGATCGCGCGCCTTGGTGGCGCTGGATAGGGCCTCAGGCTTCTGGCCTTCAGCTTTTGGCGTGCCCACCGACCAAAGCCGCAACAAGATGCCATTTTGTCCCCACGGCCTGAGCGGGTATAATCGCCAACCGCACGCCCCTGAGGCGACTCACAGAACAGTAGAGGTGTAATTGTGAAAAAGAGTCTGACAGCCAGCCTGGTACTGATTGCCGCCCTGTTTGCCGCCGGCAATGTGGCTGCCAAGAACACCAAGGAAATCTCCCCCTACCCGCTGGGTGAGCGTTCCGTGTTCAGCGACCGCGCCATCGAAGAGCGTATCAAGCCGGTCGGTTCTGTGTGTGTGGAAGGCGAAGAATGTGGCACCGCCGCCCCGGCGGGTGAGGAAGTGGCCAGTGGCCCGCGCTCCGGTGACGCCGTCTACAATGCCTCCTGTGCTGCCTGTCACGCCACTGGCGCTGCCGGCGCTCCCAAGACGGGCGACGCTGCTGCCTGGGCACCGCGTATCGCCCAGGGCAACGCTACCCTGGTCAAGCACGCCATCGACGGCCTCAACGCCATGCCCCCGAAAGGCATGTGCATGACCTGCTCCGACGACGAGATCAAGGCCGCCGTCGAGTACATGGTTAACGAGAGCAAGTAACCTGATGCGGATGCTGGCAGTGACGGCGGCCCTGTTTCTGGCCGCCTGTTCTGACAGCGATCCTGCCGGCAACGCCCCGACTGCCTCCGCCGAACCGGCGGAACAGCGCAGCGGGGCGTTGTTGTATCGGCAATACTGTGCCACCTGCCACGCCAGTGGCGCCGCCGGCGCGCCCCAGGTCGGCAAGGAAAACCGTCTCTACTGGTCCCACGAAGTGGAAGAGGAAGGTTTCGAAACCCTCGTCCAGGAAGCCATTCATGGCATCAACGCCATGCCCCCCCGCGGCAATTGCTACGACTGTTCCGATCAGGAAATCCGCAATGCCGTTATCTACATGCTGCAATTGAGCGCGGCGAAATAAGTCCAGCTGCAAGTTTCAAGCTGCAAGCGACAAGGCGCGTTCAGGCGCCGGGTTGGCGGCGATGCCGTGCCCGCGAACTGGTGTCTGGGTGTTGCAGATTTGCTGAATAAGACAACACCCCTTCCGGTTTTCACCCGCGCGCAAGTTGAATAGGCAGGATATGGCTTGCATAAATTTGTAAGTAGTTGAGTTAAAGTGGTTTTTCAGAAAAGTGGATGCAAGAAAACTCCGAGTAAAAATTCCCGTTCAACACGCAAGTGCAAGAAAAGTCTGTTGAAAGTGGTTCCTGCTTGTGGGGCAAGTCACTGATCGATAGGCGGTTTGTTGGGATTCTTGAGGTGGGGTAGATCGGGGATATACAGCAAAGTGTTATATCGCATCTGCAATTGAATAAACTGTTATGAATATGAGTAAACGACCCAACTTCATATATGTGGCCGGAATGATCCCTGTTCTCTTCGTGGTGGGCCTTCTGATATTCCTTACGTTCGATAACCTGCTCTCAAGTAGGGCTGTGTATGGAGACAAGTTTGGGAATGCATATGAGGTTGATGGGCTTGCTGCAATTTTAGTGAACCTGGGCATATTTGGGCTTATTGCTTGGCTGGGCTCTTACTTGGCATTCCTTGTAAAGCGCAGCGCAAAGCTCATGTGGGCTCATAGAGCTATCGGGGTTGTTAGCGGTGTTTTTATAGCGGTTGGGCTGGTCTATGGCCTTTCATAACAAGCGGCGGCAGGCGGATCAAATTTCCGCTCGTTCCTCGCTCCAATTTGCCCGCTGCGCCGGGCGTTATGAGTTACTCTTGATTCTGCTGTTGTTGCGGCGTTGAGTCCGCTCGAGGAGTAGCTGCCCTTTTGGGCTCATGCGTATAACTCAGCTTGGTTTCCCCCAGCACTTCACAGGCCTGCAGAATGCGGGCTTCCACCAGCACCTCATCCCCCGGCAACAGATCCAGTGCCACGTCGCCGGTCTTCTTGCTGTTCCCTTCGATAAATAACTTGCTGGACTCGCTGTTGATCAGGGTGGTGCCGTTGCGGGTGCGGCTGGCGCGCAGCAGGTAGGTGAGGGTGTTCCAGGTGCCCTTGCAGCTGACTTCCAGACTGAAGTGGTGTTTGGCATCAATGGCGCTGTGGTGAATCTTCAACTGGCAATCCTGGGCAGCTGCCATGCCAGGGATGAAGAGTAGCGACATCAGTGTCAACGCTATGAGGGATTTGTGGGCCATGGATGGGATTGCCGGCAGTCGTTGTCATTGCAGTTTACCCTGCGATAACACCATGCCCAAGTGCTGGCAGGGTTGTGTGCAAGCCGTTAGGGTTGGGGTTAACAAACATCAGAGTGGTAACAGTGGATGGGTAATACGTTGAAAAACGGGCGTCGAGAACAGCATTTTTGGCTCTACGGGGTAACGGTATTGCTGCTGGCTGTCAGCCAGTGGGCGATAGCGGAAGAGCGTGTGTCTGTCAGTCGTCTCCTGGTGGCCTCCGGTGTGGACGGTCAGATGCCGGTGTTCGAAAAAATGGTGCAGGGTACGTTGGCACAGAACCCGGCATTTGAGGGTGAGGAAAAGGCGGTGTTGCAGCACATTGCCATGGAGTCTCTGCGCGGGGATGTGATTTATCGATATGTGGAGGACGCTGTCACTGAGGCGTTGCAGCCGGGGGACAGGGAGACCTTGATGCTGTGGTATGACTCGCCGTTGGGACAGCGCATTACCGAGCTGGAATTGAAGGGCCTGGAGGCGGATGCCTTGCCTGCCATGAAGGCCGCGGCGGAGGCGCTGGTGGCGGACCGACCTCGCATGGAGGCGGCGGCGCGGCTGGATGCGCTGACACAGTCTTCTGACCTGGGGATGGCGCTGCAGAAGAAAGCCATGCTGGCCAGCTTCATGGCGGAATCCATTGCGACGAATCCGGATGCACCTGTAGAGACAGCGGAACTGGATGCGCAGCTACAACAGCATCAGGGCGCCATGCAGCAGTTGATTGAACAGCAGACCCTGTTGTCGTTGGCATTTACCTATCGTGAGTTGCCGCTGGAAAAAATTGCCAGCTATGAAAGTTTTCTGTCCACGTCGGCGTCCCGACGTTATCAACAGGGTTTGAAGGCTGGGTTGCTGGCCGGGGTGGATGCGGTGTTGGAAAGTTGGGAAGCCGGGCTGCGGGAGTATTATTAGTTGCGAGCTACGCTCGAGGTGCGAACCTGTATTGGTTGTGGCGCCCACCTGGATGACTTGATGTCTGCTGATTTTTCATCGCCCTCTGGCACGTGCTTGTCCTCGCCGGACGGGCCCAAAGGGGTGTTGCGCGACACCCCTCTGGCGTTCCGGCCATTCCCCGGTATGGGAATGGCGCTCCAGCGGGCAAAACATGTTTTGCAAATCCCCGCTTACGCCCCCCTTGCCCCGACTCCGTTCGGCCCGCTCCGCGGGCACACTCCGGTACTCATAATCTGAAGGACGCAAAAAAGACTCGCTCCGCTCAGACAGGTTTTTTGCTCTTCGCCTTCAGATTATTCCGTTCCTCGACTCACTCTAACGGGGATGATGCCCTGCTGCTGGCATTGGTGCGGTTTCATCGCACAAAAGCGGAAGGTTGCTGTAGATACCGTCTCTCTCCATACCCTGCAAGCCGTCTCTATGCGACTTGTGGGGTATATTTCTTTTGGTGCTTGATTACCCCATAGGCGATTTGCACCAGCTTGCGCATTGCTGCCACCACAATCACTTTACCTGTCTTCCCCCTGTCTTCCATGCGCCGTCTCAGTGCCCGGATATCGGGGTTGTGGGTGCATGCTGTGACTGCTGCCATGAACAATTTTCCCCGTACGTTGGCGCGGCCACCTTTGCGGATCTTTGTCGGCTTTCTGGAGTCGCCGGATTCATTGTGCACCGGCGTAATGCCCAGGAAGGCGGCACATTGCTTGGCTGACCGGAAGTCCCGACTGTGTATTAGCGACAGCAGCTCTCGGGACATCACATCGCCTACCGCAGTGATGCTCTCCAGCAGTGAGCGGTCCTGTTTCAGTTCAGGATGGCCATCAATGTGGTCATCGATGTCCTTTTTGAGCTTGCGGATCTCCTCATTCAGTGTCGCGATCATGTCCTGTATAGAGGCAATGACTCGCTCGCTTGACTGGTTGAATTCCGCTTTCTCAAGCCGGTTTTCTTCCCGCTGACGGTCTTTCTCCAAGGCCTCCAGACGAGCACCAAGCGCTCGTAACTGCCTGATCTCTGGCGCTTCCGGCTGCCATTTATGTAGTCGCTCATGCTTCTCTTTCACGTAGAGAGCCAGGCACAGCGAGTCGAGCTTGTCTGTCTTGCTTGAGAACCCTTCACTCTTGGCGAAGTCCCTGGTGCGCGCCGGATTGGCCACATACACCTGCAACCCAGCTTCATGGAGTGCGTAGGTCAGGTTCTCGTGATAAATACAGGTGGCTTCCAGCACCACATGAATCTCGGACGGCTCAGCACCGGTCTGCTTGAGCAGCCACTGCGCAACCTCGTGCTCCTTCCCGCGCCGATTCTGGAAAACCCGTGTTTTTACCTTCCGGGGATTGGCCTGGCGCAGCCAAAGTGTATCGAGGCTCTTTTTGCTGACATCAATTCCAACGAAGTGCATCTCTCGTGTCTTCCCTTGCTTATACGGCTTCATCCCGCGGAGGGGAGAGCCCGGATACCGTTCAGATTTAAGAGAATGGGTCGGAGCCAGGATCTACGTCACAGGGTCTATGCCCTCAGGAGCTTGTCAGGCTTTAACCCGACCCGTGAGTGCTGGTAGCTAATCAGCACTCGTGGAGAGATACAAGGAGCTTGCCTGCAAGCGATCCGAGCCTTGGCGAGGTAAAAAGATTCGAGTTGCGAGTTTCGAAGGGAAGAACCAGAAGCATGGAAAGCGGTTTGGGTTTTGATCTTCGGGATGTGTTTCTGGAATCCTTACCTCGCTTAGGCTCGGATCGCGGTCGAACGACCGCTCCTACGGCAGGTTCTAGCTAGCGTGTGTTGTACCGATGCAAAAAGGCATCAGGCATCAGGCGCCGCCAGGCTTCCATCATCCGCCGCGTTTCTTGCCGGCTTTTTCCAGCACCATGAGGGTGTCTACGTAATTCACGAAGTGATCCAGATAGGCGGGGGAGAGGTCCTTGAGGGCGCTGATGGCGTGGGTGACCAGACGGTGGGAATTGAGCGGGCCGGCATCGGGGGGGGTGTGGGTGAGGGCGTCTTCGATGCGGCGGCGTTTGCGTTGTTGTTGCTGGCCGGCGCGCACCCGGCTCAGGGCTTTCAGTTCTCTTGGTGCATCACTTGCCGGTTGCGGTAGCGCATCTGCTTCAAACAGATCGCCTTCCTGTTCCTGCAGCATGGCACGCAGCGGATCGCGGTTGTCCGGTTTGTGTTCTCCGCTATGACTCTGGCGCAGCTGTGTCAGCACTTCGGCAAGGGGGGAGGGTGACGGATTTGGAGCCAGCTGCCGCAGTAATGCCTTGAAGGCGTGTTGTTCGTAGAGCGGGGTAAGTTCCGGTTGTTGCTCCGGGTTCCAGTGTTGCTCGGCCTGCTGTTGTGCCGTTGCCAGTTGCTGTTCCAGCCTGTGCACTGCCTCGGCTAGACGGTTCAGGGGGCGTGGGCTGGTGTGGCGCAGCTGCGCCAGCCGTTCCTGTTGGCGTTGCAGGAAACAGAAGCCCGCAGGATCAAAGCGGTCCGCCCCCTGGGCTTGCAGGGTGTCGATGCGGTTTGCCAGATCACTGAGAGAGACTGCGTCAGTCATCGCTACCCTCTGCAGCGGCGTCGGTGTTACGACGCGGCACGGTGGTCAGCTCCACCCGGCGGTTTTGTGCCCGGGCGGCGTTGTCCTCATTGGGGACCACTGGCTGGTGAGGGCCAAATGCGGCAGCGAACACCTGGTCGGCGGGCATGCCTTGATCGATCAGACTGCGGGTAACGGTGAGGGCGCGCTGGGCGGACAGTCCCCAGTTATCTGAAAAGCGGCTGTTGCCTCGCTGGATCGGCAGGTCATCGGTGAAGCCGCTGACCATGAGCATTTCGTCATGCTGGTCCAGATACAGCTGCAGCGGCTTGACCAGATCCTTGAGCAGCACTTCGCCTTCGTCCTGCAGCTGGTCGGAGTTGATCTGGAACAGCACGCTGCCGCTGATGCCGATGCGGCCATCGCGAAAAGTAACGCGACCACTGGCCAGTGGATCGGCGAGGGCCTTTTCCAGTGCCATGCGGCGCTGTTCTTCGGCGAGGCGTTTTTCCTTTTCCTGTTGCAGCGACTCACTGAGTTCCAGCTGGATACCGATGACCCACACCAGCACCAGTACCAGGATGCCCACCAGCGCGGCCATCAGGTCGGAAAAGATGGCCCAGACCGGTGAGGCCTGGGCGTCGTCGTGAAGCTCTTCCATCAGCTGGCCTCGGCCGCAGACAGGTTACCCAGGGCGTCGATCACGTCTTTCTGGGAGGTCATGCTCAGCTCGATCACTTCGCGAGCCTGTTCCACGTAGTAGGCCAGCTGTTCATCGGCGCGGATGGCGGACTTGTCGAGGGCGCTTTCCACTTTTTGCAGGTTGTCCAGCAGCTTGTCGTTGCTGTCGCTGAACAGCTGCACGGCGGTGGTGAAGGAATCACTGAGGCTGGCCACTTCGGCAGCGCTGCCGGTCACATCGCCGGCCACTTCATTGAGGCGTTCGCTCTGCTCGCTGACCTGCTGGGTGAAGGTGTCGCCCACCTGGCTGAGGGTCTCGCTGGCGCGGGTGATCAGGGTCTCGATGGCCTCGCGCTGGGCGGTGGCCGCGTCGCGCTGGTTGCTGAGCAACTGATCCAGCTCTTCGGTAATGCGCTGACGTTCTTCCAGCAGTTCGTTGTCGCGCTCGCTGCTGCGGGTCATTTCCTCGCGCAGGCGGGTGATCACTTCCGCCGCCGCTTTCGGGGTTTCCGAGGCGGTTTCGATCAGGCGGGTCATGGGTTCTTCCAGGGCGGAGCCCAGGCGAGTCAGGTGCTCGCTGACGGTGCCCTCAAGAGCGGCCAGTCGATCGCTGGCGGCGCTGGCGCGTTCGGCTTCGGCGTCACGCAGGGCGGCCAGTTCACCACGGATACCCGCTACCAGTTGATCCAGACCTTCGCGCTGGCCGTCCAGCAGGTTGGCGGTGCTGGCTTCGAATTGCTGGTTGTTGCTGCTGAAGGTGTCGCGCAGGGCCTGCAGCAGTTGCTCATTGCTCTGCTGTTGCTGGCTGCTGTGCTGCTGCCATTGTTCGCCGGCCTGTTGAATGGCCTGGCTGAATTCGCCGGTGGCGGCATTCAGGCGGATTTGCTGCTGTTCGGCAAGGGCGGCCTGGGCATCACGGGCTTCCTGCAGCTGACGGACGTGCTGGGCCTGTTGTTCGGCCAGTTGCTCCTGCCAGTGTTGCTGGCCGTTGCGGCTGGCTTGCGCGAACTGCTCGGCCACCGTTTGTAGTTGCTCGCGGCTTTGTTCTGCCAGCCCCTGTTGGCTGTCACGCAGTTGCTCCACCAGGCTGTCACTGTTGGTCTTGAAGCGATCGTGGTGCTCCGCCAGGGACGTGCTGATATCGCTGACCAGCCGGGCGCTGGTTTGCTGATGGGTGTCGAGCCCTTGCTGCCAGTGGTTGGCGGCGGCTTCGGTGGTAGCGCGGAATTCCCGGGTCAGGTCGCTGAGCTGCTTCTCGGTGAGCTCGGCCAGACGGGCATGGGTACCTTCCACCTGTTGGTTGAGGGTGGCCAGGGAGGTTTCCATCAGCGGCTGGATGTTCTCTACGGCTAGACGGCTGCTGTCGGCCAGGGTGTCCTTGAGGGACTGGCTGACGTCGCTGGCCAGCTGGCGGTACTGGCTGTTCACCGCTTCATGGAACTGCTGCTGGTTGCCGGTGAGGCTGTCGCGCAGTTCAGAACCCAGGCCTTCCATGCGGGTCGCCAGCGCCTGCAGGGCGTCCACCAGGGCCGGGAAGGTTTCACTCTGTTGATGCAGGGCCTGATAGGCCGCTTCACGCTGATGATCCAGAGAGAAGGCATGCAGGGTGGTGTCGCTGAGGGTGTCCAGCTTGCGCGAGATCAGCATGCGGTCGCGGCGGCACAGGGTGGCGGTGAGGCCGAGCATGGCGGAGGCAGCTACCCCGGCGATAGAGGTGCCGAAGGCCAGGCTCAGGCCGGCGATGGGGGCGGACAGGGCGCTGCGGATGGCGGTGAGCTCGCTGCTGCCGTCCAGGGCGGTGGCGGCGCCCTGCAGGGTCACGATCATGCCCACAAAGGTCCCCAGCAGGCCGAGCATCACCAGCAGGCCGGTGAGGTAGGGGGTCAGTACCGGGCCGGGCAGGGCGGCGGGGTGGCCATCAATGCGGCGCTGGACGCTGTGACGCAGCGGCACCGGCAGGCTCTGCAGCCAGTGGCGCAGACTTTCGCGGCTGTCCGGCAGGTCGTCCAGGCGTTTGTCCAGCGCGGCGGTATTGCGCCGGAAGCGCAGCAGTTCAGCGAAGCCCAGGGCATAGACCGCGGCAATGATGGCGGTCACGGTAAAGGCCACGGGCTGGCTGACGAAGGTGATGGCGATCCTCAGGACTGCGATGGCGCCGATCACAAAGGGCGCAGCAAATAGATAGCGTTTCATGGAGTGGGGCTTACCTCATTGGTGTCATGCGCGTCGGCGGGGGCCGCATCGGTTGCTTCCCGGGCCGCCGCGAGCAGGCCAAGAACCGGTTCCTGTCGGGCATCCAGTTCGGCCAGTAACAGCATTTTCAGTTCCCGTCGAAACTGGGTGAGCCAGCCCTGTGGGCGGAGCCAGTCGGCGGGGGTATGGAAAGGGTCGCGCTGCTGCCAGAGCAGGCGGTAGCGTTGTTCAAGTACGCCGGTCAGGGCGGCAAAGCCCTGGCGGGCGTAGCTGGCCAGGCCGCATTCAAATACGGCGTCCAGTTCGGCCAGGTGCGCCAGCGAGGCGCTGTGACCGGCCAGCAGGCGACGGCAGCGCAGTCGCAGGTTGCTCAGGCCGGCGATCATCTGTCGCTGGTGGGCCTGATAGAAGCGCTCGTAGGCGCCGAAGCTGGGGCGCTTTTCGGGGTCGGCGTCGTCACGCAGGGGCGGCAGGGCAATTACCGAGGCGGCTTTTTCGCCGCTGAAGCTTCGGCCCAGGTGGTCGAGCAGGGCACGGCGGGTCTTCAGCAGGTGCTCCTGCAGCTGTGCGGTCAGATCGTCGCCGGGGCTGAAGGGCCCTTTGGGCGCAACCCGCGTGGCACCGTCCAGGGCAATGGCATCGGACAGGTCAAACAGGCGCCCGAGACGCTCGGCAAAGTCGCCGTGGCTGGCCTGGGCGGCCTTGCTGTCCAGGCTGCTCAGCAGCTGCACCAGGCGGCTGCCGGAAAGGGCGGATTGTGTGCGCGGTTGCGTCCTGTGCATGATGACGGCGGTGGTCCATTGGTGTTCACGGTGCCGGGCGGGTGGTTCCGCCGGGCGAGCCGGACATTCTAATCGGGAAAGGGGTGGGATGATAATGCGTCTGTCGGTTGGGGGATATGGGGCGGATTTCTGTAATACTGGGCAATATGTCAGCAGGAGATGGATGATGAAGGCGGTCGTGATGGTTGCAATGCTGTTGTTGGCGGGCTGTGGGCCGAAACCGGTGGGCGCAGACCGGGATCGTCACGGGTGCCTCGGCTCAGCAGGTTACCAATGGTGCCCGACTATCCAGGAATGTGTGCGTAGCTGGGAGCTGGCTGAGGACCGGGGCCTGGCGAATACTCCCGAGGCGGTAGAAGCCTTTTGTGCCGGGGAGGAGGGGGGAGCGTAGGGAATAACGGCCGTTCGACCGCGATCCGAGCCTCAGCGAGGTAATCAAGTTACGAATTACCAGAAGCGAGTTTCGAAAGGCAAAACCCCAGATCGTGTGCCTGGCACGGTTTTTTATCTTGGACAGGCGTATCTGGAATCCTTGCCTCGCTTAGGCTCGGATCGCGGTCGAACGACCGCTCCTACAGCAGGTTCTAGCGAGTGCTTTCGACGCAAAAAGGCCCGCCCGGTTTACCGGGCGGGCCTTTTTGCGTCAGGCGTCAGGCGTCAGGCGTCAGGCGTCAGGCGTCAGGCGTCAGGCGTCAGGCGTCAGGCGTGCTATATCTGGCTGTCGATGGGCAGCCAGGACAGCAGCCATATCTTGAAGCGGGACCAGGCGGAGGTTTCCGGGTCATGGTCTTCTTCCAGCCGGCCCTGCGCGGTGTCGGCAGTCCAGCGCAGATCTCCTTGATCATCAAATCGCACTGACCAGGCAGAATCCCCGGCGACCCAGCGATCGAAAATGTCACTGAGTTCCTGGTTGATGGCCGGGCTGTCGATCAGCAGGGCGATCTCGGTGTTCTGCAGGATCGAGCGGGCATCCAGGTTCACCGAACCGACCACGGAAAGCCGGTCATCAATGACCATGGTCTTGGCGTGCAGGCTGGCGCGAGAGCGGCCTTTGAACCAGTGCATGCGCTTGTGTTGACCCGCGGTGGAGCGCAGTTCCCAGAGCTCTACCCCGCCTTTCAGCAAAGGCTTGCGATAATCCATGTAGCCGCTGTGGACAATGGCCACATCCGTGGTGCTGAGGGAGTTGGTGAGAATCTGCACGGAAACGTCACGTTCTTCCAGGCTGTTGAACAGCGCCACGCCCTTGTCTCCGGGGACAAAGTAGGCGGTGCTGATCTTCACCCGGTCACGGCTGGATTCCAGAATGGTTTTCAGATCCGCGCCGAGATAGAAGGACGCATGCAGGTCGGCGTGTTCCAGGACTTTCTTGGGAGTGTCCACCAACAGTGATGCGTTCCCCCAGTGGAAGGGCACGTTACCGTCCTTCATTGCCTCACTCAGAGTGCTGGTCCGTAATGCGTTGATAAACTCCGAGTTTTTCTGCTCTTCGAGAAAATCGCTCAGGTTTTGCCGCAGGGTGGCCAGATCCGTGTCGCTGTCCTCCGCGTTGAGCAACAGGTGCACGGGTACGCTGGCGGGGTAGGCCCAGTACTCGTCAAAGCTGCCGCTGGCCGGCGGTACGATGGGGCCGACGGCAAGGATATCGATGTCCTGGAAATCGATATTGGTGCTGGAAAAATACAGGTCCCCCAGATTACGTCCGCCGGTGATGATGGCCACCCCATCTGCCACCATCAGCTTGTTATGCATGCGGTGATTGGTGCGGCTGAACTCCTTGAGAATTTCCCAGTTTCTTGCCGCACCATTGCGTGACGCGACAGGATTGAAGACGCGAATTTCGATGTTGGGGTGTTGATCCAGCCGGGCCACCAACGGGTTGTGAAGTTGTGTGCCCATGTCATCCACCAGCACCCTTACCCGCACGCCACGGTCTGCGGCACTCAGCAGGCGGCTGATGATGATGCGCCCGGTCACATCGTGGGTGAAGATGTAGTACTGCAAGTCCAGGCTGGTTTGGGCGTTTTCGATCAGGGCAATACGGGCCAGAAATGCGGACAGGCCATCGTGCAGAAGGTAGAAGCCGGACTGCCCTTCATGCGCAGCCTCACGGGATCGCAGCCCTGTCACCAGTGGTGAGTCGGTATTCACCAGGGTGGTGCTTTCCGGGCGCTGTTGCGGATCGTAAGGCGGGGCGCTCTGGCAGCCTGAGGCAAAGAGGGTGGATAGAACCAGAATGGCGACAAGTTTTGGCAGTGCGGTCATGGCGCTTGTAGGATAAGTCATCGATGGGGTAATCAAACCTCAGCATGGGCAGGATTACAAACCCGGGAGAGGGTATGGAAAGGAAGCGAATCGGGGCTGCAGTATTGGTCTGTGGGCTGTGGGGGGCGGCGCAGGCGGGCTTCATGGAAGAATACATGACCGACCCGGAAGACGGCATGCCGGATGCCAGCCGTTTTCTGTCAGAGCTTCCCTTTAGCTTCATGCCAGTCCCCGTGGTGATCACCGAGCCCGCCGTGGGCAATGGGCTGGGTGTGGTAGGCGTGTTCTTTCATGAAAGTGAGGAGCAGAAGCAGCAGCGGGTGGAAGGCAATGCGCCGGCTATCCTCCCCAACAACATCAGCATGCTGGGCCTGGCGGCCACCGAGAACGGTACCCGGGCGGCGGCAGCGGGGCATATGGGGTTCTGGCGCAATGACACCATTCGCTACCGGGGCTTTGCGCTGGTGCCAGACCTGAATCTGGATTTCTATAATTTCGGTGGCCGTAATATCGACCAGCCGATTGAATTGAACCTCAAGGGACCGGCCGTCATTCAGGAATTGAAATTCCGGCTGGGAAGCAGTCGCTTGATGGTGGGGATGAGACAAACCTATCGTCAGGTCGAACTGGATCTGGCAGAAGATATCCAGTTGCCCAATCCTCGCCTCGAAGCGGCGGTGAATCGTTTCCTGGATAATCAACTGGGGGAAACCATCCGCACGTCCGGGTTGGGGGTGTTGGCGGAATACGACTCCCGGGACAATCCCATGGCGCCGCTGAACGGACTGTATTACACCGCTAACTATGTCTGGTACGGCGACAGCATTGGCAGTGATGTGAACTATGGCAGCTATACCCTGGAAGGGCTGAATTACTGGAACGTGAACGAGCACTTCAATTTTGCCCTGCGCATGCAGTACGACGGCATTGATGCCGGCGACAGTGCCCGTTTGCCTCCCTATGTGTCCCCTTATGTGGACTTGCGCGGGATTCCGGCGGTGCGCTACCAGGGCAAGTCGGTGGCCCTGGCGGAGGTAGAAGCCACCTGGAAAGCCTCACTGCGTTGGCGTTTCAATTTCTTTGCCGGTGGCGGGCGTGCTGCTGAAAGTGTCAGTGAGCTGTCGGATGCCGAGGTGGCCAATAGTTACGGGGCCGGTTTTCGTTACCTGATGGCACGCCGTTATGGCATGACTATGGGGATCGATGTGGCCCGTGGTCCGGAAGACACCGCCTGGTATATTCAGGCAGGCTCAAGCTGGTAGCTACAAGCTACAAGCTACAAGCTACAAGCTACAAGCTACAAGCTACAAGCTACGCTTGGTCGGATAGAGAAACCCGGAAAAGTTCCCGAGTTTCTGCAATTCTACGAAGCCGCTGTAGGAGTTCCCTTCCAGGGGACGAACCGAGCGACAGCGAGGAACTGAGATGCAGTTGGCGCCTGTCGTCGTTAGAGTCCGTAGGAACGTAGCGTAGCGAAGTAACGCACCGAGTGCGGGGCAGCGAAGCGAATAACCTGCTTGCAGGCGATCCGAGCCAGGGCGAGGTGAAAAGCGTCGAGTTGCGAGTAACGAGTTTCGATAGGCGAAACCAGCAGCATGGAACCTGGAAAGCGGTTTGGATTTTGAGGTTCGATACGCGTTTCTGGAATCCTTGCCTCGCTGTCGCTCGGATCGCCCAGGCAAGCTGGGCTCCTACAGGGGGGAATAGCGAGTGTTTTACCGACGCAAAAGACCCGCCGGGTTACCGGGCGGGCCTTTTACGTCAGGCGTCAGGCCGTCCTATTCTTCGCTGCCTTTGTCCATGTTCTTGCTGGCTTCTTCGGCATCTTCCAATGCCGCGAACTGTTCGGATATCAGGCTGCCGATATCGTTGTTGATGCGGCGAATGGTGTCGTAGACCATGCCAATGGTCTTGCGCTGTTTGTCTTTCAGGGAAGCGGCCTGCTCTTCAAACAGCCCCAGTTTTTCCAGGGCGTCAAATGGCAAGCTGGCGATGTGCTGGTGCACGTCTTCCACGGTGGTGGCGCCATCATCGACGGCCTCCTGAATCATGTCTTTGAGCAATTCTGCCCGCTGTACGGCTTTTTTCATGGTTGTCCTGCTGTTGTGCGTATTCTGGTGGCTAACTGCGAATGTAGCGGAAAGTGGATGGATCAACCATACGTGGAATTGTGAGAAAAATTGTTGATCCATGACCGATTGTCAGACGGAGGCCGCCATTACTGGTGCCAGAGTTGACCTCGGTAAACAAATCGCGGCAACCTGAGCCTGGCAGCCTCTGAATCCTGATCGGAACCTGGAGTGCGATGATGGAAGACGTTAAGACAATGATCACCGACATCAAGAGCAAACTTGATGAACTGGAAAACGAACTGCTGCAACTGGAGCAAAAATCGCTGGGTGACAGCGGTGATGTGAACACCGAAGCGGAGCGCCATCGCCTGGCCCTGCAGGAAGTCCTCACCGACATGCAGCAGCGCATTGATGAATACCATGAACTGGCGGACCTGGACGGCACCCATGCCGGCGACAGCTGGAAGCAGATGGATCAGGATCTAAAGGATCTGGACAGCGACCTGTACGGCGCGAACTAGCTACAAGCTACAAGCTACAAGCTACAAGCTACAAGCTACAAGCTACAAGCTACAAGCTACAAGCTACAAGCTACAAGCTACAAGCTACAAGCTACGCTTGATTCGATAGGGAAAGCCGGGAAAGTTCCCGGGGTTTTGAGACAAACGGAAAAGACTTTCAGATCGTTGAGTTCGGCGGTTTGGGAACCTGATCAGCCGCTGTAGGAACGTAGCGAAGCGGAGTAACGCACGCAGTGCGGCCCGAAGGGTGAGCGTAGCGAATAACGGTCGTTCGACCGCGATCCGAGCCTCAGCGAGGTAAGGATTCCAGAAACGCTTTTTCGGCGGCGCCCCGGGCCCTCGCTTCACTTGTAACCTTCGGCGATGGCGCTTCGCTTGAAGCCCCCGTGCTTTTCCGCAAGCCCCCTGGGCACTGGCCTGACGCAAAGGAGTGCTCCATGCCATCCTTCCATCTTCGCACTGAGCAGCCCGGCGATATCCCGGCCATTCACGCCCTCACCGCAGAGGCGTTTGCCAACGTTTCCCACAGCGATCAACGGGAACCCTTTATCGTGGATGCTCTCCGAAACGAGGGAGCTCTCTCCCTTTCGCTGGTGGCGGAACTGGAGGCTGAGCTGGTGGGGCACATCGCCTTCTCCCCGGTGACACTTTCCTGCGGTGCCAGCCACTGGTACGGCCTGGGGCCGGTATCGGTGCTACCGGAATGGCAGGGGAAGGGCGTTGGCAGCCAGCTGGTGCTGGCGGGGCTGGATGCGCTGAAGAAACAGGGTGCCCACGGCTGCGTGCTACTGGGGGATCCGACCTGGTATGAACGCTTCGGCTTTGTCGCCACACCGCTGTTGCGTCTTGCAGGCGTACCGGCTGAATATTTTCAGGCGTTACTGCTCAACGGCACCTGGCCGGATGCGGAAGTTCACTATCACCCGGCGTTTCAGGTTTAAGAGGCAAGCTTCAAGCTACAACGCGAGAAAGTCTTATGTATCATCTATGCCTTTGCCCGCGCCAAAGCATTTGTCCGCGGCACGTTATTTCAACATCTACTGTCTGGGCTCGCGTTGCAGCTTGTAGCTTGTAGCTTTTATTACAGCAACGTCCCCAGGCCCAATACCGCCACAAAGCCCACACTGTACGCCGCCAGCAGATAGCCGAAGTAGCGCAGGTAGGAGCCAAATGTGAGGGCTTCCACCTTGCTCATGGCGATCACGCCGGCGGCGGAACCAATCACCAGCAAGGCACCGCCAACCCCCACCGAATAGGTCAGTGACAGCCATTCTGGCAGGGTCATCTCAATACCGGAATTGAGCAGGGCGGCGGTCAGTGGCACGTTGTCGAACAGGGCCGAGGCCATGCCCACGACGAAGTTGGCGGCTACCGGGGGCATCACTTCGTAGAGTGCCGGGAAGTAGGCCAGCATGCCCAGTTCCTTGAGCATGCCCACCAGTAACAATACGCCAAGGAAAAACAGCAGGGTGTCGAATTCGATCTTGCGGATGTATTCCAGAACCGGTTCATCCTTGTTCATGAATTGTACCACCATGAACATCAGTGACAGACCGAACAGAAAGCTCAGCACCGGCGGGATGCCAAACGCCACATTGGCGGCAATGGTGCCGAGGATGGTGGCAAAAAACAGCAGGGCGATGACCTTGTCACCCCGGTCGATGACCCGGGCCTGTTTCTTGATGTGCAGTTCGCCATCGAGTCCCAGCGACAGCAGGCCCGCCAGTACGGCCACCGCAGCGCCCGCGGGAAGGCTGAGTAGCAGCAGATCCGGAATGGCCACCTTGCCAGCCAGGAAAATCATCAGGGTGGTGACATCACCGGTAATCAACGCGGTTCCCCCGGCATTCACCGAGAACACCACCAGCACCAGATAACGCATCATTTTCCGGGCCGGCAGGTCCAGGTTCATCAATACGGCAATACACACCAAGGTGGCGGTAATGTTGTCCGCCATGGAGGAGAACAGAAAGGCGAACAGCCCGGTGAGCAGCATCAGTTTGCGTTCACTGATCCGCGCTGGCAGCAGCCGGTTGACCATGTTGTCGATGATGCCCTTGCCGGACAGGTACGCCACGAAGGTCATGGCGGCCATCAGGAACAGCCACAGGGTGGCGATGTCCAGCAGGTTTTCATTCAGGCTGTCCATCAGCTCGGCATGGCTGAGGTGTGAGGGTGGAGCAATGAAGAACAACAGCCAGGCAAAGGATCCGAAAAACAAGGTGGTCTTGGCTTTGTCGATATGCACGATGTCTTCAATGACGATGGACACAAAGCCCAGAGATACCAGAATGAGGAGCACAGTAGTCATAAGGTTGTCTCGCAGAGTGAGGGCGGACAGGACCGCGACAGCGTTTGCTGCGAGCTGCATTCTAGGCCTGATATGAACTGCGTTCACCATGGAAACCTGATGTATCCCCCTTTTTACCCCCGGAATTGCCGGACAACAGCCCCGAATCGGTGTTTTTTTGCCGTTATCCCTTTAAAATAATGAGAATAATTCGCATTATTGTGTTTTTGGGTAGTCCGGTTGTCCGGGAAGCCCTGCTTTGCTGTCGAGTATCAAATTGAGGAAACCCTATGTTGACCCGTGTTGCTGCCGGAGGGCTGCTGCTGTCCTCCCTGTGGATTGCCGGTTGTAGTGATGAGCCCCCCGCCGCCCCTGCTGCCCCCTATGACGAAGCGCAGGCCCGGCAGGTGGTCAGCCATTACGGCGAGTTGGCCCTGGCGGTGTACAGCGATGCGTTGGCCCAGGCGAAGTCGCTGCAGTCGGCCATTGATGCCTTGCTGGCAGATCCCTCTGCCGAGACCCTGGCTGCCGCCCGTGAAGCCTGGAAGGTCGCACGGGTTCCCTACATGCAGACCGAAGTGTTCCGGTTTGGCAACCGGGTGGTGGACGAATGGGAAGGGCAGGTGAATGCCTGGCCTCTGGATGAAGGGCTGATCGATTATGTGGATGACAGCTATCAGGCGGTGATGGGCAACCCGGGCGCCCGTGCCAACATCATTGCCAGCGAGTCGCTGACGATCGGTGAGCAGACCCTGGACCTGAGCAATCTGAACGGCGAGTTGCTGGCCAGCCTCAATGAACTGGGCGGTTCGGAGGTCAACGTGGCCACCGGTTACCACGCCATCGAATTTCTCCTCTGGGGGCAGGATCTCAACGGCACCGATGCGGGTGCCGGGCAGCGCCCTGCGACGGATTTCGCCACCGACGGCACTGCCACTGGCGGCCATAACGAGCGTCGCCGGGCTTACCTCAAGGCGGTGACCGAGTTGTTGATCGAGGATCTGGAGTTCATGGTGGCCCAGTGGCAACCGGGGGCAGACAACTACCGCGCCGAACTGGAAGCGGATGATCCCAGGAACGGGTTGCGCAAGATGCTGTTCGGCATGGGCAGCCTGTCCCTGGGCGAGCTGGCCGGTGAACGGATGAAGGTGGCCCTGGCGGCGCACTCGCCGGAAGATGAGCATGATTGCTTCAGTGACAACACGCACTTCTCCCACTTTTACAACGGCAAGGGCATTCGCAATATCTATCTGGGCGAATACCAGCGGGTGAATGGTGAGACGCTGAATGGCCCGTCGTTGAGTGATCTGGTGATGGCCAATGACCCGGAGGCGGACCAGGCGCTCAAGCAGGAGCTGCAGGCATCGGAAGCTGCCCTGCAGGTGCTGGTGGACAATGCGGCCAATGGTACACACTTTGATCAGCTGATCGCCCCGGGCAATGCCGAGGGCGCGGCTGTAATCAACGGTGCCATCAATGCCCTGGTGGAGCAGACCGGGGGTATCGAAAAGGCCGCCCTGGTTCTGGATATCAAGGCGCTCAATCCTGACACGGCTGATCACCAGTTCTGAAATTGATTCTGGTTAACTGGTAAGATGACGCCGCCCATCCAGGCGGCGTTTTACTTGCCGCCGGGAAATGGTGCCGCCGTCACGTGGCTTTTGTCATTCTGGAAGGATACTTGCCTTGCGTTATACCTTGTTGTCTCTCTCCCTTGCCGGCTTGCTGGTCGGTTGTGATACCGGCCCGACCTTTACCCAGGCGGAACCCGGAGAGCACCTGTCCGCGGGTGAGGGTACCGTGACCAAAACGGACCAGAATGCCTTTTCGCTGCCGCTGGCCAATCTTTCTCCCACCCGGCGTCTGGATTTCAGTGTCGGCAACAGCTTCTTCCGCAACCCCTGGGTGATTGCCCCGGCGTCCACCGATGCCCGCGATGGGTTGGGACCGTTGTTCAACACCAACGCCTGTCAGAACTGTCATATCAAGGATGGCCGCGGTCATCCGCCGGGCCCGGAGGCCAAGCAGGCAGTGTCCATGCTGGTACGCCTGTCGGTGCCTGCCGGCGAGGGCGATGATCTGACCCGCAGCGGTCTGGTGGCCGAGCCCAACTACGGTGGCCAGTTCCAGGATGCGGCCATTCCCGGGATCGTCCCGGAAGGGCGGGTGCGGGTGGAGTATTCCCCGCTGGTGATGACCTTTGCCGATGGCCACGAGGTGGAATTGCGCAAGCCGCGGCTGACGTTCAGTAATCTGGCCTATGGCGAGATGCACCCGGCCACGCTGTTCTCGGCGCGTATCGCACCGCCGGTGATCGGGCTGGGTTTTCTTGAGGCGATCAGTGACGAGGATCTGCTGGCCAACGAAGACCCGGATGATGCAGACGGTGACGGTATCAGTGGCCGTGCCAACCGGGTGTGGGATCGAGCCAGCGGTACGGTGCAGGTAGGGCGCTTTGGCTGGAAGGCCGGTCAACCCAGCCTGCGTCAGCAGAATGCGGAAGCCTTCGCCAACGACATGGGGCTGACCAGCCATCTGGTGCCCACGGATTCCTGCGCGCCCAGCCAGGAAGATTGCCTTGCCCTGCCGGACGGGGGAACCCCGGAGGTGAGCGACGAGATTCTCGACAACGTGACTTTCTACACCCGCAATCTGGCGGTGCCGGCGCGAAGGAATGTGGATGATCCCCAGGTACTGAAGGGCAAGAGCCTGTTCCATGAAGCCAACTGTCAGGGCTGCCATGTGCCTTCTTTCACCACCTCCGCCGACGCCCCGGAACCGGAGCTGGCCAACCAGACCATTCGCCCCTACACCGATCTGCTGCTGCATGATGTGGGCCCGGGACTGGCGGATGGCCGTCCGGAGTTTCTTGCCAACGGGCAGGAGTGGCGAACCCCGCCGCTGTGGGGAATTGGTCTCACTGAAGCGGTGAACGGCCATACCCAGTTTCTCCACGATGGCCGGGCGCGCAATCTGATGGAAGCCATTCTCTGGCACGGTGGCGAAGCGGCGGCTTCCCGTGACAAGGTTTTGACCTTCGATGCCGAACAGCGTGCTGCGCTGTTGGCGTTCCTTAATTCACTCTGATCTGGCGATCGGCAGAGGAGAAAAGCGAATGCGTGCAGTCTATCTGGTCCTGCTGGCGGTGCTGGTATCCGCGTGCAGTAACCCGCGCGAGGAAGTCACCGTGCAGCTGGCCAATCAGGTACTGTTGCCGGCCCATGAACAGTGGCACGGCAGCAACGGTGCCTTGCGGGTGGCCGCTGAAGGGTTCTGTGCCGGCGAGCTGGACCGACCGGCGCTGGAGCAGTCTTTCTATCGTGCCTTGCAGAGTTGGTCCTACCTGCAGCCGCTAATGGTTGGCCCCATGGCAGAAGGCAACCGTAGCTGGCAGGTCCAGTTCTGGCCGGACAAGCGCAACCTGGTGGCCCGACAGGTGGAAGCGCTGCTGGATGCCTCCAACCCCCTGACCCCGGATGCGCTGGAAAGCGCAAGTGTGGTGGTGCAGGGGCTGACTGCTTTCGAGTACGTGCTGTTTGACGAAACCGTGGCGCTGGCGGACAGCATGGCCCGTTACTGCCCGCTGCTGACCGGTATCGCCCGTCATCAGCAGGCGCTTTCCGGCTCTGTACTGGCCATGTGGGAAGGCCCGGAGGGCATGCTCAAGGCGCTGACCCAGTTCCCCAATGATCGCTATGCCAGTGCCGATGAAGCGTTGGCCAGTATGCTGCGTACCCAAATCACCGCGGTGGATGTGCTCAAGAAGAAACTGGGCGTGCCCATGGGCCGGCTGAACAACGGAGTGCCGCAGCCCTGGCAGGCGGAAGCCTGGCGTAGCCAGCACTCCATCGGCAACCTGCAGGAATCCCTGGCCGGCGCGCGGGCGTTGTGGGAGCGGGTACGGCCGCTGGTGGGCGATGCCGAGCTGGTGACCCGCATTGATGCGGCCTACGAAAACACCGCGCAGAAACTGGCCGGTCTGCCGGACCCGCTGGTGGAGATGGTGCAGGACAAGGCCAGTCTGCCGCGGCTGAAGGTGTTGTACGAATCCATCGATCATCTGGAAAACCTGCAGCAGACCGAGCTGGCCCGGGATCTGGGTATTCAGATTGGTTTCAATGCCAATGATGGGGATTAAGAGCAGTTGCGAGTGACGAGTTTCGAGTTGCGAAAATCCAAGGCGCAAACCTTTCGCCTTCAGCCGTCCCGGGCTTTGCTCTTCGAAACTCGAAACGCGTTATTCGCCCAGGCAAGCTGGGCTCCTACAGGTTTTGGCCGGTTGTCGGCTGGTGGGTAGATCATGACACTGACACGACGACATCTTCTGGGTATGGGCGCGGCATTGGGCGGGGTGGCTGCGCTGGGGGGCTGGTCGCTCTGGCAGGGGCGCGGTCAGTCGCCGTTGTTGCTGTCAGCCCGCAATGATGATGCCGGCCGGCATTACTGTGCCGGCTACTTCCTGGATGGTTCCCGCGCTTTCGCCACCCCGGTGGCGGAGCGCTGCCATGATGTGGCTCGCCACCCGTTTCTTCCCCTGGCGCTGTTTGTGGGCCGACGTCCGTCCCGGGAAAGTTATCTTGTGGATCTGCGTGATGGTCGCCTGTTACAGACCGTGCACAGCCAGCCGCAACGGCATTTTTATGGTCATGCGGTCTTTCACGGTAGCGGCGACTGGCTGTATGCCACTGAAAATGATTTGAGCGAGCCGGGTCGTGGCGTGCTGGGACGTTATCGGCTGGACCGGCAGTCCCTGCAGTTGATTCATGAAGGCGAAGTGCCTACCCATGGGGTGGGGCCGCACCAGCTGGCCTGGATGCCGGACGGCGAATCCCTGGTGGTGGCCAACGGTGGCATTCGCACCGAAGGCAGCCGCGAAAAAACCAATCTGGACAGCATGGCACCCAGCCTGGTGATCATGGATCGGCAGGGTGAGCTTCTCAGCAAGGAAACCCTGCAGCATCAGCAGAGCAGTATTCGGCATCTGGCGGTGGCGGACGATGGCACGGTGGTCACTGGCCAGCAATATCAGGGCGAGGCCTGGGAATCGGTGCCGTTGCTGGCGGTGAAGCGTCCCGGTCAGCCCTATCAACCCTTTCCGGTGGCGGCGTCCCAGTTGGCCATGATGGACCAGTATACCGCCAGTATTGCCATCCACAGCCGCCGTCGGCAGGTGGCCATGACGGCGCCGAGGGGCAACCGCTTCTTCGTCTGGGATCTGGATACTGCCGCTACCCTGATAGAGGTGCCCATGGCCGATTGCGCGGGTGTGGGGGTGGTGGATGACGGCTTTGCCGTCACCTCCGGGCAGGGACGTTGCCGTTACTTCGGTTACCGGGATGGCCAGCAAGCCAGCCACTGGCTGGACCTGCCCGGTGGCTGGTGGGATAACCACCTGCGGCTGGGCTGAGAGCTACAAGCTACGAGCTACGAGCTACGAGCTACGAGCTACGAGCTACGAGCTACGAGCTTGATTGGATAGGCAAACCCGAAATAGTTCCCGGGATTCCTGCATTTCTACGAAGCCGCTGTAGGAGCACCACTTGAGGTGCGAACCGAGCGACAGCGAGGAACTGAGACGCAGCTGGCACAGGTCTTTGTTAGAACCTGTAGGAGCGAGCCTGCAAGCGATCCGAGCCCAGGCGAGGCAAGGATTCCAGAAACGCATTTCAACTCCTCTCTGCGGAATCGTCACGTCCCACAAAACGTGGCGCACACCACCTCATCCTCTTTCGGCGGTTGCACATAAGGGTCCTCTGCATCGCGATCCGCGTAAGGATCGCTCAGTGCGGCCAGCAGACGGTTAACCACACTGAGGTCGCCGTCTTCTTCTGCGGCCTGTAACGCCTTTTCCACCTGATGGTTGCGGGGAATGATAGCCGGGTTGTTCTGTCGCATCCGTGCCCAGCTGTCATCAACGTTGCCTTCGTGTTCCAGGCGCGCCAGCCAGCGTGCATGCCAGCTGGCAAAGGCATCATTGTTGTAAGCCTGGCCCTGCGGTTGTTGCCCGCCAATCAGCAGGCGAAAAGTATTGGTGTAATCCGCCTTGTGTAACTGCATCAGGGAGAGCAGATCCGTGATCAGGCTTTCATCTTCTGCCTGCTTGCCTGTCAGCCCCAGCTTGTTTCGCATCATGGCCAGCCAGCTCGCATCATAGGTGCTGCTCCAGCCCTTGAGTCGCTCGGTGGCCATCTCGATGGCGCGGTCTACATCGTCATCCATGCGGCTGAGCAGGGTTTCTGCAAAGCGGGTCAGGTTCCACTGGGTGATTGCCGGCTGGTTGCCAAACGCATAGCGGCTCTGGCGATCAATGGAGCTGAATACGGTGTCCTGGTCGTAACGATCCATGAAGGCACAGGGGCCATAGTCGATGGTTTCACCGCTGAGGGTTACGTTGTCTGTATTGAGAACACCATGGATGAAACCCACCCGCATCCAGTGGGTTACCAGGGCGATCTGCTCAGCTATTACTGCGTTCAGCAGCGCCAGCGCCGGGTTGTCGCTGCCCTGCTGGTCCGGGTAGTGGCGGTGCAGGGTGTAGTCTATCAGGGTGTCCATCAGGGCAGGGTCTTGCTGGGCGGCGGCGTACTGGAAGGTGCCCACGCGCAGGTGTGAGGCGGCCACACGGGTAAGGATGGCGCCGGGCAGCGGTTGGTCCCGGTAGACCGGCTCCCCGTTTGCCACCACTGCCAGGCTCCGTGAAGTGGGTATACCCAGGCCATGCATGGCTTCGCTGATGACATATTCCCGGAGCATGGGCCCCAGGGCCGCACGGCCATCGCCGCCGCGGGAAAACGGGGTGCGGCCGCCTCCTTTCAGCTGGATGTCCCGCCGGCGGCCATCCTCTGTGAGGTGCTCACCCAGCAGGATGGCGCGTCCATCCCCGAGCATGGTCAGGTTACCGAACTGGTGGCCGGCATAAGCCTGGGCCAGGGGGGTGCTGCCGGGAATCTCCGTGTTGCCGCTGAACCAGTCTGGCTGTTGGGCCAGGGCATCTGCGTCCAACCCCAATTCATCGGCCAGGGCGTGGTTGAACAGCACCATGTCCGGCTTGGCCACAGGCTGGGGGGCACTGAGGGAAAACAGGGCCTCGGGCAGCCGGGCGTAGCTGTTATCAAACTGGAAGCCGTAGGTCGGGCTCATGGTGACTCCATCACGTGACTGGGTGCATCAGCGTAACAGAGGGCGGGTGAGCCCCGCAGTGATTTACCGGCGACAATATTTGCCGTTGGCTCGGTGAACAGTGCGGAAAGGGGATTGGTGTGGGGAAAGGGGCAGGGAGGCCCCGGCCACCGGGGAGTGCCGGTGGCCGGAGCGGGTGGGGTTATTCCACCGGGTTGACGCATTCGGCGCGGGACGGTTCCTGCTTGCAGCGTACCTTGCGCAGCAGGCTCATCATGTCCTTGTTGTAAACGCCATCTTTGGTGAGGGCAATGCGGGCCTCGCGCATCATCTGGTCGTAACGCAGCTTGTCGGCCTCGGGGATGCGGATCCACCATTTGTCATCGATTTCGCTGCTGGCGTTGTCGATCAGCTTCATGGCGCGGTCAAACTGGCCAGACATGAATTTGCGGGATTGCTGACCGAAGCCGTCCGGGAAGCGGTCCTTGCGAATGATTACCTGGGCGCTCAGCTGACCGAGGACGTAATCCAGGATGCCGCCGCTGGGGGCCATGCCCTTGTAGAGTTCCAGAGCGGAATAACCCATTACCGGGGCAAAGCAGATATCCACGGAGCCATTGTTGAAGCGGGTAGAGAAGTTGGTGATATCTGACATGACCGGAGACATGCCCACCCGGGAGGCCATGTTGGCCTGGGCGCTATCGTACTCCAGAACGGCGATGGATTTACCGGCCAGCTCTTCCACGGTGTCAATTTCCTTGTCCTTGAGGAACAGGAAGGCCGCGCCGAGGGGGAACACGCCACCCACTTCATAGGGGCCAGACACCAGATGCTGGTCCACTTTGCCACTGGCCAGTACCGCGATCACGGTTTGCATGGCGTCGTAGCTGGGAATGGCGCCGATGGAATCCATGCTGCCGGTGTAGCTGTTGAACTGGCGACCGCGGATGCCGGTGAGAACAGCGGCATCACACTGGTTGGCCTTGAGATCTTCAGAGGCGATCTTTTCGTCAGTGTAGGGCTTGAGTTCCACATCCACCCCCCAGGCCAGGGCGGCGGTCTTGTAGTCTTTCATCATGTTGTAGGTGTCGCCACTGGCGCCGATGATGTCGAATACGCAGAAGGTACGCTCCACCGCCGCGAAAGCGGTACTGCTGAGCGTCAGCGCAGCGGCGGCACTCAATGCCTGAAACACTTTTTTTGTTTTGCTCATGGGACTCTCCCGTTAATTCCGGTACAGATATCGAAGTCGCAGCCAGCGCTGCAAAAAATGATGAAATGCATTTTGTTGGGTGCACAGAAAGGGCGCTGTAGTGTCCTTGTTGTGCGCTATCTAACGAATTGTGTCCTTTGTAGAGGTAGTGTTATTACTGACGCGTTGTTCACGTCTGGCAGAGGGATGGACAATTTGTCATCTGGGCAGCCCGGAAGAGCCTGATAGTATGGTTATATGGATATTCCTTCAGGAGATATGGAATGGAATTTGACCCCTTCCTGCTGGCGCGCTTGCAGTTTGCCGCCAACATCAGTTTTCACATTCTGTTTCCCACCATCACCATTGGTCTGTGCTGGGTGCTGTTCTACTTCCGCCTGCGTTATACCCTGTCCGGCGACAAGGCCTGGGAATACGCCTATTTCTTCTGGGTAAAGATTTTTGCGCTGAGCTTTGCGCTGGGGGTGGTCTCGGGCATCACCATGAGCTTCCAGTTCGGTACCAACTGGCCTGGCTTCATGGAAAGGGCTGGCAACATAGCGGGCCCACTGCTGGGCTATGAGGTGCTCACGGCCTTTTTCCTGGAGGCCTCCTTCCTGGGCATCATGCTGTTCGGCAAGGACAGGGTGTCCAACCGCACGCACTTGATTGCCACGGCGCTGGTGGCGGTGGGCACCTCATTCTCCGCGTTCTGGATCCTGAGCCTGAACTCCTGGATGCAGACGCCCAGCGGTTACCGTATCGAGGACGGGGTGTTCTTTGTGGAGAGCTGGTGGGAAGTGATCTTCAATCCTTCCTTCCCCTATCGCTTTGCGCACATGTTCAATGCCTCCCTGCTCACCGCAGCATTCCTGATCATGGGCGTCAGCGCCTGGCGGGCGCTGAGGCAGGTAGATGGTCCGGCTACCTGGAAGGTCATGCGCACCGGGGCGCTGATGGCTGCTGTGCTGGCGCCGCTGCAGGTGTGGATCGGCGATATGCACGGGTTGAACACACTTGAGCATCAGCCGGCCAAGATCGCCGCCATGGAAGGGGTCTGGGAAACCGAAAGGAATGCCCCCCTGACCCTGTTCGGTTTCCCGGATGAAGACGCTCGCACCACGCACATGGCCATCAAGGTGCCGGGCCTTGCCAGCCTGATTCTGACCCATGAATGGGATGGCGAGCTGAAGGGGTTGAATGAGTTCGAAGGTGATCACCCGCCGGTGGCGCCGGTGTTTTGGTCATTCCGCGTCATGGTCGGGGTGGGCACCTTGATGGTGCTGGTGGGGTGGTGGGCCGTGTGGCGACTGTTCCGTACCCGGGACGAAAGCAGCGCGGCGCACCCGTGGTTATTACGGGCCCTGTCGGTGATGACCTTTTCCGGCTGGGTGGCGGTGCTGGCGGGCTGGTATGTGACCGAGATCGGCCGTCAGCCATGGATCGTGGATGGCTTGCTGCGCACCTCCGAGGTGGTGGCTGATCACAGCAGTGCCACCGTGGCCGGGACCCTGTTTGGCTATGTGCTGCTGTACGCGTTCCTGCTGGTGGCCTATATCGCCGCATTGCGTTATCTGGCCACCAAGCCGGCCCGGTCCCTGTCGTTGTCACCGCAGCAACAGGCCATGGCAGCAGAACGCAGCGAAGGAGACGCATGATGGATCTTGGATACTGGTTGCCGTTGTTTTTTGCCGGGGCCATGGGCCTGGCGCTGTTGATCTACGTAGTGTTGGATGGCTACGACCTGGGCATCGGCATGCTGCTGCCCTTTGCTTCTGATCAGGAAAAGGATGTGATGGTGGCGGCCATCGGGCCGTTCTGGGATGCCAATGAAACCTGGATCGTACTCGGCGTGGGTATCCTGCTGATCGCCTTTCCCCAGGCTCACGGTATCGTGCTGACCTCGCTGTATCTGCCGGTGACCATCATGCTGATGGGGCTGATCTTGCGTGGGGTCTCTTTCGATTTTCGGGTCAAGGCGGGTGATCAACACAAGGCCATGTGGAACCGGCTGTTTGCCATCGGTTCACTGGTGGCCTCGGTGTGCCAGGGCTGGATGCTGGGAGCCTATGTCACCGGCCTCACCGGGGATACCACCAGCACCCTGTTTGCGGTGTTGATTGGCCTGGCATTGCCGGCGTTGTACATCATGCTGGGGGCTGCCTGGCTGTTGATCAAAACCGAAGGCGAGCTGTTCCAGAAGGCGGCTCGCTGGGGGCGGTTGGCAGTCTTGCCCATGGGGGCCTTCCTGCTACTGGTGTCTATCGCTACGCCGCTGGTGAGCGAGACCATTGCCGCCAAGTGGTTCACCCTGCCCAACGCCATTGGCCTGATGCCAATTCCCATTGCCACCGGTCTGGCGTATGCCGGGTTGATCTGGATCTTCAACAGCCGACAAATTCTCGATAATGGCTACGGCTGGCTGGCCTTTCTGTCGCTGATCGTGATCTGTGTGCTGGCCAGCATCGGCCTGGCCTACAGCCTGTTCCCGGACGTCGTGCTGGGCCAGTTGTCCATCTGGGAGGCCGCGTCGGCCACAGAGTCCCTGCTCTTTACCTTCTGGGGCGCGGTGATCGCGTTGCCAATGATCCTTGGCTATACCGTCTTCATCTACCGGGTGTTCCGCGGCAAGGCGACCCATCTCAGTTACGAGTGAGGTGGGTCGTCAGGATTCGGCCACGGCATTATCCGACCACTGGTCGCCTGCCAGGTATGGACGTTGTGTGAAGGAGCTTTGCACCGAGTCGAAAGTGTCATAATGATATTATCCGTGTGAACCAGGTCACGAAGAATAATGAAAAAGACACCTGCACGGCTGTTGACGCTATATCGATTGCTGGACTGGAGCGACAGGGACAAATGTTTGCTGTTGTCCGTATTGCTCTGGGGCTATATGGGCCTTGTCTACCTCTGGCACCTGTTTACCGTTCATTTCACCGACTTTGCCCGGCAGTTTGTCTCTGCTGAAGGCGCAGAGGTAATGAATCAGGTGATGATCCTGAATCAGGTTGGTTGGCTGGGGCTGATTGCCTGGGGCAGCCTGTTGCGTCGCCGTGAGCGTCATTCGCGGTACTATCCTGTCGCCTTCATGTCCTTCTTCAGTATCGGGTTTCTCCTGTTGGCCTGGACGGTGGGCTTCTACAGCCCCATGACCGGTATGGTGTTGATGGGTTCCCCCCTGGTGGGATTCATCCTGTTCGGGTTCCCGCAGGTGGCATGGAACTTTGCCTTTTCCGTTCTGGTGGTATTGCTGCTGGCCTGGTTGTCAGTGCTGGAGTACAGCGCCCACGCCATTTATTTTATTACCTACCCCATTACCCGGGAAGTGGTGTCCTATTATTGGGTGGCCAGCACGGTAGCCTTCATGGTGCCCTTCATTGCCACAGTGATCACCCTGATATCCCTGTTGCTGCGGCGCTGGATTTACCGTGAAGCCCAGATTCGTGACCAGGCGGTGCATGACCCCCTGACCGGGTTGGCCAACCGTCGCGAATTGTTCAGGTTGCTGGCGCATGAGTTGGCGCGCGGGCGTCGTAGCGGCTTGCCCATGGCGATCTGCATCATGGACCTTGATCACTTCAAGCGGATCAACGATCAGTATGGTCACGGTGCGGGAGACCGGGTGCTGGTCAAGATGGCAGAGACTCTCAATGCCTGTTTGCGGGAGAGTGATCTGGTGGGGCGAATCGGCGGTGAAGAATTTGTGCTGGTCATGCCGGAGACGGATGCTGACGGTGCGGCCAATGTGCTGGAGCGGTGCCGGGATGCCATTGCATCGACAAAGGTGATACTGGATGACGGCGGTATCCTCCATGTCACTGCCAGTTTTGGTGCCATCATATGGCTGGCGGATGCGGCCGGGCAGACACCACGGTCCGAGGCCCAGTTGCTTTCCCTGGCTGACCAGGCGCTTTATCAGGCCAAGGAGCAGGGGCGCAACCGGGTCCTGTTCTGGCAAGACGCATATCAAACAACAAGCAGTGCTGTCTGATGTCCCGTTTCTGCGGGATGTTGTCTCCAATTGTCCGGGCTTTTCTATCTTCCTTTCTCTTACATTGTTTTCCCTGACACCGATAACAATAACGACCATGCGGGCATCACGGCAGGTCGACCAAAGGGAAAGCACATGCAGCACGTCTACGATATCGTGATCAATCACGGTGAGGTTTTCGATGGGTCCGGCGAGAGCCAGGGGATCAAGCATCTGGGTATCCGCGACGGCCGGGTCGCCCTCATCAGTGAGCAGCCCTTGCCTGCTGATTCCGCCGCACGTTATTACGACGCTACCGGCCAGTGGGTAACGCCCGGATTTATCGAAACGCACAGTCACTACGATGCCGAAGTGATTGCAGCCCCCGCCCTGAAGGAATCGGTTCGCCATGGCGTGACCACGGTAATGATTGGTTCCTGCTCCATCAGCATGGTCAATGCGGCGCCAGAGGATTGCTCTGATCTTTTCACCCGGGTAGAAGCGGTGCCACGGGAACTGGTGTTGCCAGTACTGGAGAAGCGCAAGTACTGGAACGATGCCGCTGGCTATCGCCGGTTCTACGAGCACCATCCGCTGGGCCCCAATGTGGGGTCGTTTATCGGTCATTCAGACCTGCGTGTGGCGGTGATGGGGCTGGAACGCGCCACGTCCGACGTGAAGCCCTCAGAACAGGAATTGCAACGCATGGAGCAGTTGCTGGAAGAGGCCCTGGATGCCGGTTGCGTTGGGTTGTCGCTGATGACCACGCGGCTGGACAAGGTGGACGGGGATCGCGCCTGGTCTCGACCGTTGCCGTCAACGTATGCCCGCTGGAATGAATTCAAGCGTTTGTTCAGGGTGCTGCGGCGACGCAACGGGGTTATGCAGGGCGCTCCCGATGCGGTCAAGAAAGTGAATGTGGTGCGTTTTCTGTGGCAGGCCCACGGCCTGTTTCGTCGCCCGATGAAGTGTTCCATGCTTACGGCCCTGGACCTCAAGTCCAATCCCTGGCTGAACGTGGTCACTCGCCTCAGCGGCTTTCTGGCCAACCGTGTCCTGCGGGGTAATTTTCGCTGGCAGACCCTGCCCGCGCCGTTCACCGTTTATCTCAGTGGCCTCAACGTGAATGCCTTCGAAGAGTTTGCCTCCGGTGAACTGCTGCGCGACTTCAAGGATGAGGATGCCATGTATGCAAAGGTGGATGATCCTGCCTTTCGCAAATTGTTCAAGAAGCATGTGAATGCTCTCTTTACCAAAGGCCTTTGGCATCGGGATTTCAGTGATTGCTGGGTGGTGGACTGTCCGGATGTCGGCTTGATCGGCAAGAACTTTGAGGAAATCGGCAGGACCGAAGGCAAGGATGCGGTGGATGCCTACTTCGATCTGGCAGTGAAGTATCGCAATGCTCTGCGCTGGAAGACCAACTATGGTAATCACCGCCCGGCAGTGGTGCGCAAGCTGCTGGCCAGTCCCCACACCCATGTTGGCTTTGCCGATTCCGGGGCGCATCTGGAATCCATCGCCCAGTACAACTTTCCATTACGCCTGCTGAAATATGTTCGCGATGCGCAGCGCGAGGGTGTGCCTTTCATCAGTGTGGCAGAAGGAGTGCAACAGGTTACCTCCGACCTGGCGGACTGGTTCGGGCTGTCGGCAGGGCGCATCAGCCAGGGGGTGCGGGCCGATGTGGTGATCGTGAATCCACAGGGGCTGGGGGATGAACTGGATGAGGTGCAGTGGGCGCCCATGCCAATCGAAGATGTTGAAATCCAACGGATCGTGAAACGTAATGACGATGCTGTCAGCGCCACCATTATCAACGGACGGGTGGCCTGGGACAGGGAGGGCGGCTTTGATCCGCAACTCGGTGAGACGCAGGTGTTTGGTCGCTACCTGAGCGGAACACATCTGCTGCCGCGGCTCTCCCCGGGCGTGGCCGCCGCCCAGGGTGAACTGTCATAGCCTGCTGGGCATCGGCGGAGCGGACTACGCCAGAGCGGCCAGTAGATCATTGATGGCGCGGGCGAATGCCACCGGGGAATCTTCCTGAAGGAAATGGCCACCCACCAGCGTCTGGTGGGGCTGTCCCTTGGCCCCGGGGATGCGTTCCTGCATGAATGTGTCTCCCCCGCGGGTGATAGGGTCGCCGTTGCTGAAAGTGGTGAGAAAGGGCTTGTCCCATTGCTCAAGGACTTTCCAGGCGGCGCGGTTGGCGTCGCTGGCCGGGTCCTCCGGGGTCACCGGTACCAGCTTGGGGAACGCCCGTGCCCCGGCCTTGTACTTGCGGTTGGGAAAGGGTGCATCGTAAGCGCGCCGTTCATCCGGACCCAGCTTGCGAAAGGTGCCACTGTCGATGATCCGGGCAATGGGGAAGAGCGGGCTGTAGATGGCGAAATTCTTCCACAACTGAAAGGCCGCCGGCACTTTCTGGTCACCGGTGGGCAGCATGCCGTTGCCCACGACGATGGCGCGGAACCGTTCCGGGTTCTCGGCAGCCAGACGCAGTCCAAGCAGGGAACCCCAGTCCTGACACACCAGCGTGATGTTCTCCAGCTCAAGCTGGTCCAGCAGCGATAACAACCAGTCCATGTGGGTCTGGTAGCTGTAGGCTGCCATGTCGGTGGGTTTGTCGGATTTGCCGAAACCAATCAGGTCAGGGGCAATTACCCGGTGCCCGGCGGCTGCACAGATGGGAATCATGTGCCGGTACAGGTAAGACCAGGAGGGTTCGCCATGGAGCATGAGGATGGGGTGGGCGTCGCGGGGGCCTTCGTCCACATAATGCATGCGCAGGCCGTCCACGTCGGCATAGTGGGGATCGAAGGGGTAATCCAGTAAACGCTCAAACCGGGAATCCGGGGTACGCAAAAAATCCATGGGGCCTCCTGATGCTGATGAGTGTCTATTGATGCCACAGATAGGGATGTCATGACAGGCCAAATGGGCGGCGATTTGCTGAGCAGTTGACGGCGTGGTGCTTGAGGCAGGCTGGGCATTTCGCTACTGTGGCCAGCCCTCCCGTTTTCCGGCAGCGCTGTTTTCCGCTCCGGCTTTTGGATACGAGACTATGTGGATCAAGAACCTGATTGTGTATCTGGGCGATGAGCCCTTTTCCTTTTCCGTGGCCGAGCTGGATGAGATCCTGGCCAGCAATCGCTGTCAGCCCTGCGGCAGCCAGACCCTGCGCACCGAAGGGTTTGTGCCGCCCCTGAAGGGACAGGATCCCATGGCCTATGCAGTGGACGGTTTCATCTACTGTACCTATCAGGAAACCACTCGCCTGTTGCCGGGGCCGGTGATCAAGGAAATGCTCGACGAGAAGGTGGAAGCCATTCAGGACGAGGAAGGTCGCAAGGTGGGCCGCAAGGAAAAGGCCGAGTTGAAGGAGCAGATCACCTTCGAACTGATGCCCCGTGCTTTTACCCGTTCCCGCCGGACCAACCTGCTGATCGATATCGAGTGCAAGCGGGTGCTGGTGGATGCGTCTTCCGCTACCCGTGCTGAAGAAGTGGTGGCGTGCCTGCGCAAGGCCATCGGCACCCTGCCGGTGGCGTATCCGGCTCCCAACTCGGCCCCTTACACCAGCTTCAGTAACTGGCTGCGTGACACCAAGCTATTGCCGGAAGGCTTTACCCTGGGGGATCGCTGTGAGCTGAAAGGCACCAAGGACGAAGGCGCGGCAGTGAAATTCACCGCCGTGGATCTGGGCCAGGAAGAAATTCTCGCCCACCTGGAAACCGGCATGGTGGTGACCCGTATCAACCTGGCCTGGCAGGACAATCTGGAGCTGGATGTGAATGACAAGCTGGAGATCAAGCGCATCAAGGCGCTGGATCTGCTACAGGAAAATATCGACAGCCTGGATGCGGAGGACGCCGTGGCTGAACTGGAAGCACGCATCAGTCTGCAGGGTAATGTACTGCGTGAGGCGCTGGACGGGATGTTGGGGTACTTCGAGGTGAATCCGGCGTAACGGCAGGTACAAGCTTCAAGCTGCAACGCGGCATCGAGGTTTGATTGGGCTGCATTGACGAGGCCGCGTCCGGAATCCGGGCGCGGCCTCGGTCGTTATTCAGAGGCTTCCTAGTCGTGGATGTCCTCGTCGTCGTCCTCTTCCTTGTGCTGCTTCACCGTTGATTCTTCGGTGCACGTGGGGTTGTGGAGGAAGGTTTCGGTCACATCCAGATACCCCAGATGAGACAGGGTGCGGCGGCCCAGCAATACCGGATAGTTCATGTCGGAGCGGTCGTTGAGGGTGAACTGCTCTTCATAGAGGGTGTCGCCCATGCATAGCTGCATCAGCACCACCGGGCGTCGCTCCTCGCCACCGGCACCACGAATCAGTACCCGACGGAAGCGGGGTTTTTCGAAGGTCTTCGCGACCATTTTACCGCTGTCCAGGTCTTTCACGTTCACGGTGAAGCGCACCCACTTCTCACCGTCGCGCTCAAAGGTTTGCACATCGATGGCGTGTAGTGAGGAGGTCAGGGCCCCGCTATCCAGCTTGGCTTTGAGCTTTACGCCCCAGGGCAGCAGTGTGGTGTGTTCCACCCAGCCGTAAACATTCTTGGGCTCCACGGCCTTGCGCGCCATGGCCTGGCTGGTGCCGCACAGCAGGAGCAGGGAAGTCAGGGCAATCAGGGTTTTCTGCATGAGGTCCTCTTTACTGGCTTGTTGCTGGTGTCTGTGACCGCGCTCAGGCCGGTGTGTTCGGTTGGGCCAATCGTCAATCGTGGTATTTAACGGTTTTTTGCACAGGGTACCATTCCTGCTGATCTGGACGAACGTGGAGCAGCACCATGACCGAAAAACTGTCGCCACCGGCCTTGCGCCTGTTGCTGGGCGAAAGCCGCGCCCTGCTGGCCTATGGCCGTTATCTGGTGAAGGGGCTGGAGCACCGCCAGCTGCCTGCCGGTAATGGCGAGCCCGTGCTGGTGCTGCCTGGCTTTGGCGCCAGTGATGTGAGTACCCGCCCCCTGCGTCGTAGCCTTAGCCGCCTGGGTTACAGCAGTTATGGCTGGGCCCAGGGCACCAATACCGGCATGAATAACAAGCGACGCGGGTTGCTGGCGTCTCAGCTGCAGGCGATTCAGGCCCGCCATGGCCAGCCGGTGGCGTTGGTGGGGTGGAGTCTGGGTGGGGTGTTTGCCCGGGAGTTGGCGCGGGCCTTTCCCGAACATGTGAGCCGGGTGTTTACCCTGGGCAGCCCGATCAATCATGATCCGGATGCCAACAATGTGAGTGCCCTGTTCCGGTGGCTCAATCCGCAGCACAACCCGGACCTGGATGCTTTCCGTGAGCGCATCGCGGCGCCCCCGGTGCCCTGTACCGCCATTTATACCCGTGACGATGGCATTGTGAGTTGGCAGTGCTGTCTGGAAAATGAAGGGCCGCTAACCGATAACGTGGAAGTGGCGGGCACCCATGTGGGGCTGCCCTGGAACCCCCAGGTGCTGGCGGCCATCGCCGAGCGTCTGGCAAGAGGAGCATGAAGTGAGCGAGATCAAACCCGGCCGTTACCGTCATTACAAGGGGAACGATTATCAGGTGATTGGCACTGCCACTCATTCGGAAACCGAAGAAACCCTGGTGGTCTATTTCCCGCTCTACGGCGATCGGGCGCTGTGGGTCAGGCCGCTGAGCATGTTCATCGAGACGGTGGAGAAGGAGGGGGAAGTCATTCCGCGGTTTGCGTGGGTGGGGGAGTGAGTTCAAAGTTGAAAGTTCAAAGTTAAAAAGGCGCGAGACGGGTTTTGCCGTTCTGGACCTCTGTGCCCGCGCCATTACCGGAGATCGCGGGCACGGTATGGCAAAACCTGCTGCCCCGAACCGCGTTTCAACTTTAAACTTTGAACTTTCAACTCCGGCAGCTGCTACAATGCCCCCTCAACACCGGAGCCGAACCCATGTCCACCTTTGCCGAACTCAATCTCCACGAGCGCCTGGTGCGCGCCCTGTCCGAAATGGACATCACCGAGCCCACACCGGTGCAGGCGTCGGCCATTCCCGAGGCACTGGCGGGGCATGACCTGCGGGTAATTGCCCGCACCGGTAGCGGCAAGACAGCGGCCTTCCTGCTGCCCTTGCTGAATGGCCTGTTGCAGCACTCGCGCCCTCGCACCGACACCCGTGCCCTGATATTGCTGCCCACCCGCGAGCTGGCCCAGCAGACACTCAAGCAGGTTGAGGCCCTGGCCCGCTATACGTTCGTGAAAGCGGAGCTGGTCACCGGCGGTGAGGACTTCAAGGTGCAGGCGGCGAAGATGCGTAAGAATCCGGAGATCCTGATTGGCACGCCGGGGCGGCTTATCGAGCACCTGGAAGCGGGCAACCTGCTGCTGGGCGATCTGGAAGTGCTGGTGCTGGATGAATCCGACCGCATGCTGGATATGGGTTTCAGTGATGATGTGTTGCGGCTGGCGGCAGAGTGCCGCACCGAACGACAGACCCTGCTGTTCTCTGCCACCCGCGGCGGCAACGCCATGGATCGCGTGGTCGAAAATGTATTGCGTGAACCGAAGTTCCTGTTGCTGGACACGGTGCGCGATCTGAATGAATCGATCCTGCAACAGGTGATCACCGCCGACGATGTGGCCCACAAGGAACGTCTGGTGCAGTGGCTGCTGGCCCACGAAACTTATGACAAGGCGGTGATCTTTACCAATACCCGGGAACAGGCGGATCGCCTGGGCGGCGTACTGCGAGCCACCAGCCACAAGGTCTTTGTGCTGCACGGGGAGAAAGACCAGAAAGACCGCAAGCTGGCCATGGACCGGCTCAAGGATGGCGGTGTGCGGGTGCTGGTGGCCACCGATGTGGCGGCCCGTGGCATTCATGTGGAAGGGCTGGACCTGGTGATCAACTTCGACATGCCTCGCAGCGGTGATGAATATGTGCATCGTATTGGCCGCACCGGCCGGGTGGGCGGTGAAGGCACTGCGATCTCCCTGATTGCGGCCCACGAATGGAACCTGATGGCGAGCATTCAGCGCTACCTGCGTCAGCAATTCGATTTCCGCGTCATCGAGCCCTTGAAAGGCAAGTTTCTGGGGCCAAAGAAGCTCAAGTCCAATGGCAAGGCTGCGGGCAGCAAGAAGAAAAAGCTGAAGAAAAAGACGGATGCCAAGAAAGGTGGCAAGAAGCCGTTGAAGAAAAAGGCCCCCGCCAAAAAGCCCGCTGCTCGACGTAGTCAAAAGCCTGCGGCTCCGGATACCCAGGGCGGTTTCGCCACCGTAAAAAAACGCAAGAACCCTGGTCCGATTGATTAAAGCTGTTAACAGTGAATAGTGAACAGCGGCACGACAGGGCGCTGTTGTTTAAAGGCATCAGGCCACGTCCAGAATTGAGTCGAAGCCTGATGTGTTTACGGCTGCAGAACAGGGGGCGTGTTTCATCCAGTGCCATCGCTGATTCCGGCCTCCTTCAGCCAACATGTTGGCGCTCCTGCAAAGTCATCCTTTCCCCATTTATAAAACTCCGTAAAACCCCTGCTGGTTTTCACAGACGTGCAAATCAGGCAATGTCATCCTTGATATCTGTTCAATACAGGAGCTGCCTTTGCCATCGGACAGGGAGGTTTCCCTCAGCCGGCGCCCCTTGCGCCAGCCGGACGTGCTGCACTGTCCGGATTGCCATACCCGTCTGGCCCTGCCTTCAGGCAAGGGGCGAGGCAGCTGGCGTTGTCCCCGCTGTGATTGTCAGCTCAGTGGCGCCTGGCGTCTGAAACCGGATTCCCTGCTGGCCCTGTCGTTGGCAACCGCCTTTCTGTGGGTGCCCGCCCTTACCCTGCCGTTGTTACGCCTGGAGAACCTGGGGCTGGATAACAGCGCCAGCCTGCTGGACTGTATTGTGGCCCTCATGCATGGCGTCTATCTGCCCGCAGGCTTGCTGCTGTTGTTTACCCTGTTGATCATGCCGCTGGCGAATCTGGTAGCAGTGACCCGCCTGTTATGGGCGGCTCGACAACAACAGCCAGTGGCATCGCCACGCTGGATGCAGATCTACCGGCAGAGCCGGGAATGGGCCATGACCGATATTTTTCTGCTTGGCATCCTGATTTCCATGACCAAGCTTGGCGATCTGGCCTCGATCACGCCGGGTGCCGGTATCGTTTGTCTGGGCATGGCGGTGGTGTTGCGCCTGATTGTGGAAACCCTGGCCCAGCCGGATCAGCTACAACGGCAGATAGCCCTGCACAATGACGAGGGTGCCCATGGTGAATGAATCCCGCACTCTCTGCTGGGCGCTGCTGATCGCCGCGCTGGTCTGGCTGGTACCTGCCAACCTGTTGCCGATCATGACGGTGACCCAGGGCGGGCGCAGCAAGACCAGCACCATTGCCGATGGCATCTGGCAGTTGTTCGAAGCAGGGATGCCCGGCATCGCCATCATTGTCATGGTGGCCAGTTTGCTGGTGCCCTTGTTCAAGGTGTTGGTGCTGGCGGTTGTCTACTGGCGGGCACCGCATGAAACCGACCCGTTGCTGAGCACGCGGGCCTACCGGCTGGTGTACTGGATTGGTCGCTGGTCCATGCTCGATGTGTTTGTTGTGGCGCTGCTGGCAGCGCTGGTGGAATTTGGCAATCTGGCCAGTGTGAAGCCTGAGCCCGGTATTCTGGCGTTTGCTCTGGCGGTGGTGTTGACCATGTTGTCTGCCCACGCGTTCTCGCCTGGGCAGCTCTGGATGAAGACCATCCCCGATCAACGTGGAGTCTGAGAATGGAAACACCTGAAGTGAAAAAATCACACTGGCCCTCGCCGATCTGGCTGGTGCCGCTACTCAGTCTGATCGTGGCGAGCTGGTTGCTCTACGATCAGTTGCTGCAACGGGATGTGCAGATCGAGATCAGCTTTCAGAGCGGGGCAGGCATCAAGCCAGGTGTGGAGCTGCGTTACCGTGGTGTCCCGGTGGGCAGTGTTGACGATATTGTGCTCAGCGAAGATCTGAAGACCGTGAATGTGCATGCCAGCCTGAATCGGGATGCTGAAAAGCTGGCCAGTGAAAACAGCAAATTCTGGATTGTGGAGCCGGAGCTTGGCATTGCCGGTGCCCGCAATCTGGATACCCTGGTGTCGGGAAAATATATTGCCGTGGAACCCGGTGACGGTGAACAGAAAAAGGAATTTGTCGGTCTGGAAACGCCGCCGGATCAACAACCGGATCTGGGGTTGAAGATCACCCTGGTGGCGAACCAATTGGGCTCCCTGAAAAAAGGCCGGCATATTTATTATCGGGATATGGAAGTGGGCACCATTGGTGACAGCAGGCTCAGTGAGGGCAGTCGCTATGTGGAGATTCAGGCCATTATCAAACCCGAGTACAGCAAGCTGGTACGTACCAATAGCGTGTTCTGGAACAGTTCCGGTTTGACTGTGGATGTGGGGCTGTTCAAGGGGGCAGAGGTTCAGTCCAGTTCCCTGGAGAATCTCCTGCGCGGCGGTATCAGCTTCGCTACCCCACCCGAACCCGGCCCGCTGGCAGAAGAAGGGCGTCGCTTCCCGCTGAACCGTCAGGCGGAAGATGAATGGCGAGAGTGGTCGCCGATCATGAAATGGAAAGATTGAAAGGCAGTTAACAGTGAACAGTGAATAGTGAACATTTCGCGAGCAATGCCCTTCTGTGTTTAATGCAAGAGGCCGCGC